>JAZSHZ010000034.1:0-31135 GCA_045533555.1 Eubacteriales bacterium
TCAGAGAATCCTCGATTTCGTAAAGTAAATACCACATAACAAGGGCAGAGTAAATCTCTGCCCTTGAAGAAAAAAGAAAGGGATAAATGATGCATAAAAGAATAATATGTGCATTGATGGCTTTGGTTATGATGACTTCGATACTTCCAAACGTAAGCTTTGCGGTTGCGGATCCATATCCGGATGTCGCAAAAACGCATTGGGCATATTCGGCTATTATTGCCTGCAACGAATCTGGCTTTCTTGACGGCTACCCGGATGGGACATTCAAGCCTGAAAATCCGATAACGCGGGCAGAGGCGATCAAGGTCTTTGCGAAGTTTATGAATAAAGCGGCGGGAAAGCCTGCAATCGTAAAGTTTAAGGATGTCGCTTCGGATGCGTGGTTTGCTCCGTATATTGGTGCAACCGAAAGCATTTTCCCTGCATCCTGGCTTGCAACGGGCAATCTCTCGCCCGATGAAGAGCTGACTCGCGAAGAAACGGTCTTTATGATAATAAAGGCGATGGGATATGATTCCGAAGCGGAGATTGCAAACCCTTATCTCATCATAAATGCATATTCGGATAATGCAGATATCTCAGAGGCGATGAAACCGTATTTTTCGCTTGCGACATCGAAAGGAATCATCACAGGTTGCAGTGACGGAACTGCAAAGCCTTCGGGTGAAGTCACCCGCGCCGAGCTTTCGGCAATACTTTGCCGCGCACTTGAAGTCCCCGAAAAGCACAGACTTCGCGATGAGTTTGTAAAGGAAAACGGTATCTGCGAAACGAATGCGATCGGAGTCGCGGATGCGCTTCTTCTTCAGTCCACGGGCGATTATTTTATGCTTGAAGTCGATGTGGAGGAGGCGGGATATCATACTCTGAGCGTTGATTATTCCCATGACAGCTATGAGATAACAACAAGAGTGATGATTACATATGAGGACGGAGAAACGGTCACAAGTAATTGCGGTCTTCTCAGCGGAAAGCAAAAGCTTTCGCTTCCGATATATCTCAAAAAGGGTGTAAACAAGGTACGCTTCCAGCATGCGCTCCGTCAGCTTCCGCATTATATTCTCCCGCTCTATATCTACGGTGCGGAATGCAAGGAGAATGAAGAAGCGCTTGAATATACAATTTCACCGAAAAATGCAAAGCTCTTCCTCGATAATCTCAAGACGCCGCTTGCAACGATCAAAAACTGGAAAAGTGAGTTTCTTAAGGTTACGACGGAGAGCGGTGAAGAGCTTCCCTTCAAGGCGGAGCCTCTCGGCAAAACGGCATATACCGAGGCTATGCTCAAGATTTATCTTGATGAGGGCGCGGTTTCAAAGCTTTCGGAGGGAAAGCATATATTGAAATATCATCTCGAGGATGGAAAGGTTCTTTCGCAGGAGCTTGAAATCATCAAAGAAACTCCTGAATCAGAGCTTGAATTCATCAATTTTAGTGTTGATAAAGCAAATTCAACACTTATGAGATTGCCGAACGGCAAATATCTTCTCATTGATTCGGGATATGATTCGACTGCAGAGGAGAGGATCATCCCATTTCTCAGAAAGCATAATATAAAGCTTGATTATTATATACTGACGCATTTTCATAAGGATCACTGGGGAAAGAAGGATGATATACTTGAGATGAACGGCATCCGAAAGCCTGATGAGAAAAAGGTTGAGGAGCTTATCACGAAAAGCCCCGAGGCGCGATATGCATATCTTAAGGATTTCGGATATATCGATTCTTCCATGGTCTGTTATTATGACGAGCTCGATAAGATCTGGGATCTCGGCGGCGCAAAGGTTCTCATAACCAACAGTCGCTACACGGAAGACGGAAAGAAGGGCGAGGTATACAATAAGCCCTACTATCGGATAGATGAGCATAATTATGAGAACGCGACTTCAATTTCATTTATGCTCGATTATAAAGGCTTCCGCTATTTCCATGCCGCGGATAACTATGCTTTCTGCCTTGAAAGATATATGAGCGATATGATCAAGGCGAAAAGAAGCGATGAGCTCTCGTGCGACTGGTATTTCGGAAACCATCATTTCCAGTATGACATCAGCCCTGAATTTATAAAGACTCTCAATCCCGTTGCAGTGTTTGTGCCGAATAACGACGGTGCATATCATCGCGCTACCTACAGACAGCATTATAAAAATGAGGTTGAAAACTTCATGTTCTTCGGGAAGAGGCTTGCCGATACGCTCGTTTCCCACGAGGTCGGAAGCGCCCGGGTTTGCGTAAACAGCGGAGATGACTGGTATTATGAAACGGTTTCCGATGATGATATGTATGAGTAAAGCTTAAAAGGAGTCGCTTGAGCGGCTCTTTTTGCTGAAATAAATATTGAGCTTTTGAAGATATGATGATATACTTTCTGACAGGTACAAAAAGGAGAATGGCCTATGTCTACGCTTGAATTCAAAAAGATTACAATACCGTCCGCGGATTTCGGTGGCGAAAGCTCACTGCCGCTTCTGACGCTGAATATCAACAACAGAGGGAAAAAGACTCTTGGATATTTTCCGGAAGATGAAGAAATGTTCTTCAACTATGGCAAAGTATATGATGCTTTTCCGTATAGAGAGCAGAATATGTATGGCAGAGAGCTCAGGGACACGGAATATGATGTGGCATATCTTGAAAATGAGAACCTGAAAGCAATGTTCATTCCGGCTCTCGGCGGAAAAATGTGGTCACTGGTCGATAAAAGAACAGGTAAAGAGCTTCTTTTCCGAAACAGTGTCATCCGTCCCTGCAACCTTGCGGTAAGAAACGCATGGACTTCGGGCGGCGTTGAATGGAATATGGGATTTCTCGGCCATAGCCCGATGACCTGTTCGCTTGTAAACACAGCGGAAACAAAGCTTTCGGACGGAACACCCGTTCTCCGCTTCTATTGGTTTGAGCGCATCCGCCGTTGCATTGCGCAGATGGATATTTTTCTTCCTTCGGGTTCAGAGGTTTTATATGTAAGAACGCGCATCACAAACCCGAATGAGGATACCGCGCCGATGTATTGGTGGAGCAATATTGCGACGGTGCAGGAAGAGGGCGCCCGTGTCATAGTTCCCGCGGAAGAAACCTATGTTTCCAAAAACGGTGCATATTATGTTGAGAGCATTCCTTATTATAACGGCGCTGATGTCACATATCCGCTCAACAGCAAAACTGCCCACGATTATTTCTGGAAAACGCAGAAGGAAAGCCTTAAATATATATGCCAGCTTGACCGTGACGGCTATGGGCTTGCGACATCATCCACGGATATCCTCCGCGGAAGAAAGCTCTTCGTCTGGGGCGATTCGCAGGGTGGACGCCGTTGGCAGAATTTCCTCACTGCAGACGGGGAGGACGGAAGCTACAACGAGATTCAGATAGGTCTTGCGCGAACGCAGCTTGAATGCCTCCCGATGCCTCCGAGAACGGTCTGGGAATGGGTCGAAACCTATGGCGCGATGCAGGCAGATAAGGAAAAGGTACACGGTGACTGGAAAGAGGCAAGGCGCGAGGTCGAAGGAATCTTTGCGAAGAGCATAACCAAGGAAAGCCTTGAAAATGTTCTTGCGGAAACTCGCGATATGGCAAAGGCTTCCGCAAAGAGTATATTTAAAAATGAAGGCTGGGCAAGCCTTGAGATGCTTCGCCGCGAAAAGGCGGAGGAGCGGGATATGATGTGTGCGCATCTTGATTTTGCAGGAACCGATGAGCTGCAGGAAACATGGATTTCGCTTCTCAATGATAAAACGGTGGGAGAGCATAACCCGAAGGATGTTCCTCCTTCATATCAGATTCAGGAGGATTGGACGGAGCTTCTCTATGAGGCGACGGAAGGAAAAGACCGGGATAACTGGTATGCGTATTATCTTCTCGGTGCCGCGGAAACGGCAAAGGGAAATCTCCGCGCGGCAAAACCGCTTCTTGAAAAATCAACAGAGCTCAGTGATTCCGCCTGGGCGCATTTTGTCCTTGCAATAATAGGAAAGCTTGAAGGGCGCGAGGAAGATTATGTAAGCCATATGCTTTATGCCTTTAATAACAGAAATGATGATATCTCGCTTGCAAAAGCAGTTTTCCGTTGTCTCTATGAAACGAAGATGTCTGAAAAGACCGTCGAGTTATACAGGTCTGCGGCAGAAAACGTAAAAAACAATAACCGCTGCAAGCTCCTTTATGCATATGCGCTGACAAGGATCGGAGAGCTCGAAGAGGCTGAAAAAATCATTGTAAACGGCGGCAAATATATAACAGTTCCCGATATAAGAGAGGGAGAAGTCATAACCTCTGAATTGTGGGAAACCATCCGTGAAAAACGTGGAGATGCGGGCATCGATCTTCCGAAAGAACTTGACTTCCGCATGCAATATAATACAGCAAAGAAGGATTAAAGTTATGAAAGATTATATGAAAACTTTTGAAGCGATGTTTGACGAAAAGTGGTTTCTCGAGCATACGTTAAATATCTATCGCCATGAAAGAAAGCAAACTTATCCCGGCATCAAAAAAGCGGCAAGATACATATATGATCTTCTTGTGAAGGAGGGCTTTGCGGCTGAGTATCTCGAATTTCCTGCAGACGGAAAAACCTGCTATCAGGATAAATGCATGGCAATAGGTTGGGATGTCAGCAAGATGAGCCTTGAGATACTTACAAGCATTCCGGGACTTGCAAATCCCGTCATAGCAGATTATGAGCGCGAACCGCTCCATGCGGTCAAGCATTCCGTCGCAACTCCTCCGGAAGGACTTGATGTTAATATCATCACCGAGTCGCAAATGAAAATGGGAGCGGATGTCAAGGGTGCTCTTGTTCTTCTCGATCCGGGAACAAAGCCGAGCTGCGCGCCTATGCGTATGCTTCTTGATCTCGGCGCGATAGGCTGGGTTTCCGATTATTCCGAAAATCCAAACGTCAATCCCCAATGCCTTTTCTGGGCAAACGGAGCAACGGAATATGGCGTCTGGCATATAAACGCGGATGACCGCGAGTTCATTTCATTCCAGATAAACGAGAAGGACGGAAGAACGCTTCGTCAGGCGGCTTCAAACGGCGGAGTGAAAGCGCATATCTTCTCGGATGCAAAGCGCTATGAATCAAAGCTTCCCGCGGTAACTGCGCTCCTCCCGGGAAAGGACAAGCGCGAAATATGGGTGGTGGCGCATACCTGCGAGCCGCTCATCAATGATGATTCAAACGGCGTTGTCGCTTCGATCGGAATACTCAAGGCGCTTCGCGAGCTTTCGGAAAAAGGGAAAATTGACCTTAAATACAGTGTGCGAGTTGTGTTCGCATCGGAGCTTTACGGTATGTCAGCCGTTTGTGAGCATTTCGGCGGCGATTTGTCAAAAAGAGCGATCGGCGCGATAAATATGGATGGATTCACATCAACAAAGGATAAGGTTGTCCATCATATGTTTTCTTCAAAAGAAGCATCCGATATTCCCGGATTTGCGGGGAATATCCTTCTTGACAATACGGATGCAAATTTCAAAAAGAATTACCCTGAGATAACAATTCTCAAGCGCGACCACGGAATGGGCGACGACACCTTCTTCGGAGACAGCACCATCGGTATGCCGACCGTCTGGATTTCACATGCTCCCTATGGCTATCATCATAATTCTTCGCAGGATGAGAGCATTATAGATCTTTCCATGTCTCCCGCAAACTTTGCATACAGCGCGGAATGGATTCGCGCGATGGCATCGCTTACGGAAGAGGAAGTCAGCGAAATTCTTCCGGGCGCAGTGGAAAAAGCAAATGAAATCTTAAAGGCAGAGGCGGCAAGAGAAATCCGCCCCGGAAGCGATGCGAAGGCAAGAATGGAATTTCTCAGAAACCGCGAGGTATGCAAGATAAAGAATCTTGCGCTTTGGGGAAATGCGGATGAAATAAACGCGGCGGCGGAAAAGGTCGTTCTTCCGTCAGAGATTCCCGCCGCTCCCGAAAAGACCTCGGAGACTCCGTGGTATGACTATTGCGAGAATTTCGTCTTCTCCCGCGCAATGCGCGGCTTCCCGCATGATATGCCCGAGATTCCGAAGGAAAGAAAAATCATGGGCTTCGGAGGAATGCTCTATACCAAGTTTGCGGAAGTATTCTCGAAAATGGACGGAGTGAAAACACTCCGCACCGCAATGGATGAAGCTGAGTGGGACAGAGGCTTTATATTGACCGAATCGGAAATCAAGACATGGCTCCACAGAAGCATTATGTTCGCGGAATACGGATATCTCAATATGCAGGCAAAGAATCCGCTCACAAAAGAAGGACTTGTGGATGCAATTAAAAAGCTCGGCATAAAAAAGGGAGATACTCTCGTCATCCATTCCGGTATTTCGGGTATGGGTTATCTTGAAGGCGGAGCGGATGCGCTTCTTGAGGCTGTCCGCGAAGTGCTCGGTGAGGAGGGAACATTCCTCGCTCCCGCATTTACGAATCCTTACCTGATGTTTGACGGAAGCGTCAGCAAAGGCTATCTCTTCCGCCCGTATGACACGAGAAAGGATGGAGCTCTGCGTGATAAGACGGTCAGAACGGGGCTTCTTCCGAAAGCAATGCTCAAGAGGGAGGATTCATTCCGCTCGGGCCATGCAACACACGAATGGGTAGCTATGGGCAAGAATGCCGAAAGCATTGTCGCGGGGCATGGACTTCTCGATGCACCGACGGGCGAAACATCTCCGCTCGGAAAAGCATTGAAGCAAAACGGTAAGGTTGTTTTCCTCGGTTGCCATCCCGGTTCAAACACGTTCCTCCATTATGTTGAAACAATGGCTGGCGTAAGCTACACCGAGGAGGGAATCGTTCAGTATGTTGATGAAGCGGGAAGAAGACGCAATGCGATGATTGAAAAGCATCTCTTCGGCTGCCGCAACTTCTATAGCGGTTTTGATAACGACTATTACCGCGAGGCAACAAAGCGCGGATTGCATGTGGAAACCGTACCCTTCGGCCTTGCGACGTTCTATAAGATGGAGCTTTCAGAGCTTTATGACATAACATCCGAAATGATCCGCGAGGATGAATTTGCGCTCCTTTGCAAAAAGCCGGATTGCCCCTTCTGCGCGAAAAATATCAAATAAAACGGGAAGGTGAGGAAAATGGATTTTTCAAGACTTGAGAAATATCATAATATGCTCTCCGGATTATATGGGATTCCGTTTGGCGAGCTTTCCGTCTCGTATGGACGTGAAAGAGTCTTCCGTCATTCGTTCGGAGATCTTCCTTACGGGGAAAAAACAATCTATGGATTATATTCAATGTCAAAGCTTCTGACGGTAACATCGGTTATGCGCCTTCAGGAAAGAGGACTTCTCAATATTGATGATCCCGTAAGCAGATATCTTCCCGCATATGAAAATCTGCGGGTTGAGAAGGATGGAGTGATCACACCTGCAAAAAACGTGATGACAATCCGCCATCTGCTTTCAATGAGGAGCGGATTAACCTACGGAAAGGATAAGCCGAATATTGCGGCGAAATTGGCAGATAAGAACTCAACAACGCGCGAGATAGCCGATGCGCTCGGAATGGATACGCTCGCTTTCGAACCGGGAGAAGATTGGTTTTATAGCTGGTCTCATGATGTTCTCGGTGCAATTGTTGAGGTTGCGTCGGATATGCGCCTCGGCGAGTATCTCAAAAAGAATTTGTTCGAGCCGCTCGGGATGGAAGATATGACGTTTTTTCCGACGGAGGAGCAGAAAAAGCGCACACCGCCGTTGTATGAATTTGAACCCGCTTCATATTCGGTGAAGATCTCCAACATCGTTCCGCCGCCGAGGACGGATTACTATGAAAGTGGCGGAGGAGGTCTTTTCGGAACGAATGACAGCTATATGAAGTTTACATCCGCTCTTGCAAACGGAGGATGCGCGTCGGACGGATATAAGGTGCTGGATCCGGAAAGCATAGAAATGCTTAAGGTGAATCATCAGCTTCCGCGCGAGCAGAGAGATTTCTCCCGCGCAAAGCCAGGCTATGGCTATGGTCTCGGCGTCCGAACACTCATAGATAAGGTTGATGCCGAAACGCAGGCGCCGCTCGGCGAATTCGGATGGGATGGAATGGCGGCATCATATTCAATGATAGATACGGAAAACAAAATTTCAGTGGTATGGACAACCCATGTGGCAAACTGCCGCCCTGCCTACCGCGAAATCCACCCCCACCTGAGAAACCTCACATACACCTCTTTGGGAATAAAATAAGAAAAAGCGCACCAACAAAATGTTGGTGCGCTTAGCATGTCGATAAACCTATCGACGTGCTGTGAGACTGTCCAAAGAGGTGCGAGATTGGCAGAATGGAACCCGATGGTGTATGTGTATACTCCGAGAGGTGACATTCGGGCAAAACAAGCGAAAAATCCCTTGAAACTCGATGTTTCAAGGGATTTTGTAATATTTAAATTCACACGCAGAAAGTTGCGGGCTCTCAAAGCTCCGGCCCTTAAATTTTCTCCGCTTGTGTTCTCGCGCCCTTTTCGACAGTCTGAGCGCACCAACAAAATGTTGGTGCGCTTTTGGTATGGTAGAGACGGAGGGGATCGAACCCACGACTTCTTGCATGTGAAGCAAGCGCTCTGACCGACTGAGCTACGCCTCCGTATGTCAGCCGCAAAAACTGTCTGCGGCTGTTTGTTATTATATCATCTTTTGTTTTGGTTTTCAACAACCTTTATCATTCTTGCAAGGGTATCAAATGTGAGAGAAAGGTCGTCCTTTGCGCGGTGCTTGGTTTCGGAGAAGGGCTTTGCGACGCGGTTGGTGCTAAGGACGAAGGAAACACCCATATCATAGAGCGGGTCGATGTTGTCTCCGATATCACCTGCAATGACGGCGACGGGGATTCCGAGCTTCTTTGCGCGGAGTGCGATTCCCGAAATGGCTTTTCCGCCCGTTGTTTGTCCGTCGATCCTGCCTTCGCCGGTTATAACGAAGTCTGCATCCGCGGCGAGCTTTTCAAAACCGCAAAGGTCAAGCACCGTTTCAATTCCGCTGCAGAGCTTCGCACCGAGAAAAGCAACAGCGCCTGCACCTGCGCCGCCTGCCGCGCCCGCACCCGGAAGAGATGCGATATCAAGATCGAGCGAATCGCGGACTGTTTCCGCAAATTCGATGAGATTTCGGTCAAGAAGGCGCACTGTCTCTTCATCCGCACCTTTCTGCGGAGCAAAGACATATGCCGCGCCGCGCTCGCCGTAGAGCGGGTTATCTATATCACACATCGCGACGACCTCGATGCCCTCAAGCTTCTTTTGAAGTGCCGCAATATCAATTCTTTCTATTCGGTCAAGAGTTCCGCCGACGGGGACGAAATCCTCACCGTCCTCGTCAATGAATCTCGCCCCGAGTGCCGCGGCGATTCCGCAGGCGCCGTCATTCGTGCAGCTTCCGCCGAGCGCGAGGACAAGCTTTTTGATTCCGCGGGAGATCGCATCGGAAATCAATTCGCCGACTCCGTATGACGTGCTTTTTGCGGGATTGTTGCCTTCGCCTGCCATTGGAAGACCTGCGGCAGATGCGATCTCGACTATGGCGCAATCACCGCCGATGATGACGTAGCTTGCGTCAACGGGAGAGAAGTGCGGCCCCGAAACACGCTTTGTGATCTTTTCTCCGCCCATTGCGAAGAGAAAGCAATCCGCAGTGCCCTCGCCGCCGTCCGCAATCGGAAGTGAGCGGATGTCAGCATCGGGAATATGCTGCAAAATGGCGGCTTTGCCGATTTCGCAAATCTCGGATGCGCTTGCCGTTCCCTTGAAGGAATCGGGCGCGATAACAATTTTTTTCATATCAAAACACCTTTTAAATATTTCATGAGTATATAGTAGGAGTTATACTGTAAAGGGTGAATCTCATAACACCTAATACAGTATATGGCTACGGCTCATTTGTGGTAGATTGAAAAGTGGTTATATACCAAAGAAAGAAGGTGGTATATAAGCCGCTAAAAGTTTCTAAATCATATAACTATTTAACATTCTACCACAAAAGGAGGTCGCAAACAAGATGAAAGACAAATTTATTAAAAATGGCATTGAGTATGTAAGGCAAGGAGATTATTACATACCGAATTTAACAGTACCCGATGAAACGGAATACCAAATCGAAAAGTACGGAAGTTTAAGAAGAACATTTTTGAAAGAAGATCATAATTGGCTGTATTCCACAATGCTAATACAAGGTACATTGTTAAAGCACCTTGCAGAGATAGACTAAACCTGTCATAACACCCTAAAAGATATGATGTCAAAAATGGCGGAGCAAGAAGGTGTTACGGAACAGTTAAAGGCAACAGACCAGGTGGCTTGGGTACAGAAAATGAACTCAATTAAGCACCGAGCAGAAGAAATAATACTCTCGGAATATGTGTATGCGGTGGAGGTGCGGAATGAATTTTATAGAAGAATTGTATTATGGGAATTGGACTTGGCGAACAGCCTACCATACACGAAGGGGATACCGCAAGAATAATTGAACAAAAAGGCGTTACTTCCGAGCGTTGCGAAATCAACAGGCAGATTAAGGCAGATAACAAACTGCTCCGTGAGCTTAAAAAGCAGTATGCTAAACTTGTTGAAACGGTCAAGCATACAGTCGCATCTGTTTCAAAGGTTTTTGAAACCTTGCGTAAAAATATGATTTGCTATCGCTATAACATAGAAGCAACGAGCTTTTGGAAGTTTGCTAAAAAGGCAGAGGTTAGCGCATTAAAAAGTAAGTCTGATAAGCATTTGAAACTATATACAGAGCTACAAGAAAAAGTTGCAGAACGCACGAAGCTCAAAGCAGAGCTTGATAAAATACCTAAATTGCAGATTTTCAAGCGAAGTGAACTGATGGGGGAAATAAATACTCTGTCCGAACAGATAGAGGATTTGAAATCCGAAAAATCAATTTTGCTTGATGAATTGGGCTGTGCCGATGACAGGGATATAGCAAAGATAAATGACCGTATATATGACATTACAGAAGCACTTGCTAAAATGGCAAGGCATACCGATAACTGCAAGGATGGTATTAAAAATGCCTTGCAAAAATTTGACGAGCTTTATATGCAAACTGCTGATATGGACGGTATGGAGCTTATAGAGGAAAGGCTGCGGATAAGACCGCAAGCCGAGCAAGAAGCGAAAACGGAATTAAAGACAGCTTATAAAGACAACTTTTCGAGAGATACCTTTAAAGATAGCATACGCTTAACCGACAATGAGTTACACGAGGACTTGTATGCCGAGCGTTCTTCAATTATACGCAAATTAAAGGCTTATAGAAAGCAACAACAAGAACAAATATATCTCAAACCAAAGCATAAAGAACTTGATGACGAATTGGAGTTGTAAAAAACTTATCGTCATTTTGATGAAAATATAATTAATCTATTGACACAATCGGAAAATTTTGCTACTATTAAAAATAGCAAAAACTACGGTACTGTTTTGGTATCAACTTGAATAATATCGTGATTGTAAGGAGGTAAGAAATGGCAAAGCATTTTACTGATGAACAAATATCTGAAATGCGAAAAAAATTACTTGTCGCATCGGCCCGGTTATTTTTAACAAGAGGCTACTCTGCAACAACACTGCTGCTGATAAGTGAAGAATCAGGCGTTGACAAGGGGACCCTTATCCGTATTTTCGGAAGCAAAGAAAACATACTTGCAGTACTTGTAAAGTACGTGCTTGAAGAACAGTTTTCAGCAGCTGCGAAGCTGATATTGAAAAAAACAAATGATAAGATTTTATTTTATGCAGCAGAAACCGCATTGCAGCTGCATATAGTGGAATCAAGTGAGCATCTCAGAGAGCTTTATGCAATGGCATATTCGCTTCCGAATACAACTGAGATTATTCAGGAAACAATCACAGGTAAGCTGGAGTATATTTTTAAGGAGCATCTGCCCGAGCTCGAAACCAAGGACTTCTATATGCTTGAAATTGCTTCCGGCGGAATAATGCGTGGTTTTATGACGGTGCCGTGTAATATGTGGTTTACAATGGATGAAAAAATAAGAGCATTTCTTAAAACAACATTTTCACTGTATAAGGTTTCGGAGGAAAAAATAAACGAAACCATAGAGTTTGTTTCGCAGTTTGACTTTAAGCAAAGTGCAGAACAGCTTATACAGGCTATGCTTGACAAATTGGAGAACATAAATGTGCTGTCAATATAAAACGAGGAGGAAAACGTATGAAATTTAAAAGAATTTTGTCAATGGCTTTGAGTGTACTGATGGTTTTTTCGTTGCTTCCCACAGGTCCTATGACGATTGCAGAAGCGGCCGGCTCTTCCGAAAAGGGAGAGATGAGCCGCGCGGACTATGAGGCTCTCGGCTTCGACCTTGGTCTTGAAACAACCGACGAGTCCTACATAGGTCCCGGCAACAGCACAATGAATGTAAAAAACGAGCTTTATCTCAACTATAACGGCTCAAGCCACTACGGCTGGGTTCTCCGAGATAATCTCAACCTGAATCACTCCAGCTGGAACGGTTACGGAAGCATCGGTGCTTACAAGCTCTACGGTCAGTACCGCAACGGCGACTGGGCACACCTCAACGAAGGTAACGGCTATACCAACGGTCAGACCGGCGGCGAGGCCTCTGTTATCGGCAGCGGCATTGAGAGCAAGAACAGCCACCTGCTCCGCACTTACGAAACATCGGTGGCCTTCCGCTCTGTCAGCGGCAAAGAGGACAGAGTGGCTCAGCTCTATGTAAAATCCAGTGAGAAGCGTGCGGATTTTACAGCTTGTCTTGAAATCGTCAGGTTTGTTGAGTCCGACGGCAAATACTCAGAATCTGTTGTAAGAAATGTTGTCTTAGGTAAGATTCCGGCACTGGACGAAGCCGGCAGCATCTACAATCCCATTTTTGATGCGCTCTTTGAAGTAGCCGCCGGCGACTTTGACGGCGACGGAATCGACGAAATTGCCGTTTATTACGGCACAAACGAGGTCAGAATCTACGATACCGGCTCCAGAGGTGATTCCCTGAGCCTTTGGAAGACCATAGGTGCTTCCGAGATTCTGAAGGATCAGAACATTTCTGCCAAGAAGACTGCTGACAGCACTGACGGCGGAGTTATGCGTGCCGCTATTGTAGCTTTGGCTGCAGGCGATCTTAAGAAGGATTATACCGATGATCTTGTTATCACGGTTTCTATGCCTGTTGATAATGACAGCAGCTGTATCAATGCTCAGCAGCAGAATCCCCATGCATATGTCTACGGTGCAAACTCTTCCGACAGCTATATTTCTTCCGAAGAGTTTACCATGGATTTAGAAGTGCCCCTGCGAACCGATGACCTGCAGGGCGACACAAGTAAACCCCAGGTTTTTCGTGCGGCAAACGCTACCGTTGCGGATATTGACGGCAACGCCTGTATGGACCTTCTCATCGGCGGTCGCCTTGGTGCTGCATCCGAAACAGACGGCGAGGATTGGAGCGTTGGCGCTCTTATACACGTTAAATACGAACACGGCTCTAAAAACTACAGTGTTGGCAAACCCTTCCAGATCGAGTTGGATGAATATGACGGAGACGATATTCTGCGCAACGGCAGCAGCAGATCTATCCGCTATTTCCCGCCGGTAGCTCTCGCGGTTGCAGATCTTGACGGCGTCGGTTCAGATGCTCCAACCTGCCTTTTCTTTGCAGAGCTCTTTACCTTTGATCCGAGCACCAGAGGCTTTACCGGAACAGGCAAGTATCTGGACACCATCAAAAATCAGAAGAATAATGCCGACGAAGGCGAAGACAAGACCGATCACTGGGTCTCAGATGTTGTGGTCGGAAACTTCATCGGCAATGATGAAGGTGCAGAGCAGTTTATCGCCATTATCGGCTGTAAACAGGAAGACGATGACTGCTACTGGTACTATATGAGCTATGTAGCAGAGTATGACGATAAGATCTGTGCTCAGTGCGAAGGCATCATCAACCAGGGACGCAGCTACATAAACAAAACCGATAAATCACGCGCTTCTGTATTTGTTTCCGTTGCCTGCCCCGATGTGGACAATGACGGCGTACTTCTTGAATATGTCGGCACATCAAGCTACTACACAAAGCCTGAGGTACAGGCAATCCTTCAGTCGGCACCTTACTTTGCCGATGTTGCGGATGTCCACGATAATTATTTAAACAACGGTGCTACCGCCTATGGCAAGGTGGAAGGCTCTATGGAGGGCTCAACGGTCAGCGTTGGCGCATCTTTGGGTATGTTCACCTCTGCGGAAACATCCTTAGGTGCTGCGTCGGAAGTTGAGTTTGATATTTCCGTCACAACGGATTACGAGCATATGACCTCCACCGAGGTAGAAACCAGTGTGGAACGCTCCGGTGATGCCGGTGATGACTATGTAATTATGTATACCGTTCCTTATCACCGCTACTACTACAATGCCACCTGGCCCGATGGCACAAAGGGTCCGTTTGTTATCGAAGAGCCAATGATTCCGGCAACGGTCATCGTGCCTGTTGAGACTTATGATGCTATTGCCGAGAGAACAGAAGGGCTTGAGCCTATCCGTGGCAATATTCTCACAAGCACACCGGGAGATCCTTCCTCCTACACGATAGCTCCAAAGGGTAAGTGGACATCCATCGGCGATGTGCAGCTTCTCACCAACGCAGGTGCAAACAGCGGCTCTCTCACTACCATCAGCCAGACCGCTTCAAACAGCGAAGAGAACAGCTTTGCCGTTGGCGTTGAGCAAAATCTGGAAGTCGGATTCGGCGGCGGCGCAGCCGGCAACGATGTGGTTGTCGGTGTGCAACAGGGTTCGCACTTCAGTGCCGGCGGTGTATATAGCAATATGACCGGCGCTACATATACCGGTGCTGTTGACAATCTTCCGGCAGGCGTGACAGGATATGCCTTCAACTGGCAGTTCGGTATTTCCAATACCAAGCTCAATGGTGAAGATGTTATTGTTGTCGGCTATATTACCTCCAACGTAAAGCAGGCACCTTCCCTTCCCAAGGAGCTGACAGTAACCGATATTACAGATAATTCCGTCGCTCTGGAATGGAAGGCTGAAAATGATGCGGCTATGTTTGAGGTCTATATAAGCCGTGACCAGGATACATGGCTTCCGCTTGACCCGATTCCCTCTACTACAGCGGATTCTAACGGTAAAATCAGCTATACGGTCAGCGAGCTTAATGCCGGCACTACCTACTATTTCCGTGTGGTTGCTGCCAACGCTTACGGTGTTCGAAGCCTCGAGACCGCACCGGTAGTCGGCACAACTCTTGGAAGCGACGGCAAATTCAGTATTGCCGAGCAGCCCAAGGACACCTCGGCTGCCAAGGGACTTAACGCTACCTTTTCTACACAAATTGCTTCCGACAGCAACAAGACCATTTTCTATGAATGGCAGTATAATGACGGCGAGAGCTGGACAAAAATTTCGGGAAGCAACACATCTGTACTTACCGTGGAGAATGTAACAGCCGAAATGGACGGCAGACAATTCCGATGCCGTATCAGCCAGGGTGCTGACTATGTCTATACCCGAACCGCTACCCTGACTATTTCCAAAACACCTACTTCTGCAACTCTTACCGTTGCCAACGGTGCAGAATCTGTCGTTAACGGCGATACGGTACAGTCAAGCTTCTCTGTCTCCGAGGATATCATTGAGACCATCCTCGAGTGGAATTCCGTGACCAAAACCGACGGAGGCAAAACCTACACTATGATGGCAACATCAGAAGAGGCAACAACAGATGTCAACGGTGTTGTAACAGATTATACCTACACAGCTCCCTATTTCTGGGTGGATGAAAGCGGCAAACTGTATGCCGTTGATGCCGGAAATGCCATCGGCGCAGAATATACCGATGCTTACCGCGTATTCCATGACAGAAAAGACGACGGTACTCAGGGCGATTTGGCGGTAGAAACATCAGCTACCCTCACCACCGGACTTCCGGAAGTGGAAATAGCCACCGATATCAAATCCACAAGCGGCTATGAGGTAGGCGATACCTATGTCTATGCGGCTGAGGTTACCGTTAACATATCCGGAGAAAACAGCACCGCCACAAAGTATTATTACAAATCCGGTGCTGAGTATGTGGAAGTATTCCACGATGAATCTGCCGGCTACATTATGGTTGGTAGCGAAAAGTGCAAACCCAACAATCTCGTGCCCATGCAGACTTCCACTGTTTCCAAGATTGTTACCGGACAGAATGTCACTACCGTGGAGGGCGACAAGCTGACTCTCAGTGCATCTGTTGCTCCTGCTGAAATCACCGGAAGTGTTTATTTCCAGATTACAGACTTAACCACCGGCTCTACCCAAAGTGTTAATGCTAAAAAGTCCGGTGATAAATGGACGGCAGAATACACCTTCCCCTCAGCCGGAGTTTATGAGGTCAAATCTGCCTACAATGGCAACAGCGTTTACTTCGGAAGCAATTCCGAACCCATAAAGATATATGCTGTCAATGCAAGCAAGTCTCTCAGCATCTCCGGAGGAGCTATAACCTACGGTTCTTCTCTCAATCTTGCCCCTGTTATTGTTTCCAAAGACGGCAAGAGCCCTGTCACTTCTGACAATGCCGTAACCTATACCGTAAAGAGGGACGGCAAAGAGAACTCCGGACTTATAAGCAAAAATATGTTTACCCCGACAGAGGTGGGCAACTACACCGTCACTGCCGCATACAACGACGGTACCCAGGACTACACCGCTTCTGTAGCAATAAAGGTGCATCCCAAAACCGTACAGATTGCAGCTCAGCCTGCCAAGGCATCGCTTCGTGATGACAAGGCAACCCGTGAAGCACAGCTTGTTGCAACAGTCACCGGTATAACATCCGCAGACACTCATCTCCTTAAATACAGCGTTACCAGTGATGCAACTACCGCTGTCGCAAACGGCGACTACCGTATTGATGTCAAGGTGGATTCCGATGTCCGCGCTGAGCTTGAAAAGAAATACAGCCTGGTACTCACACCCGGTGTCTTTACCCTGGAGCAAGGCAGTGTCCGTGTCTATGCCGAAGCTGTTTCCAACGGTTCTGTAAACATTTCCTACACTACCACGGTTTCAGACTCCAATGGCACATATACCAGCTCACCCCTCAGAGTAGAAAGCGGAACACTTCTTCCCATAGGTGCAGATGTTACTGTCACCGCAGCTCCCAATGCCGGCTTTGGCGTTGAAAAATGGGTCGTTGACGGTAAGAATAAGGCAGGCGGAAATCTTAATTATACCATTGATAACCTGCAGCAAGCCTGCAATATCCAGGTCTATTTCACTCAGACCTTCAACACGCTGAACTTTGACGGAACTCCCGGCGGTGGCTCGGTCATCGGAACTTATGCCGGAGGAAACTCTGTCTTTAACAGCGGCGACAGCATCAACCTGAATCAGTCTGTTGTTCTGACGGCTGTTCCTTCTGATGGCTATGTTGTTGCGGGCTGGACACGCAACGGTGAAAGCATTATGGCAGATAACGGCACAAGCTTCTTCACAGGCAATAAAATCACGGTGGACCATGTATCTGAAACTGTGAATTACTTTGTAACCTTTGAAAAGAAAGAACAGCTTGATGCCACAGTAAAGCTTGTTGATAAGAGCGGCGCTCCCGTTGCCGGAGGCAGCGTGAACATCAATCAGCAGAACGTTGCAGGTACAGATAATGTCTTTACTCTGAATACTCACAATCATGCAAATCTTGATATCAAGGTTTCTGTTCCCGATAATATGTTGATTGACCATTGGGAGCTTAACGGTCAGGTAGTTGCCAATGCAGTTGATGAATTGACTGTATATGACCTGGTAAGCAGTGCGGAATATACTGTAATTTGCGTAACTCCCAACCAGCGAGGTCTTACCTTCGGCACCGAGCTTATCGGAACTAACGGCGGAACAGTTGCAGAAGCAGGCACCATCACTGCCGCCCGTTCCGGCAGTGCAATCACATCAGGTACAAATGTACCTCAGGGCGCAGTTGTAAACTTCACAGCTCAGCCGGCAGCCGGTTACCGCATTGCCAAGTGGACCGTTGGTGCATATCAGGTAGCAGGAGAAGGCGTTGAGTCCTATCAGCTTACCATGGATCAGAATGCAGAGGTAAAGGTTCACTTTGAAAAGAAGCCTACCATCGTTCTTGAGAATGGCAGTGGCGGTAATGCCAACCTGCAGGTAGAAAGTGTTACCTCCACAGATAAGGAAACTGTTGTGGACTTCGGTAGCCGCGTACAGATAAATATCGTTCCTTCTGCAGGCTATGTGGCAGACGATGTTACCGTAAACGATTCTGCAGTTGTCCTGACATCCGACAAGGACATCCGCTACTTTGTCCTGACCGATGTTACCAACAATACCACCGTCAAAATCACTTACAAGGCAAAACCTGTTGTGACAGTAGACAGCGGTGCAAACGGAACTGTAACTATGTCTGCAACCCGAGACTTCACCGAAGGCGAAATCACCTCCGGCAGCTATATTGACTTTGGAAGCAACATAGAAGCAGAAGTCTCCCCAATTAAGGGATATGTGATAGAAAAAATCACTGTAAACGGCAATGATGCCACATTAACAGAGATCGAAAACAGCGATAATAAGAGCTTTACAATAGACAATGTACAGGAGAATACCGCTATTGCAGTGACCTACAAGGTGCTTGATACAATCTCCGTAACCTTCGACGTTATCGACAAGAATGATAATGAGGCAGGCGGTCTTAACGGCACACTCTCTGCCAATGTGGAACGCAAGGGTATGGAAGCTTATGCTGCAACCGATACCACAGGAACTGTTTCCACCGTCTATGAAGGAAGCACCGTGACCTTCGCTCCGTCACCCGAGGCAGGCTATAAAGTTTCCAAGTGGTTTGTAAACGGCGAGGAAACCACTGTTGCTCCCGTAATCACTGTCACAGACGGTATGGCTGACCAGAATATCCTTGCACAGTTTGACTATGTTGGTGAAAACATCGACTTTGCTATTACCGGTGCATCCGATAAGGCTTCACTGACCGCAGTCTTCGTTCCCGATGGCGGTGTTGCACAGGATTTCGCTTCCGGCAACAAGCCTGCTGTAGATGGAACAGTTACCATTACTGTAAACGATCTCGATGACAATTATGAGATTGAAGGCTGGTATGTAAACGGTGAAAAGCAGCAGAGCATCGCTGAAATATTCGATTATGCGGCAACTGTCGGCGTAGGTGCCGATATTACCGTTAATATCATACGCAAATCCTATACCGTGTCCTTCTCTGCAACTGATGGAACTGTGAATGCAATTGTCTCCGGAAACACCATTACTTCCGGCGATTTGGTGGTAGGCGACAGTGCTGTTACCTTCACTGCAGAGCCCAAAGGTCCCACAGGCTATTCTTTCCTTGGCTGGACAGTAAACGGAGTTCCTTCAGACGAAACTTCCGAGACCTTGAATCTCAGTGTTACCGAGGATATCACAGTTGAGGCAATCTACAGCCTGGATGACGTTATACATCAGGTAACCTACGGCGTTGTGGACACCAACGGCGAGACTGACGGCGGACTGAACGGTATTTTGACACTCAAAGGTCATAGTGCAAGTCCTGCCTCCGTTCCTGCCGGAACCGATGTATTCTTCACAGCTGTTCCCGATGCGTATTACCGCGTAGAAGGCTGGTACAGCGATGCCGAAGGAACTATGCCTATCAGCGGAACTGATGTTGAGCAGAACACATATGATGTAGCAAGTGTTATGGCACCTGTTACAGTGTATGTTAAGTTTGAACCCATACCTCAGTATACCATCAGCATTGACACCATCGGTCTTGGCACAGTGACTGCCACGGTCAACGGTGAAGAAGCAACAATAGAAAACGGCAGCATAGTTGTATGGAGATATGACGATGTGGTTCTCACCGCAACACCGGACGAACATCAGTATCTCAGTGGCTGGACGGTAAACGAGACCGCTTCCGGAAATAAGCTCAGCCTGACACTCACGGATGTGACGGAAAACACCGACGTTACAGCAGAATTTATGGCAAGCCAGAATATTGAGCTCAGAACAGAAGCTATAAACGGCTCTATTGAAATCAAAGCAGGCTTTGGCGATCAGCTTGAATACATCAATCCCGAAACCGGCATTGTTATTCACAAGGGCCAGAATGTTGAACTCACCATTACTCCGGATTCCGGTATGATGGTGGATAAGTGGATAGTGAACGGCGAGGAAATGACCGATTATCTCGATAACGTTCTTCTGATTGAAGCCATCGACAAGGATACAACCGTCCGTGTTGAGTGCGTGGAAATCTTACTTCACAACCTGCCTGCAGACGATGCGGAAGACCGCTATGTTATCACCGATATCACAGAAACTCCTGTTGAATATGGCACAGATAAGCAGGTTCGTGACCGCGGAACTGTCACCTTTGTGGTGGAAAGCAAGGGTAATAACATCATCACAGAGCTGCAGGTAGCGGCAGGCGACGGCAGCAAGATTGATGCCAAGAAGATTGCGGTGAACAAGTGGAATGTAACTGCTGAGAATGTCAAGGCAGATATCGAGCTCACTCCAACTGTTGTATCAGGTAAGCAATTGGAAGTCACCTGCGGCACAGGCGGCAAGGTCGTTATCACCAGAAACGGTGAGACTGTTACTAACGGTACTATCCTGAACATCGGTGACGAAATCGTCATCAAGGCTGAGGCTGACAGAAACTACAAGCTTTCAACCCTGACTCTCAACGGAAGCACCATCAGCAGTGGCAAGAGCTATACAGTCATCGCTGAGGATGAACGCATCGTGATTGACGCAACCTTCACTTACCGTTCCTCCGGAGGATCCGGAGGCGGCGGAGGCGGCGGTGGCGGTGGAACACCCACCTACACTGTCAGCTTTGAAACAAACGGTGGAAGTGAAATCAAAGCAATTTCAGTAAGCCTCGGCAGCAAAGTAACAATGCCTGATGCTCCGACAAAAGACGGTTATACCTTCGACGGTTGGTACACAGACAAAGAGCTTACAGTCGCTTATGATTCTGCAGTAGCTGTATCAAAGAGCATAACGCTCTATGCAAAGTGGAAAGAGATCAGCGGCAATTCATCATCAGAATGGCAGAATCCATTTGAAGATGTAAAAGCAGAGAACTGGTTCTATGACGATGTACGTTTTGTTAACGAAAACGGTTTGATGAATGGTGTATCGAAAAAACTCTTTGCTCCGAACAGCAATGTTACCAGAGCAATGCTCGTTACTGTTCTCTATCGTGCAGAGGGATCTCCTGCCACCAACAGAAGCATACCTTTTGCAGATGTTGATCTCGGCGCGTACTACGGCAATGCCGTAATCTGGGCAAAGCAGAACGGTATTATCAAGGGTGTATCCGAAACAGAGTTCGCACCTGATAGAGATATCACCCGCGAGCAGATCGCAACTATTATGCACAGATATGCTGAGTTCAAGGGCTACGATATCAGCATAGGAGAAAATACAAATATCCTCTCTTATGACGATTTTGACAGTATTTCCGAGTACGCAATAGCTTCTATGCAGTACGCAGTAGGCAGCGGTTTGATGAGGGGTAAAACAACCTCAACACTCAATCCGTTAGATAATGCAACAAGAGCAGAAATCGCAGCAATCCTGCACAGATTTATCGAAGCTAACAAGTAAATAGTACAAAAACTTTTCAAGGGCATACCGCTTTTATCGGCGGTATGCCCTTAACTTATGAGTGGAACGATAGAAGCTCTTTTTGTGGTTTCTGAATATAAAACCATTAACTTGTGAATTATACGAGCTAAAATCCCGAAAATACTGTGTTTAAGTAACCCTGTCGTTCCATTTTAATATATGATTTTCTAAAAAATTTCAAAAAATATTAGATTCACCCTTGACAAAAGTTCTATTATCACAAAGGCGAGAAAAAACAAACAGAGAACGCATTTTTTCGACGAAAAAATTTGTATTGAGTTATTGCGCAAAATGGTGTATAATATATATAATCTATAATCATGTATTGAAATCTGAAGGAGGTTTATGTATATGATATTCAAAAATGAAAAAGGTTCTGTTGAGATAACCAACGAGGTTTTCACTGTTATAGCAGGCGATGCGGCGACGAAGTGCTTCGGCGTCCGCGGTATGGCTGATAAGAATGTCAAGGATGGCTTGGTCAGCCTTCTCAAGCGCGAGAATATGTCAAAAGGCGTCAGTGTTTCTTTTGATGATGATAAAATCAATATCGAAGTCCATATCATAGTCGAGCACGGCGTCAATATAAAGACGGTCTGCGATTCGATCATTTCCGAGGTGCGCTATAATGTCGAGCGCCTGACGAGAGTCGACGTCGGATGCGTCAACGTCAAGGTCGATTCCATTATGGCTGAATAACGGAGGTAGCTGATTTGAAAGAAATGATTAATGCCGCGCAGTATAAGCGCATGGTAATATCCGCTTCCGCGGCTATTGATAACAACAAACAGAAGCTCAATGAGCTCAATGTCTTCCCCGTGCCGGATGGCGATACGGGGACGAATATGTCTCTCACCGCCCGTGCGGCGGCGACGGCTCTTTCGGCGGAAGAATTTGAGACTGTGTCCGCGGCGGCAAACGCGGCGGCATCTGCGCTTCTTCGCGGCGCAAGAGGAAATTCCGGGGTCATTCTCTCGCTCCTTTTCAGAGGCTTTTCAAAGGCTTGCGCAGGAGCAGGTGAGCTCGATGCGAAGACTCTTGCAAAAGCACTCAATTCGGGCGTTGAGGCGGCATACCGTGCGGTTATGAAGCCCGCGGAGGGAACTATTCTCACGGTCTCGCGCAAGGCTGCTGAGGCGGCTCTTGCTGCAGCGGAGACGACGGAGGATACCGAGGCGGTCTTTTCCGCGGCGATCGAGAGCGCAAAGGTTGCCCTCGATGCGACTATGGAGCAGAATCCCGTCCTCAAAAAGGCAGGCGTTGTCGATGCAGGCGGCGCAGGCTGGCTTCTTGTTCTCGAGGCGATGTATTCATCGCTTTGCGGAAACGATGTCGAGCTCCTGTCGGGAGAGGAGATTGCAACGGCTTCGGGCGCATCCTTTGGCGAAGTCGATGAGGAGATAACATTTGCGTATTGCACAGAGTTCATCATAAACTTAAGCCGCGAGGGGAAAAAGCTCTCTCCGGCAAATCTCCGCGCATTCCTTGAAACAATCGGCGATTGCGTCGTTGTTGTTGACGATGATGATATCATCAAGGTCCATGTTCACACGAACGAGCCCGACCGCGCGATCGGACGTGCGCTTACTTATGGCGAGCTCACAAACATAAAGATAGATAATATGCGCTATCAGCACGAGGAAAAGGTTGCAGGCGAAGCGGCAGCTCCCGCAAAGGCGGAAATTGCCCCCGCGGAGACGAAATATGGCTTTGCGGCAGTCGGAGCGGGCGAGGGAATTATGAGCGTCTTCCGCGATCTCGGCGCAAACACACTCATTGAAGGCGGGCAGACGATGAATCCTTCGACGGATGATATCCTCGATGCGATCAACTCTACTCCGTCCGAAATCGTATTCGTTCTTCCGAACAACAAGAACATAATCATGGCGGCTCAGCAGACGATTGAGCTCACGGAAAAGAAAGTCGTCGTCCTCGAGACGAAGACTGTCCCGCAGGGAATTTCCGCAATGCTCGCGTTTGATCCTGAAGCCAATGTCGAGCAGAATATCGAAGCTATGATGGATGCGGCAAAGAATGTCTCAACCGGCTCGATTACTTATGCCGCGCGTGACAGCGAGTTTGACGGCTATTCCATCAAGGAGGGCGAATATCTCGCGCTCAATGAAGGCAAGCTTTCCGCCTCCGGCAAGGATCTCCGTGAGGTTGCGGATAAGCTCATCTCCGATATGGGAGTTGAGGACAGAAGCTTCATAACGGTATACTACGGCGAAGGCGTCGGCGAAAGTGATGCGGCGGTTGTCGAGAATATCTGCAAGGATAAGGCAAGCGATGCCGAGGTTATGCTTCTCAACGGCGGTCAGCCGGTATACTATTATTTGATTTCCGCGGAGTAAATTCATATGATGAAGCCTGATTTGAACACCGGAATTAGATATCTCAAGGGAGTCGGCGAAAAGCGCGCCGAGGCTTTCCGAAAGCTCGGAGTTGAGACGGTTTGCGACCTTCTCAACTATTTCCCGAGAGACTATGAGGACCGACGTGATGTGCGAAATATCTCGGATGTTGCGGCGGGTGATAAGGTGTGTGTCAATGCGTTTGTTTCCGGTCGCATCAAGACCCGCGAAATCAGGCGTGGCTTCACGGTTTCCGAGTTTCGTGCAGTGGACGAAACAGGCGGAATAAACATAGTTTTCTTCAATCAGAAATACAGTGTAGACAAGCTTTCCGCAGGGGAGAGATATATCTTCTTCGGGCGTGTTGAAGACCGCGCGGGAAAGCTTACAATGACGAATCCGACGTTTGAGCGGGAGGATAGCTCCGGAGATAAGACCGGAGCCATCCTTCCGATATATGGGCTGACGGCGGGACTCGGCGCCGATATGGTGCGCCAAAGCCTCCGCTCGGCTCTGTCTGTGTTTTCTCAGCACATCCCTGAGGTGATCCCGGAGGAGATAAGGAGAAGGCATAAGCTCGCACACGTCGGATATTCTTATCGCGAAATACATTTTCCGACGAGCGAGGAGGAGCTTGAAATCGCAAAGAAGCGCCTCATTTTCGAGGAGCTTTTCATTCTTACGCTCGGACTTATGCATCTGCGCGATCGCCGCGAGAACGAAATCGGAATAGCTTTTTCGGATGTTGATTTTTCTCCGTATCTCGCGTCTCTTCCTTTTGAGATGACGGGTGCTCAGCTTCGTGTCACGGAAGAGATCGCAAAGGATCTCGGAAGCGAAAAGCCGATGAATCGCATCGTGCAGGGAGATGTCGGCTCGGGTAAGACGGCGGTTGCCGCGGCGGCGGCATATCTCGCCTTTAAAAACGGTATGCAGGCGGCGCTCATGGTACCGACGGAAATTCTCGCTGAGCAGCACTACGAATCGCTTTCCAAAGGCCTCTCAAAGCTCGGAATGCGATGTGCACTCCTTTGCGGAAGCATGAGGGCGGCGGAGAAGAGAAAGATAAAAGCCGCGTGTGAAGAAGGCGAGCTTGACCTCCTGATAGGAACCCACGCGATAATCAGCGAGGATGTTTCCTTCCAAAAGCTCGGGCTTATGATCGTTGATGAGCAGCATCGCTTCGGAGTAAGGCAGAGAGCGGCGCTCGCTTCAAAAGGAAATAATCCGCATCAGCTCGTTATGTCAGCAACGCCGATACCGCGCTCTCTTGCGCTTATTATGTATGGCGATCTGGATATTTCGGTGATAGATGAGCTTCCTCCCGGAAGACTCCCTGTGGATACGCTCATCGTCAATGATACAAAGCGGAATGCCGCATATGATTTTATAAAAAAAGAACTCGATGCGGGGCATCAGGCGTATATCGTCTGCCCGCTCATCGAGGATGACGAAGAGAGCGAGCTTGAGCTTCGCTCAGTTGAGAAATTTGCAAAGGAACTTTCCGAGAATGCGTTTCTTGGAAAAAAAGTCGAGTTTCTGCATGGGAAAATGAAGCAGAAGGATAAAGATGCCGTTATGCGCCGTTTCGTCAGCGGAGAAACCTCAGCGATAGTCTCAACGACGGTCATAGAGGTCGGTGTCAATGTCCCGAATGCGACGGTTATGGCAATCGAAAATGCCGAGCGCTTCGGGCTTTCACAGCTGCATCAGCTTCGCGGACGTGTAGGACGCGGTAAAGCAAAATCCTATTGCATACTCTTTTCAAATGTCAGCAAATCAAGCCCCGCCGCAGAGAGACTTGAGGCGCTCCGCAAAACGGGAGATGGCTTCAAAATCTCGGAGGAGGATCTGCGACTTCGCGGACCGGGTGACTTTTTCGGAACAAGGCAGCATGGTCTTCCCGCACTCCGCATAGCAAGTTTTATGTCGGATATGCGTGTGCTCAATGAAGCAAAGCGCGAGGCGGCAAGAGTTGCCGAAAGTGACAGAGGTCTTGAAAAAGCGGAACACAAGCTTCTCCGCGAGAGGATCAGAAGTATGTTCAACGTTTCCGAAAGCGGAAATTCCTTCAATTAAATGAAAGCGCACCCCGAAATGATTTTTTCGGGGTGCGTTATTTTATTTATTCATTTTCCGATATGTGCCCGGCGGCATACCAAGATGCTTTTTTGCAAATGCATTGAAATAATATTCATTCTGAAAACTCATTCTGTCGCTTATCTCCTTGAGGGAGAGCTCATCACTCTCGAGAAGCGCCTGAATGCGGAGGGCTCTCTGCTTTGCGATATATTGCGCGGGGGTAAGTCCCTCGTGTTTTAAGAAGATTCGCGTTATCTGCTTGGGGCTTACATAGCAATATGCGGCAATATCGGAAACGGTTATGCAGTTTTCGATATTATCGGAAATATAAGCCTTGACGTTTTCAAGCCGAAGGTCATCTGCGGGCGCCATACGGAGATTCTCCGTCTCCCGAAGCCCGGAAAGTCGGAGGAACATCATTGTGCATTCAAAAACTGAGCTTTCAATAAGGCGTTCGGATACGGATTTTGCGTTGTAATATTCCTCGGAGATAAAACGCGCATTCTCAAAAAAACGCGGAGGAATATCGCCCGAAACGCATTCTGAAATATATGAAAGCTCGGAGCAGGTGAAGGTGATTGAATATTTTTCCGTTCCTGATTCGGAATTCGTGATTCTGTGTTTCAAAAACGGAGGTATGAGAAAGAATTGACCCTCGTGTGTTTCATAGACCTCGTCACCAATTTCATAGGTCTGGTGTCCTTTTTCTATAATATGGATTTCAAAACCGGTGTGATGGTGGGTCTTTCTCGTTATCTTGCTTGTGTCCCTGTCAATATAAAGGTGCTTGAGATAACAATCGCGGATGTTGAAATCGAAAAAAGGAGAGGATGAGTTTCCGTTTTGTTGTTTGAAATATATCTTCATATCGGTTTAAAAGGCATCGAGGGCAGAAAGGCCTGATTTATAAAGTTCAAAGAATCGGTTGAATCCTTCTTCTTTCTCTTTTTCGGGGAGAAGAACCGAGGTTTCTATGTTCGCGAAAACTTTCCCGTCGAGCCAATCGGAGAGTGAGAGCCCTCCGCCGCAAACCGAGAATGCTGCAAGAAGCGCCATTCCCCAAGCGCCGCCCTCGCCCGCGGTAGCAGAGACGGAAATGGGAGTATTGAGTGTGTTTGCGAGAAGCTGCTGCGCAACACCCGCGACCTTGAAAAGGCCGCCATGAGCCGTGAAGCCATCAGCTGTGACTGCTTCCTTTTCTTGGAGCATATCCATGCCTATTCTAAGCGGAGCAACGGAGGCATAGATTTCCGAACGGAAGAAATTGGCAAGAGTCGGGTGACTTTGCGCTGTGCGGAAAATCATTGGTCTGCCGTGGCGGACGCCCGAAATAGGTTCGTTTGCAAGATAGTTATATGAGATTATTTCGCCGCAATCGTCATCCCCCGAAAGCGCGTTTTCATAAAGAAGCCGATAAAGCTCGGATTTCGAAAGCTTCGCACCCGCAAGAGCGGCAAACTCGCCGAACATGTTGACCCATGCATCAAGCTCGGAGCAACCGTTGTTGCTGTGGATAAGTGCGGTCGGGTTTCCTTCGGGAGTCATGCAGACGTCAATTTCGGGATAATAGCCGCAAAGCGGTTTTTTGAGAACGAGGAGAGAGAAAACGCTTGTTCCCGCAGAAATATTTCCGGTTCCCGGGCGGATGCTGTTCGTTGCGATCATGCCCGTTCCCGCATCGCCTTCGGGAGCGCATACGGGGATACCCGCCTTGAGGTTTCCCGAGATATCGAGAAAGGCCGCGCCGGATCCGGAAAGAACTGTTCCCGAATCATTGCACTGGCGGACGGTCGGCATAATATCACGAATTTTCCACGGAAGATTCCTGCTTTCGATAAGTGCGTCGAATTTATCAAGCATCGCAGAGTCATAATCAAGCTTTTCAAACGGAAACATACCCGAGCCTTCGTTGACGCCGATTTCATGCTTGCCCGTGAGAAGATAGTGGATATAGCCAGAAAGTGTCGTCAGGTGGGCAATTCTTGAAACATGCTCTTCACCGTTGAGTATCGCCTGATAGAGGTGGGCGATGCTCCAACGCTCGGGAATATTGAAGCCGAAAAGATCCGAAAGCTCTCTTGCCGCCGCTTCCGTCGTCGTGTTGCGCCAGGTGCGGAAAGGCGTGAGAAGCTCCATGTTTTCAGCAAAAACGAGATAACCGTGCATCATTCCCGAAATGCCTATCGAGGAGACGGAGCAAAGCTCCGTTTCATATTTCTCATAAACATCGCGGCGCAGGTCGGAAAAACATTCGCGGATTCCCGTATGGAATTCATCGAAATCGTAGGTCCAATAGCCGTTTTCAAATTTATTCTCCCAGGAATATGAGCCCGAAGCAATGGGTGAAAAGGTATCGTCAATGAGGCAGGCTTTGATTCTCGTTGAGCCGAGCTCGATGCCGAGAGTCGTAAGTCCGCTTGCGATTTTATTGCGAATCATAGCTGAAACACTCCCCGAAATTTCTTTGTTTTATTCTACCACACTTTTTCTGCAAAAACAATCGGAATGTCCTAAAATTATAAAATGATGTCTTTAGATTATATTGTTTGTGAGGTTGAAAAAAGATATAATTTAAGATGAATAAAAATAATTTGCAAGGAAGGTTTAATTATGGAATATAATTTCGGATCATATCCGACGATGATCACACCGTATGACAAAAACGGAAAGATTGATTTTGAAACGGTCAGAAAATATGTCCGCTGGTATGCGGAGAATAATTGCCACGGCATATTCTCCGTCTGTCAGTCGAGTGAGATTTTCTTCCTTGATGAGGATGAGAGAACAGAGCTTAACCGCACGGTCTATGAAGAGGCGCAGAAGGTTGCGCGTGAGACGGGAAAGAGAATGACGATTGTCTCCTCCGGTCACGTCTCCGAAAAGCTTGAGGATCAGGCGCGCGAGCTTAACCGCATATACGACAGCGGAACGGATGCGCTCATTTTCATAACAAACAGACTCGACCTCAACAACGAGGGTGATGACGTCTGGCTTCGCAATGCGGAAAAGCTTCTCAAGATGATTCCCGAAGATGTCGGTCTCGGAATATATGAATGCCCGTTCGGATATAAGAGACTTGCAACACCGCGTATATTTGAATGGTGTCGCGACACGGGCAGATTCCATTTCATGAAGGATACCTGCTGCGACATTGAGGAAATCGAGCGCCGCCTTGAAATTCTCAAAGGAAGCGAGTTCAAGATTATGAATGCAAATTGCCAGACTCTTCTCGCATCGCTCCGCGCAGGCGGCGGCGGATACAGCGGAATTATGGCAAACTTCCATCCGAAGCTTTATGCATGGCTCTGCGATAACTTTGATAAAGAGCCCGAAAAGGCAGATCTTGTCCAGTCAATAATCGGAACGTTCGGCTTCACGGAATGGGGTCAGCCCTATCCGCTCACAGCGAAATATAACCTTAACCTCTGCAGCATACCGACTGAGAACTATGCGCGCCATATTCCCTCAGAAAAGCTCACGAAGTATCATCGCGATGCGGTTGAGCAGATGAAATATGCAACCGATTGGCTTGAAAACTATCTCGGCATATAGGAGAAGAAGACTGATGAAAGAACTTGCACCCGATTATAAAATTATTTATAAATCAGAAAATCCGGATAAGGAATACGGATTCTCTGCGGGCATTCTCGTCTGCCCGAGCGGAAGATATATAGCAAGCTATGATATTTCCGATAAATTCGGAAAGATATGCATCTCCGATGATAAGGGCGAAACATGGAGAATCACCTGCGAGGAAAATTTCTTCCACGGAAGCCTTTTTGAATCGGGCGGCTCGATATATATCCTTGCGACGTCGAAGGAGCGCGACTATAACCTTATCGTCATCCGCTCCGATGATGAGGGCGAGACCTGGAGCGAGCCTTCTCAGCTTACCCTCGGAGAGAGATGGATGCACTGCTCGATTGATGCATGGCATAAGGACGGATATGTCTACCTTGTTATGGATAAGTTTACCGTCAAGGAGGGTGAGGTTGTCCGCTCAAGCTGGAGACCGAATATCATTGCACCCGTCGTTCTCCGCGGAAAATGCGGAGAGGATCTCTTAAAACGCGAAAATTGGCTTTTCTCGGGTGAGACGAGATTCCGCGACACGATAAACGAAGCGGATATCGACGGATTCGGAATTCCTTTCTTCAGAAGTATGGAAGAGCTCCCCGAGGGTGCGGAGCACGAAAAGGATTTCTGGGCATCTCCCGAAATGTATCGCCACGCATATGATTTTGAAAATGACAAAGCGCCCGGTCCGTTCTATTTCCATGCAACGGGTTGGATTGAGGGCAACATAGTTCAGATAACGGACCCGAAGCATTATTGGTATGACCCGAGCGGAAAGACGCTCCATATCTTTATGCGATGCAATACCCACGGCACGGGATACTGCGCGATGATGAAGGCGGTCGAGCGCGTGCGCGACGGTCGCGAGGTTATCGATGTTGAATGCGAGGTAAATCCCTCGGGCAAGAGAGTCGTCTTCCTCCCGATGCCGGGCGGTCAGAACAAGTTCTTCATAAAGTATGATGAGAAGACGAAGCTCTATTGGCTCGTTTCAAGTCAGAGCATAGACTCGATGACGCGAATTGAATATATAAGCGATGACAGATATAATCTCCCGAGTGATGAACGCCATCGCCTCGTTCTCCATTTCTCAAAGAATATGGTTGACTGGTGCTTTGCAGGACTTGTTGCAAAGGATGATAATGAGCGCCGCGCGCGTCACTATGCAAGTATGGATATTGAAGGCGATGACCTTCTTATCGTATCCCGAACGGGAGATGAGAACACAAAAACCGCCCACGACACAAATCTTATCACTCTCCATAGAATAGAAAACTTCCGTGATTTGATTTACTAAGGAGAAAATATGGAAAAACTGATTTTGTTTCAGGGAGATTCGATAACCGATCCCGAGCGTTCAAAGGGCGGATATCCGCCTATGGCCGCAGGGGAGCTCGGCTATCGCTACCCCGAAAGCTACAAATGCATCAATCGAGGCATATCGGGAAATA
>JAZSHZ010000202.1:0-2204 GCA_045533555.1 Eubacteriales bacterium
ATTTCAAGGCGTTTTCCGCTTGTTTTGTTCAAACCTCACCTCTCGACGTACCAACGTACTACTTCGGGTTCGGTTTGAATAATCTTGCACCCTTTTGGACAATCTCTCAGCGTGTCGATAAGTTTATCGACACGCTGAAACGGTTTCGGAAAATCCGAAACCGTTTTTTGCTTTCAGTTCTGCTTTCTGACTATGGTATATTCATCTCCCGGATGATAATAGGGGCAACCCTTTTGCGCGAAGGAATTTATCTTCGCATAATCATCCTCGTCCATATCAATCAGGCAATAATAATCGCCGTATTCCTCATCATATTCATAGTTGAGGCAATATTCACACATCATTCCGTCCATAGCTGCACCTCAATTCCAGAAATCAGTTTTATGCGGAAGGTCTATATCGCGCGCGCGGAAAACAGGTGTTCTTCCCTCTCCGCGCTGTTTATTGTAATCGCAGAGAGCGCGCATCGCGTATTTTGAGAGATAGAGTATGACGGGGATATTGATAAGAGCCATGCCGCCCATCGTTATATCCGCAATATTCCAGAGCATATCGGCGCTTAAGCCCGCACCTATAAATATGACGAGCGATGCAATTATATGATATGCTCTCATAAATCCCTTGCCCGGCTCTTTTCCGAGAAGATAGATGATAGCGCGGTCGACATAATAGAGATTTCCGAGAAGAGTCGTAAACGCGAAAAGGATCATTGCGACGGTGATAAACAACGGTCCGAAGTTTCCGAATACATTCGCAAGAGAATCCTGGACATATTTTGCCGCTTCCGCCGCAGTTGCATACGGCTCAACACCCGAGCAAAGGCACATAAACGCCGTTGCCGAGCAGATGAGGATCGTGTCTATAAAGACGGAGAGCATCTGAACAAGCCCCTGCTTGACAGGGTGAGCGACATCTGCTGAGGCAGATGCATTCGGCGCAGAGCCGACGCCCGCTTCGTTGCTGAAAAGCCCTCTTTTTATGCCATACATAAGGCACGAGCCGGAGATACCACCGAAAATAGCGCGGAAATCAAATGCATCGGCCAAGATGCGCGAAAATACTTCGGGAAGTATTTTGTAATTCAGCCCAATGACGGTTGAGGAAACCACGATATACGCAATTCCCATAACAGGAACGAGAAAGCTCGTGACTTTTATGACTCGCTTTCCTCCGCCCATCAGACACCAGCAAACGATTGCGGCGAGAATGAAGCCGATGATCCATGGAGTCCACGTCGGGTTATATATGCTTTCATAGACAGAGAAGGTCGACTGGAGATTAAATGACGCGAGCATATTGAAGCCGAAGCCATAAGTCAATATAAGGAAGATTGAGAAAACGACCGCAAGCGGACGAGATGAAAGCGCCGCTTCGATATAATATGCGGGTCCGCCGACTGCGCCGTCGTGGCTCTTTCTTTTATAAATCTGCGCAAGCGTGCTTTCCACAAACGCGGAAGCGCAACCGATGATCGCGATGACCCACATCCAGAAAACGGAGCCATATCCGCCGACGCATATTGCAGTTGCAACGCCGACTATATTGCCTGTTCCGACGCGCGAAGCAGTCGAGACCATCAGCGCCTGAAACGATGAAACGCCTTTGCCGTCGCTCGGCTTCTCCGTGACAGCGCGTATCTGCTCTCCGAAGAGGCGGAATTGGGCAAATTTTGTTCTGAAAGTGAAATATAGCCCCGCGCCGATGAGAAGAATGACAAGGATATATGTGTAGAGCGCGTTGCTAATCCAAGAAACGGCACTGTTGATGAAATCCGAAATCAAATCCATAAAAGCTCTCCTTTTCTTTTATGTTAAAAGTATACCCAAAAAACAGAAAAAAGTCAAACTCGAAAGAAAATATCCGAAAATCATTTTTTCATACACACCGCCGTTTTCGCTTTGCGAAAACACCTTAACTATTCACTATTCCCTTCAAATAACGAAAAAGCTCACCGAAGTGAGCTTTCAGACTGTCGAAAAAGGCACAAGAACACAAGCGGAGAATTTATATATAGGGAACGGTCTATGTGTCGTTCTGTCTCAAATTTTCACAAAACCAATTTCCAAAAAACGGAGAATTGTATACAAAACGCCTTGAAACATCAAATTTCAAGGCGTTTTCCGCTTGTTTTGTTCAAACCTCACCTCTCGACGTACCAACGTACTACTTCGGGTTCGGTTTGAATAATCTTGCACCCTTTTGGA
>JAZSHZ010000290.1:0-10094 GCA_045533555.1 Eubacteriales bacterium
GCCGCCGATGTCAACAAATGCACCGTAGGATGTGAGAGAGCGGACAACGCCCTTATGTGTCTTTCCGACTTCGATATCTGCCCATACGCGCTCCTGAGCCTCACGGCGGATTTCAGCCGTTACTTCACGGATAGAACCGACGATACGGCGGCGCGGACGGTTGACTTCCTTGATCTTGAGCTGAACCTTCTTCTTGAGAAGCTCGCTCATCTCAGCGTTTCTCGGAAGACCTGTCTGTGATGCGGGAACAAATACATGGAGACCGCGTACCGAAACGATAACGCCACCTGCATTTACATCGATAACCATTCCTTCAACTGTTGTCTTGTCCTGACGTGCAAGCTCAACATCATCCCAGCCCTTGACTGCATCGAGGCGCTTCTTGGAAAGTGTGATTATGCCTTCTACATCGTTAACTCTGACAACGGAGCACTCGATTTCGTCGCCGACCTTATACTTGGACGCTGCATCGGGCTCATCGCCGACTTCCGAATACGGGATATAACCGGCGTATTTTGCGCCAAGGTCTACCTGTATGTCGGACGGTGTGATTGCTGTTATCACGCCGACAACCTTATCTCCATTATTAAAAGTTTTGTCGAGAGAATTGTTAAGTAATTCCTCAAAGGATTCTCCCTCAAAGTTCTTGATTTCTTCGCTCATTTTGCCTTTTACCTCCTTAATTATCCAATCGGGTGCAGATGCGCCTGCCGTTATTCCGATTCGTTTCGCGCCGCGGATGTCCGCAAGACTGATCTCGCTCGCACTCTCGACTCTCAACACAACCGGGCATACCGACTTGCATATCTCGACAAGCTCCTGCGTATTTGAACTTGTCCTATCTCCGATTACAACCATAACGTCTGACTCTGAGGCCAGGCATTCAGCCTCGGTCTGCCGTTTATTGGTCGCAAGACATATTGTATCAAATATTTCGCAATTTGTACACACTTTTTTTAATTTTTTTACGCAACTCTCCCAAATTTTTCTCCCGACAGTGGTCTGTGAAACGGCGCAAACCCGCTTGGTGACTATATCCGAACGCCTTTTGATCAATTCTGACATTTCTTCTTCACTGCCGACAATTTCTGCATTTTTGCACTGCCCCGCTATGCCGAGTACCTCCGGATGCGATCTTTTTCCTACAATTATTATCTCGCAGCCCTCTTCGGATTTCTCTTTCACTATATTATGTATTCGCATAACATAAGGACACGTTGCATCGACATATTCGATTCCGTGCGAGGACAAATCATCATATACGCTTCTCGGCACACCGTGGGACCTGATTATCGCAAGTGAGCCTTCGGGAATATCACTGACCGAATCAACACTCGGCACGCCGAGACTTTTCAGATGGTCTACGACATGCGCATTATGTATTATCGGGCCGAGCGTACACGCGCTCTTTCCTTCCCGCCCGAGTTTTTCCGCAATATCGACCGCACGGCGGACACCGAAGCAGAAGCCCGCGCTTTTAGCCACAGTTACTTCCGACATTATTGTTCACCGCCTCTTCCGAGACTGAGAATCTCATCAAAAACAGAATCAACAACGGCTTTATATTTTGCGGAACCCGTTCCCTCAAATGATTCCGTCTCAATCGCTTTTCCTATTATTATGTTCACCTTGCCGAAAAGGCGCTTCTTCCCGCTTATAAAAACAGGAAGCATCGGCGCTTTTCCTCTGCAGGCAATCATCGCGGCGCCCGTCTTCGCGCCGACAGGATCATCACCTTCGCGCACGCGCGTTCCTTCCGGAAAGATCATTATCTTGCGGTTTTCCTTAAGACCGTTTATAGCCTCGCGAAGCGTCGATACGGAGGTTGAACCGCGATCGACCGGAATAGCCTTGACACCTCGCATTATAGCTCCGACAACAGGCCATCTGAAAACCTCTATTTTACTCATAAATATCAGCGGGTCTTTTTTCCCGAATGCAATCGCCGCAAAAATCGGATCAAGCATAGAAGTATGGTTTGCACAGACAACGCTTGCGCCATCGGGAATATTTTCGATCCCCGTTACTTTGATTCTGTAAAACAAACGAAACACCGGCGCAAACAAGGTATAGAGAAATCTATATAGTTTCATCAGCCATCCAACCTTTTCGAAATGATATCTTTAAGCACTTCAATGCTCTTTTCAAGTGTATTGCCCGTTGTGTCCACGATGACGGCATCATCTGCGGGAACGAGAGGTGCAACCGCTCTTTTTGAATCCTGCTCATCGCGGATTCTCATATCGGAAAGCACTTTTTCAAAGGTTACGTTCTGCCCTTTTGCAAGAAGCTCCTCATATCTGCGCTCCGCACGGTCTTCATCCGTTGCCGTCAGGAATATTTTTATCTTTGCATCAGGGAGAACTACGGTACCGATATCGCGTCCATCCATAATGACATTATCACGACGGGCAAACTCGCGCTGCATTTCAAGAAGAAATGCACGGACAGCGGGAATTGCCGAGACATCCGAAGCATACTGCGAAATTATATGTTCGCGTATTGCCTCCGTGACATCGTCTCCGTTAAGGAAAAGGCGCTGAATTCCATCCGCGTGCTTTATTTCTATATTTATATAAGAAAGGGAATTGCCGACATCATCTGCAGATTTCGGGTTTATTCCATTTCTGTGGGCATAAACGCCGACCGTTCTGTATATTGCACCTGTATCGACATATGTGAATCCGAATTCTTTTGCGAGAATTTTGGAAATCGTGCTCTTCCCGGCACCGCTCGGCCCGTCTATTGCTATCGCTGTTTTATTCATATCTTTTCCCTGCCTTTAATATTCCGCGGCATATGTCCCCGCAAGATATGCGCTTGACCAGGCTATCTGAAGATTGAATCCGCCCGTGTAGGCATCAACATCAAGCACTTCTCCAGCAAAGAACAATCCCTGCATTATTTTTGATTCCATCGTTTTGGGGCTTATCTCACGGACATCAACTCCGCCCGAAGTTATTATAGCCTCTTCTATCGGGCGCTTGCCGTCTATATCAATTCTCAGCGATTTCAATGTGTCTCTGAGTTTTTTACGCATTTCCCTTGTGAGGCTGTTCGCCTTGACATCTCCCGATATACCGGACTTTGCAAGCACGATCGGGATCATTCCCGACGGAAGGAGACCTCTTAAAAGATTTGCCATATCCTTGTTTTTCTTCTCTTCGATATCGCGAAGAATCCTGTCTTCAAGCTTTTCGGGAGTGAGCCCCGGTTTCAGGTCTATACATATATGATATTTATCATTCTCAAAATCACGCATATGCGCGCTTGCGGAAAGCACGAGCGGCCCCGAAACACCAAAATGGGTAAACAGCATTTCGCCAAGCTCCGAAAATATCGCTTTTCCCTTTGAATTGAACGCAGTCAATGTGACGTTTTTGAGAGTTACTCCCTGCGCGCTCTTGCAAAGTCTTTCTTCACCGACAAGAGGCACAAGCGAGCCTTGCGGAGCAATGATCCTATGCCCGCATTTTCTCGCAAACTCATATCCATCGCCCGTCGAGCCTGTCAACGGGTAGGAAACGCCGCCCGTCGCAACTATAACAGCATCGCAGGCATATCGTTTTCCGTTTGCACACACGCCGCAGACCGCGCCGTTTTCCGAAACGATCTCCGTTACCGTTGCCTGCGAAAGTTTCGCTCCCGCTGCTTTCATATAGCGGAAAAGAGCATCGGTCACTTCTCTCGCACTGTCGGATTCGGGAAACACCCGATATCCCCGCTCGGTCTTGAGCATAACTCCCATACTGTTTAAAAGTTCCATCATATCCTGCGGAGAAAACGCAGAAAACGCGCTATACAAGAACCGACCGTTTTTCGGAATATTCGCCATAAGCTCATTGAGATCGCAGTTATTGGTTATGTTACATCTGCCTTTTCCCGTTATATTAAGTTTTTTGCCCGGCGCGGGATTTTTCTCAAACACAGTAACTTCTGCGCCGGCATTCGCCGCAACGCCTGCCGCAAGAAGACCTGCTGCTCCCGCTCCTATAACAGTTACTCTCTTACTCATTATCTGATTTTTCATAGACATCGTATTCATCCCAGATGCTTTCAAGATTCGCAAGCACCTCGGCGATGTCCTTCTCCTTTTTAATACTCAATGCCGCAATCAGCGCATTGATTAGCGACAGCGGGGCGGCAAGAGAATCCGCAAACGACACCATTCCGCTGATGGCTGTCATTTTGAAATCCGCACATCTGCAAAGCGGCGAGCTTTCGGAATCCGTTATCGCAACGACCTTTGCTCCGCGGCTTTTTGCATATTCCATAGCCTTAAGAGTTCTTTTTGAATAGCGGGGAAAGCTTACTCCGATAAAAACATCCTCTTCCGATATCCGCAATATTTGCTCAAACACTTCGCTTGCGCTCACAGAGCTTACTATACGCACATTCGGAAACATGAGATTGAGATAAAAGCCAAGAAACTGCGCAAGCGCACTCGACGCGCGCACGCCCATAACATAAAGCTTTTTACCCGAAAGGATACATTCGCAGACGCTGTTGAATTCATCACGGTCGATCGCATCAACCGTCGCAAGGATATTCTCGGCATCATCGCGGAGCACTCCTCCGACAACATCGCAACGAAGCTTATCTCCCGTTATTTCTATTCGTTGCATCGCCGTAAGCTTATTTTTTATTATATTCTGCAAATCGCGCTGCATTGCGGGATATCCGTCATATCCGAGCTCCGCCGCAAAGCGGACAACTGTTGACTCGCTTGCTCCGGATGCGGCCGCAAGCTTTCCCGCAGTCATAAATGCCGCCTTATCATAGTTTTCAAGAATAAATCCCGCGATGAGCTTTTGCGCTCTTGAATATGTCGAAAATTCTTCTTCAAATCTCTTAAGCAGATTTCTCAAGCGATACACCTCATTTATAGGCTTCAACCCTATATATATTCATTCCCTGCTCCATAAAGCGCTCTTCATATTCCGTTACTACATTATCTATATCGCAGGAGGCAAGATCAAAGGTTATGTTGCGCATACGAAGCCCGTATTCCGCAAGCTCATTGAGCGAAAATTCGAAAAGCTTCGTGTTGTCTGTCTTGAAGAATATAAAACCTTCCTCTCCGAGAACCTCATCGTATTTTGCAAGAAAATCGCGATGAGTAAGCCTTCTTTTCGCCTGCTTTTTTCTCGGCCACGGATCGCTGAAATTAAGATATATTCCATTGATCTCGCCTTTTTCGAAAATTTCGCAGAGACGTGCGGCGTCAATATCAAGGAAACGCACATTCGGAATTTCCTGCACCATTGCCTTTTCCATCGCCATAACAAGCGCACCCGGCTCTCGCTCAATTCCAATAAAAAACGTTCCCGGTTCTTTTTTGGCGGTTTCGGTTATAAATCTTCCTTTTCCGCAGCCTATCTCTATGCATATCTTATCGAAGCCGAAGGTCTCCTTCCATTTGCCGCGAAGTTCTTCGGGCGATGACGGCATAACTACCTCGCATTTTGCAAGCCTTTTATCGAGGTTAGGCTTTTTTCTCATTCGCAAACTTCACACTCTCCCAATTTAAACATAATAATATATCATTTTAGCACATTTGCGGTTTTGTTTCAACAATTTTCTTAATTATAAGGATTTATATCAAAGCACAATTTCAAAATCTGCGCCCTTTTCAATCGAATAGGTATAGCCCTTCTCCTTGTTGTCGCGGTCAGTATATCCGGTCACGAAGGTGCAATCACCGACATTGATGAGATATTTTCCGCCACCCATATCGGACGCCGCCTTGATTTCATAAAATGCATTCGGCTCATAATCGGTTTCGATATCTATGAATCGTCCGACAAGCGATGACGCATCCGCTTTTTCAGAAAAATCGACAACAATTTCATTTTTGTCGCACAATCCCTCCGTAAAGCCAATCACCTTGCCACGCAACACCTTTGCGCCATATTCGTTGTCATACAAGGTTTTGCCATCTTTTCTGCATTCGACCGAAATGAACGCACCTGAACCTTCTTTTTGATTTATCAGGAGCTTATCTTCTCTTCCGTTTTTATGGATAACGGATATTTCCGTCATACCGTTATTTCTCGAAACCTTGCAGGAAGATATAAAGCATTCATCTTCATAAGGTTCGATTACCGAAACAAATTCTGTTTCCTCTCCGCTCTTTTTTGCGATAAGATATCGCAGTTCTTTCGGGTTTCCCGCATGCGCCTTCGGTGGCTCGCCCGTACATAACGCCGCTTCGTCGAACCCTTCAAGCATATGAAGTTTCAGGTGTACATCGCGTGCGGCCTTCCATACGCTCCAGTTATCTTCGCATTTCCAGTCGACAGAGAAGCTCTGAGAAGTTTTACAACGGGAAACATCTGTAAGGTAATTGAATCCGTCATACCACTTTTTCGTATATTCCGCATCCGCATAAGGAACATCCTCACCCGCATATGTTCCTCCGTTCTGCGGAACAAATTCCGCGCCCGAAACCTCTGTTTGCATTCCAATCGCATGGTAGCTTATATGCTTCTCGCCTTCTCCGACACGGAACAGATCTACTATATAACGGCTTTTCCCATCGACATCAATGCCGATAAGAGTCCTGCCAAACGTCCTGTTGTAAAGCTTCGCAGCTTGCACATCGATCACCGAGACGATCCCGTCAGTATAGTAATGATTGACTTTACTTCCCTTGACAGGAGTCAGGAAATCAGGGAAAACCTGATAATCGAGCGCATCATCGAACGGTTTTTCCTGCTTGACCGTTACCGTATTATGAGATATTGCATTTGATGACCAGCGATAGCGCTCAGGGTTCTTATCTTTGAAGCTCGGTTCCCCGAGATCCGGCATCATATCTATCCCGAAGCCGTGAAGATAGATATTCATTGTATCCCGATGCCCGTGGCCCTGATTTGAGCCAAAATAAATTCCGAAGCTTTCCGCATTCTTTTCTTCGGGATGAGATTCAAACATCGCAAACCCAAAACACGGAAAAATACGGCTTTCCGACCTGAATTCCTTTTTGGCGGTCTTTCGGATAAGCTCATCCGCCGCTTCACAGTCGATATACCAATCTTTGCAGATAGGCGAATCTCCGCAGACCTTGACAAGGAGCTCCGCAATTCTCGGATTTCCCGTTTCAATGAAGAATTTCACCTGCTCATCGTGGTCTATTCTTATTTCGGGTTTCCCGCATCCCGGCATATCTGCAAGTTTTATCGTAAACTCATCTGCCGTGATATAATTCACAACCATATTTCCAAGCTTGCGGAAATTGATATTCTTATATAAATCATATTTCGGATGCCCCTTAAGAATCTCCGCCGCCCGAATGAAGCCGAGTGTCCACATATAGTTGTAGCTCGGCGAAACTTCTCCCGCAAATCCATCGCGATTCATCTGCGTCAACATCAGCGATTCGAGATCATAATTAATCCAATGATCCCAATCACGGTTTATATATTTAAAGAGATATTCCGCATATTCTTCAAACCTGACTTCATCCCCGAGCACCTTTGCGGTCTTGAGCAAAAGCTCATGAGGAAATCCGGGATTGCAATGGAGAACATAAGCGCGCATATCGGGATAGATTTGCAGAAGCATATTCTTCTTTATTTTTTCTCTTATCTCCGCGCCGCTTTGCGGTTTTTCTCCTATATACAAGCGCGCATCACCGCTTATGTATTCGGCGAATTCATCATCGAGACAAGGCTTGAGCATATCATACCACTCAACAGCCTCGTTCATAAGCTCAACATCCCATATGCATCCGCCCATACGTCCTATTTTCGTATGGCCATGGGCAAGCTTATAGCCTTCCTCCCATCGGCACTCACTCGCATCGAGAGTCGGATATATAAGCGCCATACGGTAATACATCGCACCCGCGGCAAAGCCGAATCTTTTATCATCCGTCAGCATATATGCTTTGGAAAGAGCTTTTATTGCCATCGTTCCGAGCGCCGCACCCTGCGGTTTTTCTATCGGCCAGAAGCAATGCAGGATATAATATGGTATAAATGCAAAACGCCCTTCAGCCGGGTCATTTTTATCCCGGAGCCAACCTCTGCCGTCATCTACGGCAAAATCTTTTCCCATTTCGGGGTATAACTCATTTACAAGAAGCGAACAGTCCGCACGGGAATATGAAAAGCTCCCATGTTCATCAAGACCGCTTTCATAAAACTTTCCGAAATCATTTGATGGATAGATCTTTCCGCAATTCGGACATTTTACTTTCCACGGATTGTTTATATAATCTATCTCCCATCCCCAACGCCCGTGGCGGAGCACTTCCTCGCCGCAATTGGGGCAACCGTATTTCTGATTCACGGAAAAGCTTCGGTAAAGCTCCTGTGGAGTTATTGTCAGAACAAGGTTTTCGATTCCGAGAGAAAGATACTTTTCGGCATCAAGAATAATTTCTTCCCTTTTCTTTTTTGCCCACTCAAGTTTTTCCGCGTTTCTTTTCAGGTTATCGAGCTTTTCATCCGTAAAAAATGTTCTTTTCATCAAATGTTACCCCTTTTTCACAACTGTGTAGAAGTTCAGATTCTCAACAGGTGCAAACTTATCATTTCCTCTGTTATATATATCAAGAAAGCGCGCTTGTATTTCATCCGATCTTATATATTCAAAAATCAGAAATCCGCATTTTTCAAGCATTTTTTCCATCACTTCAAAAGGAGTTGAATCCGGTCTGTCCAGAACAACGGTGCTTCCCTCACTGAAGATTCCGGAAAGCGCGGCAAGAAGCCCCTGAAGCTCCTGAAACTGCATATAATATGCAACTCCGAGCATATTGCAGAAACACGGAACATCCTTTGCATAGCGCTCAACCTCCAGCTGGGATATTCTACCGTTTTTCGAAAGAATTACTTTAGAGCGGTGCATTCCCTCCGCATCGGGAAGCTTATATGGTGCAAGCTTAGTCTCAAACCCGAGATACTGACGCACACCAAGCTGTTTTGCATTACGAAGAACCGGAGCAATATATTCTGCTCTCGCGAGCGTTTCAATCAATATATTCTGCATAAAATTCACCTTATTTTAATCAAACGGATATCTTACTCCGATTATTCCTCTTATTTTATCCATCAGCCTTAACATTGCTATACTTTCGCTGTGCGGCAATATTGCGCTCTCCGTTTTTCCGCCTTCTATACATCTGCAGGCTTCTTTTATCTCTTCTTCAAAGCCAGCTCCGATACTTGGTGCGGATATATGCGTTTCTTCTTCAGCCGTGCGGAGAAACAACTCCTGAGCACCATAAAAATGCGGCATATATATATATCCTTTCGTTCCGTAGATATATGCATCCGCGGGTTTTTCAAGCTTTGTCGCGGAAGATATTGAAGCAATTGCACCGCCTGCATATCGAAGAAGCACATTTGTTATGGAATCGCATCCGTCTTCAACGCAGGCCTCAGCACTGACGGAAACAGGATCATTTCCAAGAAAAAGGGAGGTGAAATGAAGGCCATATACTCCGACATCGAGAAGCGATCCGCCTGCCATTCCGTTTTGAAAAAGCTTCGCTTCCTCCGCGGGACTTGACGCATAGCAGAAATCGGCTTTGATTCCGCGCACTTCTCCTATCGCGCCATTTTGCACCAGCTCCTGCGCACGCATTATCGCAGGTATAAAGCGAGTCCACATTGCTTCCATCAGGAAAACGTTATTTTTCTTTGCACATTTTGAAAGTGCTTCTGCTTCTTTTGCGTTGACGCACAGAGGCTTTTCGCAAAGAATATGCTTTCCCGCATTCAGGAAAATTTCGGCACAGGGCTTATGGAACGGATGCGGAGTAGATATATATACCGCGTCAATTTCTTCGAAGCTCGCCATAGCCTCATAGCTTCCGAAGACCTTTTCAATATTATATTTTTCCGCAAACGCGCGTCCGCGCTCCTCCGAGCGCGATGCGACGGCAACAAGCTCTGCCTCTTCAACATTTTTAATTGCTTTTGCAAACTTATTTGCAATCTCACCGGGCCCGACAATTCCCCATCTTATTTTCTTCATATATATTCCCTCACTTTGGTTTTCTGCTATATATTTAATACCATAAAAACGATTAAAATACAAGACTTGACAAGAGAAAAGCTGCCTCACTTTTTAGTGAGACAGCC
>JAZSHZ010000149.1:0-11672 GCA_045533555.1 Eubacteriales bacterium
TGTCTATAAACTCGGCCGCCTCGCTTCTTATCTCGGAGAGGCGCTTCTCCTCCGCCGCGATCTGCTCGGAGAGCTCGCGGATTTTGAGCTTCGCCTCAGCGCTCGCCGTTGCAAGCATATCGCGGCTCTTGACCTCAGCCTCGGCGACCATCTCCGTCGCCATATCCTGAGCTGTCACGAGTGCCTTGCGCATGGCCTCGTCAACCTTGCGGTAGTTCTCAACCGCATCAGCAAGCGTCTTCATATTTTTCTTAAGCTTCATATTCTCTTTGAACAATGCCGAATAATCATCCGACACAGCGGCAAAAATTCTGTCGACATCGCTTGTGTCATAGCCGCCGAAAACCGCTTTGCTGAATTTTATATCTCTTAATTCGTTTGGAGTATACATATCCCCGTCACCTCTTTGTTTCTCTCTTTATATGATTCTTCTCAAAACTTCAATCAGAAGGAACGCAACGAGCACTGAAAAATCAAGCGGGAGACTGTTCATCCCCGGAATTTTCCAAAGTACCGCGCGTATCGGAGCGAGAATCGGCTCCGTTATCGTATACAAAAGCTCGACTATCGGGTTGCCGTGTATCATCGGGAACCACGAAATGATTGCTCTTGCAATAAACAGATATTCATAAATGCCGAGGAGGGCAAAAACGAACATCCTCAAAAATGAAATTATTGCACCCATTTTTCTTTACACTTTCCTTATTAAGAACAGCTTAGAAATAGAGGCCGTTGTTCTCAAGCTCATCGATAAGGTCGCCCTTGAGGTCGACATTATACGGAGTGATGATATATGTGTTGTTTGCAACTCTCTTTATCTGACCGCCGTTCGTGTAGGCAACACCGCTGAGAAAATCGAGGATACGGCGAGCCGCTTCCTTGTTCGTCGATTCGAGATTGAGAACGACTGTTCTCTTCTCCTTGAGATGATCTGCAATCTCAGTTGAATTCTCATAGTGGTCAGGCTTGACAAGAACTACCTGGAGCTGAGTCGTCGTATGAATGTTGACGACGCGGTCATCGCGGCCCTGAATCGGGGTCGATGTACGATTAGGCTTTACAGGGCGCTCTGTCGGCACAAATTCATCAAATTCCTCTTCTTCGTCGTCTTCAACCTTCGTCCACTCTCTGAACTTTTCCATGAATCCCATATTATAAATACCTCCTGTATTTTATTACAAAACTATATATCAATAATGGCGCGCACCGAATATGCCCGTTCCGACACGGACCATATTCGCGCCGCAGAGGATGGCATTGCGATAATCCGCACTCATCCCCATAGACAGAAATTCCATAGTAATATTATCGTATTTTTTTGCCCGGATGTCAACAAATAATTGATTCATTTTTATAAAAAAGCTTTTTTGCGTCTCTTCATCGTCTGAAATCGGCGGTATTGTCATAAGACCGCGGACTCGGACACCGGGAAGCTTTGATATGCTCTCGACGAGCTCAAAAGCGATTTTTTCATCCGCACCGCTCTTGCTTTCCTCGCCGCCGATATTTATCTCGATGAGAATATCCTGAACGATTCCGCGCTTTACCGCGCATTTTGAAATCTCGTTTGCGAGCTTCAGTGAATTTACGGACTGGATCATATCGACCTTTCCGACGATATATTTGACCTTATTTGTCTGAAGCGTCCCGATAAAATGGAGCGGCGCGCCCTCATATGCGCCCTGCTCATATTTCTCCATAAGCTCCTGAACGCGGTTTTCGCCGCAGACATCAACGCCTGCCTCGACCGCCGCGCGGACTCTTTCGGCATCGTTCATCTTCGTTGCTGCAACGAGAATTATATCCTTGCCGCTTCTTCCGCTCTCCCGCGCGGCTTCATCAATCTCGGCACGGAGTCTTTTTATGTTTTCTGCTATTTCTTTCATATCTTTTCCTCTATTTAACAATCTTTTTATTTTCGAGATTCTTTGCGGAGACGACTATTTCGTCATAAAGCAAGAGCGATTTTATATCGCTGCTGTCATATTTTGCGACATAATAGCTATCCTTTTCAAAGATGATTTCTATCGGCTTGAACTTGACCTGCGAATCGATGAGACAATAGACACCGTTCTGACCGCTTTCATCGACACGGAGCGCCTCACGCGGGACTTTGAGACCCGAATATGTCCTTACGACTGCCTGCGCGGATGCGGAGCGCACCTTCGTGAAGTTTCCTATATATGTGTTGCATTTGAAGACGATGAGCACCTTTCCGCCCTCGGGGTCGGATATGCGCTCAACCTCGCAGGTGATCTCGGGGAGCGCCTTATCGGAGAATTTGAGCTTCATCTCCCTGCCTTCCTTGAATCGCTCTGCCTCCTTCTCGGTTATGAGCGCGGCATAATACCATATGTTTGTTTCGATGAGCTTTCCGATTGCGTTGTCGGACGACTGAGAGAATTTTCCGCACATCTCCTCAAACTGCGAGGGCGTCGCAGCGAGGACCGCCTCTGAGGTGAAGGTATTTTCAAGCCCATCGGTATTCTGCGAGAAATACCCCGTCGCGGGGGCATAGAAGCGCTTTGTTATCGATGCTCCCTTGCCGAGCTTCTCGCGCTCTGCTTTAAGCTCATCAATTACTGCGACGAGCTCATTCTTGTCTCTGTACATATACTCCCTGACCATTGTCTGGAGCTTTAAGTTCTCGACATCCGTTTCCGTCGTCGTTGAGATGTTGTCCTGCTTTACGGAAGCAATCTTCATCGCGCACTCGGATATCCTGTCATTTGCGACATCGACATCATAGCTCTCGCCGCTCTGCGAATAGAGCTTCGTCATCATCGCTATCTGCTCCTCGAGCTCTGCGGCTCTGTGGCTTCTCTCAAGCGCGGCTTCATCGGAATAGACGACCGCGACCGCGCTTCCGTTTGCGACGCGCTCGCCCTCATACATATTCATTTCAAGAACTCCCGAGCCATAGCTTCCCGATAAGACTCGCTCATCTCTTACGACCATCCCGTCAACCCTGACGGAATCATCGACCTCGGCATAGACGGCGCTTTCCGTCCTGACCGGGTTATAGAGCGATTTATATGCCTGGAATCCGATATACGCAAACAGGAACAGTCCGAGTACGACTGTTATTATGCGGGAAATCGTTCCTTCTCTTTTCATATGCCTTCGGGAGTCTTTTTCGCGTTACATCATATAACGCATTTCTCCCGCACTTCCTCCTCTTCGTTCATTTCAAAATACTTCAGTGCGCGCGAGGGGACAACCGTCGAAATGGCATGCTTATATATAAGCTGTTGGCGCCCTTCGCTCACGAGCACAACCGTGAAACAATCAAAGCCGCGGACAACACCTTTAAGCTGAAAACCGTTCGTGAGAAATACCGTCACACTGACACCCTCGCTTCTTACCTTATTGAGAAAAATGTCCTGCAGACCTGCTGTTTTTGTCATAATGAAAACCACTCTTTCTGATATATTTTGGTATATTATATACCTTCGAAAGAGATGAAATTCATCGAAGCCTGTAGTATATCAGAAAGATTTTTTGCTTTATCTGCCGCTATCCAGTTTGTCTTTTCGTTTCTTTTGAACCATGTCATCTGGCGCTTTGCATATCTTCGCGAGCCCTGCTTTATCGCTTCCTTCGCTTCCTCGAGAGTGCATCTGCCTTCAAAGAAGGAGACAAACTCCTTATAGCCTATCGCCTGCATCGAAGTTGCCTTCGGGGAAACTCCGCCCGCGAGGATTCTTTCAACCTCCGAAACGAGGCCCGCCTTCTCCATCAGGTCGACGCGGAGATTTATCCTGTCATAAAGCTTCTGCCTGTCTTCATACATAAGCCCGATATACGTCGCATCGTATTTCGGCGTTTTTTTCTGAGTTTCCGTGTCGTGTTCCGAAATCGTTCTTCCCGTTGCCTTATAGACCTCAAGTGCGCGGATTACCCTCTTGACGTTGTTTTCGTGAATCTGCGCGGCTCTTTCGGGGTCAACCTCCGAAAGCATCCTATGGAGCTTTGAAGCTCCTTCCTTTTCGAAAATCGCAAAAAGCTCGTTGCGATATTCCTTATCTTCTTCAAAATCGGCAAACTCCGTTCCCTTGACGAGAGAATCAATATAGAGCCCCGTCCCTCCGACGATTATCGGAATCTTTCCTTTTTCGAGGATCTCATCGACGCAAGTGCTCGCCTCCGAGACATATCTTGCAACGGAATAATCCTCATCGGGCGCGATTATCGAGAGCATATGATGGGGGATGCCCTCCATTTCCGCTTCGGTCGGCTTTGCCGTTCCTATGTCCATTCCCTTATAAATCTGCATGGAATCAGCGGAAACTATCTCACTGCCGAGTTCCTTTGCAAGAGCAATAGAAAGCGCCGTTTTCCCCGATGCCGTCGGCCCGACTATGCATATTATCTTGTTGTTTTTATCCATATTTCTAAACAATGCGCTTGAATTTCTTTTCAAGCTCCGTCTTCGTAAATTCTATCATAACCGGTCTTCCGTGGGGGCAATAGCGTATGTCATCCGAAAGCAGAACGCGCTTTGCGATTGCGATGAGCTCTTCGGGGCTGTTTTTATGCCCCGCCTTCATTGCCGCCTTGCACGAGACGGAATACATGATCTCCGAAAGCACATCGGGCTTTTTCGCCCTCGCACCGCTCTTCAATGTCTCCGCGATTTCTTCAAGCACCGAAACGCAATCGGATGCCTCGATTCCATCGGGCACTGCAGACACGATGACGCATCCGTCACCGAATTCATCGACCTCAAAGCCGAGCTTTGAAAGCTCCTCGCGGTTATCGAGAAGTGCTGCCGCCGAGACCTTGTCAAACGAGATTATCTCGGGTGTCAGCAGGAGCTGGGATTGCGGCTCTCCGACCGTTTTTTGGAGTTTTTCGAAAATTATCCGCTCGTGCGCCGCGTGTTTATCTATGAATATGACGCTTTCGCCGTATTCGACTATGATATAGGTATTCATCGTTTCCCCAATATAGCGGAGATTGAGCTCCTTTTCGGGTTCTTTTTCCGAAACCGGCTCCTCTGCGGACGGCTCAGGAATTATCTCTTCAGTCTTCGGTTTCGTCTCTTCCGCAGGCTTTTCCTCCACCTTTTCGGCGGGAGCTTCTTCCTCAACCGGGGTTTTTGCGGGTGTGCCGTAGGTCGCTTTGAAATCCGAGCGCAAGGTCACCTTCATCGGATCTTCGCGCTTTATAAAGAGCTTTGCAATATTTATTTCTTCGCTCTCTTCCTTTTCCGCAGGCTTTGGCTCAGGCTTTTTATATTCAAACGCGGGAGCTTTCGGCTTTGCGGGAGCGGAAAAGCTTTCAAGCCTTGTCTGATTCTCCGTCACCGTGTCTATCTTTACGGGAGCCGGTGAAACGGTCGGCTGTGGGGATACGGGTGATCTCTCGCTTTTCTCAAGCGCGGATTTGACTCCGAAATAGACAACATCGAAGACATCGCGCTCTCTTGCGAATTTGACCTCGGTCTTGGCGGGATGGACATTGACATCAACCTGACCGAGCGGAATATCAAGCATAAGGACGCAGGTCGGGAATCTTCCCTTCATTATTCTTTCCTTATATGCGTTATCAAGCGCAATCGAGAGCATTCTCGATTTGACGCATCTCCCGTTGACGAAGAAAAACTGCAGACCGCGGTTTCCGCGCGATGCCTGCGGAGCGCAGGTGAAGCCGCTGACGCGGATTCCTCTCTGCTCATCCTCGACGGAATACATATTGTTTGCAAAATCGCGCCCGAAGAGCGCATACATGCAGGATTTCACTTCCCCGTCACCCGGGGTATGGAGGATATCCTTTCCGTCTTTTATGAATTTTATCGAAACTTCGGGATGGGAAAGGCTTATATATTTGACGATATTTTCAACCGATGCGGCTTCCGTCGCATCCTTTTTCAAAAAACGCATACGCGCGGGGGTATTGTAGAAAAGCTCGCGAACGATGATCGTCGTCCCGTCTGGGCAACCCGATTCGCTCTCGCGGACAACGCTTCCTGCCTCGACACGAAGGGCAACGCCCATATCCGCCTCGCGGGATTTTGTTATGAGATCGATCTTTGAAACTGCCGAAATCGCCGCAAGAGCTTCGCCGCGAAATCCGAGCGTCCCGATTTTTTCAAGATCGTCTGCCTTTGATATCTTGCTCGTCGCATGGCGAAGGAATGCGGTTTTCGCATCCTCGGGCGTCATGCCGATGCCGTCATCCGTTATTCGGATATAGGCGATTCCGCCGCTCTGTATTTCGACGGTCACGGCGCTTGAGCCCGCGTCTATCGCATTTTCGACAAGCTCTTTGACAACGGAAGCAGGATTTTCGACCACTTCGCCTGCCGCAATCATATTCGCAATGTGTTTATCAAGGACATTTATTTTCCCCACGAAAATCCCTCCTTCTTTCTTTATTCTGCTTCGCGCGCTCTCTTTGCGATATCAAAAAGAACCGATATCGCTTCAAGCGGCGAAAGTGTGTTTACATCCATATGCGAAAGCTCCGAGAGAATCTTATCTCCCTCGTGCGAGCGCACCCGCTCCTCGGGAATGATAAATTCGGGTTTTGCGAGAGCTTTATCCTGCTCAAGGCTTTCGAGGATTTCCTTCGCGCGGAGAATGACCTCATCGGGAATTCCCGCAAGACGCGCAACCTCAATACCGTAGCTGTCATCTGCACTGCCGCGGATGATTTTGCGCAGGAAGGTTATGTCAAAGCCGTGCTTCTTGACGGCGATGTTATAATTCTTGACTCCGTCGAGCTTTCCTTCAAGCTCGGTGAGCTCGTGATAGTGCGTCGCAAAAAGTGTCTTTGCGCCGATGCACTTCTTGTCTGAGACATATTCGATGACGGCGCGGGCAATCGCCATTCCGTCAAACGTCGATGTTCCTCTTCCGATTTCATCGAGGATTATGAGGCTCTTCGCCGTCGCCTTCTTGATGATTTCGGAAACCTCATTCATTTCAACCATAAATGTCGACTGACCCGAGGCAAGGTCATCCGATGCGCCGATGCGGGTGAATATCCTGTCCACCACGCCTATCTCTGCGCTCTTTGCAGGGACAAAGCAACCGACCTGCGCCATAAGGGTAATAAGCGCTACCTGACGCATAAATGTCGACTTACCTGCCATATTCGGGCCGGTGATTATTGCCATGCGGTTATCTCCGCAATCGAGATATGTATCATTCGGAACAAAAAGCGCATCCTTCATAACGCGCTCGACAACGGGGTGGCGTCCGTCCTTTATGACGATCTTTGCGCCCGTCGTGACCTTCGGCTTGCGATATCCGTAGCGCGCGGAGAGAGAAGCAAAGCTTGATATGACATCGAGCTTCGCAAGCGCCTGCGAGGTCTCCTGAATTCTCGCGATATTTTCCGTTATCTCGCTGCATATCGCGCGGAAAAGCTCAGTCTCAAGCCTGCAGACCTTTTCCTGCGCTCCGAGAATCGTGCTTTCAAGCTCCTTGAGCTCGTCCGTTATATAGCGCTCGCCATTGGTGAGCGTCTGCTTTCTGATATAATAATCGGGCACTTCGCCGATATTGGATTTGCTGACCTCGATATAATAGCCGAAGACGCGGTTATAGCCTATCTTGAGATTCTTTATTCCCGTCTTTTCCTTCTCGCTCGCTGCCATATCGGCAAGATACTTCGCGCCGTTTTTGAGAATATCGCGGAGAAGATCTATATCGTTGTTATATCCGTCCTTGAATATTTTTCCTTCGCGGATGGAATTCGGAGCTTCATCGCTGATTGCATCGTCGATAAGCTTAAACATATCCGCAAGCTCATCGAGCTCCGAGTTTATCTGCGTGATGAGATCCGAGGAAAATTCCGAAAGCTTTTTCTTTATCTCGGGAATTTCCCTGAAGGTCGCCGCCATCGCAATGAGGTCACGTCCGTTTGCTACTCCGTAGACCACTCTTCCGAGAAGCCTTTCGATATCGCGCACTGAGCGTAGGCGCTCAATCGTCTCCTCGCGGGTTATCGGAGCGGCAACAAGCTCTTCAACCGCATCAAGGCGCTCATTTATCTCCGAAACGGACATAAGCGGCTTTTCGATCCAGCTGCGGAGAAGCCTTCCGCCCATTGATGTCCTCGTCTTGTCTATCGCCCAGAGGAATGAGCCGCGCTTATCCTTCGTTCTCATCGTTTCGCTTATTTCAAGATTTCGCCTTGCGGTCTCATCGAGAAGCATATAGTTCTCGCGCGAATAGACCTTGACTTTGTTTATGTGGGAAAGATTTGTCTTCTGTGTTTCGTGGATATAGCTGAGAAGACCGCCGACGCAGTTTATGATTTTCCCCTCTGCGGGGATTCCGACGGTTTCGAGCTCCTCGGAGCAGAAATGCTCCTTTGCGGAAACTATCGCCGCATCCTTGATGAAAATATGATCGCGCATCTCGATATGCATTCCGAGATCCTCGCGCATATGGGTCATCACAACCTCATCCTCGGAAACCTCACGGCTTACGATTGCTTCAGAGGGCGAGAATTTTGAGATCTCTCCCAGAATCTGCTCCGAAACATCGCTTCCCGCAAGCTCACAGGCGGATGCTTCACCCGTCGTTATATCGATAAAGCAGATTGCGGCGGATGCTCCCTCGCGATATATCGCGCATATGAAATTGTTCTTCGTTTCATCGAGCATCGTGTTCTCAATGACCGTTCCCGGAGTAATTATCCTGACGATTTCGCGCTCGACTATCTTCTTGCCCTTCTCGGGTTCCTCCGTCTGCTCGCATATTGCGACCTTATAGCCCTTTGCGATGAGGCGCGCGATATATGCCTCGCAGGAATGATAGGGTACTCCGCACATCGGCGCGCGCTCGGGGAGACCGCAATCCCTTCCCGTGAGCGTCAGCTCAAGCTCCTCGGATGCAAGCTTTGCATCATCAAAAAACATCTCATAGAAATCTCCGAGGCGGAAAAAGAGAATGCTGTCCTTATTCTGCTCTTTGATTTTGAGATATTGCAACATCATCGGAGAATACTGTTCCATCAATAATACCTTCTATCCGTTAATTTAAACCAATTCGCCATACATTCCCCATTTTGAGGAATCCGTTATCTTCGCCTTGAGGAATTTCCCGACAAGGTCGGCGTCACCCCTGACATAGACAGGGCGGTTGCTCTCGCATCTCGCGAGGAGGTTATAGCCATTCTGCTCCTCCTGCACGGACTCGACGAGAACATCGACCTCCGCGCCGAGAAGCTTTTTGCTCTTTTCCGCGGTTATCTCATCCTGCCTGTCGAAAAGGCGCTGGAAGCGCTTTACCTTTTCCTCGCGCGGAGTCTTGTCCTCCATCTCCGCCGCGGGAGTTCCGCTTCGTTTTGAGTATATGAAGACGAAAAGCCCATCGAACCCGAGGTCCTCAATAAGCTTCATCGTTCCTTCGAAATCCTCCTCAGTCTCACCCGGGAAGCCGACGATGACATCACTTGTGAGCGAGATATCGGGCATCTTGCTTCTCGCATATGCGACGAGTTCGCGGTATTTTGCGCTGTCATAACGGCGGTTCATAAGACCGAGAATCCTGTCACTTCCCGACTGGAAGGGCAGATGGATATGATGCGCAACCTTTTCGCATTTTGCCATCGTGTCAAAAAGGCGCGGAGTTGCGTCCTTCGGATGGCTCGTCATAAATCTTATTCTGAAATCGCCGGGGATCTCGTTTATCATTTCAAGAAGCGCCGAAAAATCAACGCCTGCATCAAGGTCGTTTCCGTAAGAATTGACGTTCTGCCCGAGAAGTGTCACATCGCGGCAACCTTCATCGACGAGCTTTCTCACCTCGGCGACTATCTTCTGCGGATCGCGCGAGCGCTCGCGCCCTCTGACGTAGGGGACGATGCAATAGGTGCAGAAATTGTTGCAGCCATACATGATCGAGACCCACGCCTTGGTCTTGTCCTTTCTCATAACGGGAAGACCTTCTGCGATTTCCCCATCCGACTGCTGAATATCAAAGACTCGCTTTTCCTGCGTCAGCGCGCGATGAAGGAGCTCGGGAAAACGCGGGAGCGCGTGTACCCCGAAAACGAGCTTGACATGGGGATAGCTCTTCTTGATCTTTTCTGCCATAGCAGGCTGCTGGACCATACATCCGCAGACGGCGATAAGACAGTTTCTTTTTCTTTTGACATGGATAAGCTGGCCGACATTTCCGAGAACGCGCTGCTCGGCGTGCTCACGGACGGCGCAGGAATTTATAACTATGAGATCCGCCTCATTTTCATCCTCGACGTGATTATATCCCATTTCGAGAAGAATGCCGCGGATTATTTCACTGTCCGCCTCGTTCTGCTGGCAGCCGTAGGTATCAACGAAGGCATTGAGTCTCTTCCCTGCATTGAGCTCGGCAACCGCTCTTATATATTCCTGCTGGCGGCAGATTTCATTTTCGGATAATTCACGAACTTTCATAATTTAACCTCTGTACATAAGCGCCGCACCCGTCGCCGTTGCGAATTCCGAGTGCTCGGGAATGAAAAACTTCACTCCGTGGAGCGCTTCAACTCCTTTGAATATTTCTCTTGCCTGCGGAACATGGGTGAGATTGCCCGTCAGGACTATATTTTCCGTCGCGGCGTTTTTTGCGGTGAATGCCGCCATGACGCCGATCGTCTGAAAAACCATATTGATTATGCCGAGAGCAAGATCCCCGTTCGTCGCAAGGTCGCTTATCTTGCCGAAGTTCGATGCCGTCGTCGCGGCGGCAAGAGTTTCGATATCCTCGCGGCTTATATCCCGGATATGAAGATCAACATTATTGAGGTCTCCCGTTTTTGCCACCTCGATTATATCCTCAAACCCTCTGACATTGAACATTCTGTTTGAAAGGCCGAGAAGAGTTCCCCCGCCTATTCCCGTTCCGCCCATATGGCGGACGCCTTTTTCATCAGCGGAGACAAACGCCGTCCCCGTTCCCATACTGACGACTATTGCCGAGGAAAGGCCGCTCAGGAAAAGCCCACCCTTTCCAACAGCAAGAAATTCCTCGACACGGCGCGTCCTGACTCCGAAGATATCCGTCTGCCCGTCCTCCGCGCCGACACCGGTCATCATAACGCTTTCGATATCCGAAAGATTGAGTCCGTTCTCATTGAGAAACTTGCCGAAAGCACCGTAGAGCGAGGCGCGCGGATCACTCGCCTTGACGAGGAACGGGGAGAAAATCTCACCGCCGCGATAGCCTATGATCTTCGTCGTGCTTCCGCCTATATCAATACCGAGCACACATTTCATAATGCATTCTCTCCTTCGGTAACAGTCAATAATTAATCACTATATATTTTATCACAAACTCCCGCGGGATACAAGCATTTTTTCATTTCTTTCATATAATATGCAAGACTTTTTTGTTCGCACTTTCACTTGATATTCACTTATCGGTTTGATATAATATATCCAACACTTTGAAAGAAGGTTTTATGAATGAAAACAGGATTTGCGAAAACATGTCTTAACCCGCCTTACGGCGCTCCGATCACCGGATATTATCAGCAGCGTCTCACCAAGGGCATCCTTGATGATGTCTTCGCCCGCGCCGTCGCATTCGACGATGGTGAGAAGAAAGCAGTCGTCATCGCTCTTGATGTCTGCTATCTCGGGCAGAATTATTATGACCGCATAAAGGACGGTATCTGCGAGGCAACAGGTCTTGCGCGTGAAGCGATCTTCATAAATTGCTCACACACCC
>JAZSHZ010000205.1:0-2157 GCA_045533555.1 Eubacteriales bacterium
AACGCATCCTTTCTCATGCCTTGCTCTATATTCAGGAGATTGAAAATGAATTCGTGGAAGACTATGCAAAGTATTGAAATGACAAGGACGACCGCCGAGCTCAGAATGAAATTGAGCTTGACGACGTTATACATCTTCTCATAATCTCCGCGCCCGAAAAGAATTGCTGCATATATCGAAAACCCCGTGCCGTAGCCCCAGCACATTGAGGAGATGAGCGTTATGAAAGGCGCCGTGCTTCCCGTTGCAGAGATTGCGCTGTCACCAATGAGCATTCCAGCCATAATAGTATCAATAATCGTGTGCGCCTGCGAGAGAAAAGCCGTCAAAATAAGCGGGAGTGCAAAGCGAAAGAAATTCCGCCTTATATTTCCTTCATACAGTTTTTTTATGACGTGCACCTCCCTGATTGTTTTATCTGAACTAATTATATCACCGCGCGTTGAAAATAGCAACAAACGAGCATGTTAAATTTGCAGGTTTTCATAAATAACGTCATTGATAAGCGCGATCTTTGCGATATGATCGGTTTATGCAAAGAAAAATCCACCTGCATTCGATATATGCAGGTGGATGGTCATTATCTTATTTAAGACTGTCGAAAAGCTTTATCATACCCTCAACGATGATGTCATCGCCGCCGGGCGCAAGAGCAGAGCTTTTTGCTTCATAGCCGCCCTCGGCATATGCAGTTCTGACGGGGATATATCCGCCCTCGGTGTTCGTGAGAGCGCAGAGAACCGTCTCATCAAACGGTGACGCCGCGCAGATGCGGTTTCCGATTTCCGTGAAGGGCTCGCCGCCTATTCCCGCAAAGCAGAGATCACCGATCTTGATTGCCGAAAGCCAGAAGGGATAGGATTTGGGGCCGTTTTCGTGGTTGATGATGCGCTTTGCTTCCGCGACCGCGGTCGTGAGCGCCATTTCGGTGAAGGGGAGCTCATCGTCTCTTCCTTCCTCGTGGAGCTTCCATATATGCCTTGCTTCGTCAAGGCGGTCATTCTCCTGATGTGACGGAAGGTCGACCCTCGCCATCGCATAGCTTATCTTATCGGCCTTGACCTCTTCCGTTATAGAGCAGACGGAGAGCACCGCACCTGCGATGATTCTTCCCATATGCTCGGCGTGAGCGTGGCTTCGGGGAACACTGTCGAAATCTATTTCCGAAATTTTGCTCTCGCCATTCGTCGGATGGACGTTGACATGGTTGACGTCGCCCTGGAAGCCCTGAAGGAAGATGCAACGGCTACCCGGAATTGCGCGCTCGAGAATATCGCAGACAAAACCCATATAGTCCGCGCTGATGTATTCGCCGCCGACAGAGTCGGGGTGGGTTCCGAAATTGACCATATAGATATCGTCTCCGCCATCACGGATGAGCTTGACGAGCTTGACGGTTTCATTCGGAGTTCCGAGTGCGTGGTCGATATCGGGGTTATTGACACCCGGATTCGTCGCAACCGAGCCGTCGCGCATTCTGTAGCGGCGGATGAAGGAAATGTTCTTTGCCTGCGCTTTAGCCGTCTCGATTCTCGTCTCGCGAAGGTCATTGAGGGCATAGACTGCGGCATCGCGTATGCTTGCAATGAGAAATTCGTCATAAGCTTCCGTGCTTCGGAGCTCGGATGCGAAATCCTTGCCTACGAGAGGACCCGTATGAGTGTGCGAGCAATTTATGAAGATCGCCTCGCGCGCAAGTCCGCAGACGGCGCATATTGCATCCTTGAAACGGTCGAAATATTCCTGATAAATCTCACAGAGATCGAGCGCAATTATGAGCGCCTGCGTCTCTCCGTCATCAAATGCGACCGCGCGGACGAAAAGGTCATCGAGAATGCCTTTCGTGAGGCGCTCCTCATAGTATCCGCAGATGGGAGTGCCGTAAGGCGGATTTATGCAGATTTTTGAAAATCCCGTTTTCATTTTCAAACCTTCCTTCGTCAGATTATCTGAGGCTTTCAAAAAGTTTTATCATACCGTCAACGATAATGTCATCGCCGCCGGGAGCGAGTGAGGAGGCTTTTGCCTCATAGCCGCCTTCGTCATATGCCGTTCTGACGGGGATATATCCGCCGCTCGTGTTCGTGAGAGCGCAGAGAACCGTCTCATCAAACGGTGACGCCGCGCAGATGCGGTTTCCGATTTCCGTGAAGGGCT
>JAZSHZ010000102.1:0-2009 GCA_045533555.1 Eubacteriales bacterium
TGGTGGGCATAGTCATCATATACCTTCGCGCCGTTATATTCACCTTTATATTCCATTCTTCTTCCGACGCCTGTAAATGCACCGAGTGCCTTTGCGATTATCTCGGGTTTTATCCGCATCGAAAGTGCGGCAGCTGCGGCGGCAAGCGAATTCTTTATGTTATGCTCACCGAGAACAGAAAGCCTGATATCTGCGATTTCATCGCCTTTATAAACAAGCGTAAATGACGGATATCCGTTTTTATATGTTATATTCTTTGCCGTTACATCGACATTTTCGGACAAACCAAATGTTATCGCTTCTCTTCCCGACCGTTTTACGGCTTCAAGCGCATTTTCATCATCACCGTTCACAATGACAATGCCGCTGTTTTTTGTGTTGCAAATGAATTTCGCAAACGAATTTATTATATCGTCAATTCCCGAGAAGAAATCAAGGTGATCTTCCTCAACATTAAGGATTATAGAAATCGTCGGTCTGAAATTATGGAAGGAATTGCAATATTCGCAAGCTTCTGCAATGAATAAATCTCCGTCGGCAATTCTGACAACGCCGCCTATTTCTCTCATATCTGCGCCTATCATGACTTCGGGGTCACGGTCTGCCGCAAGCGCGATGCAGGTTGTCATCGCAGTTGTCGAGGTTTTGCCGTGGGTTCCCGAAACACAGATTACCTCCGGGAACTCATCCATGATTATTCCCCATGCTTCTGCCCTTTCAAGAACGGGAATGCCGAGTTCTCTTGCGCGGACGATTTCGGGATTATCGTCCTTTATAGCAGAAGTTCTGATAATAACATCCGCGCCTTCAACGTTATCCGCAGCATGGCTTTCCGCGACCGATATGCCGAGTGCACGGAGGCGCTCTGCATAGATTCCGTTATTCATATCCGAGCCGCGCACGGAAAGACCTCGCGCAAGAAGCGCTTCGGCAAGCGCACTCATTGATACACCGCCGATTCCAACAAGATGCACGGCAGTATTTTTATCCGAAAGAAGATTCTGATTTTTAGTCTGCATAATTTATTTCTCCGTTTCACAAGAAAAACTTTTTTCACTGTGTATTTTAAACACAGTCCGGATAAAATATATTATATTATTTTATTCCGAAAAAGTCTACACCAAAAACAGAAATGTATGGAGGATTCATTATGGAAATTACGGATATCAGAATCAGAAAACTTACCGATGAGTCAAAAATGCGCGCTATTGTCTCCGTCACGCTCAATGATGAGCTCGTTATTCACGACATAAAAATCATTCAGGGGCTTGATAAAATGTTTCTTGCAATGCCATCCCGCCATCTCCCTAACGGTAATTTCAGCGATATCGTCCATCCGACAAAAAAAGAACTGCGCGATAAAATTGAATCGGCAGTTCTTTCGGAATATGAAAATTATCTTGAAGGCCAGATAGACCTTTAAAAATAACTTGGGGCACCTTTTGCAAGGTGCCCTGAAAGTTGAATATTTGATTTTGACTTAGCCCTTAACGGAACCAATCATAACGCCCTTAACGAAGTATTTCTGCAAGAACGGATATACAGCGATAATCGGAATAACCGCAACCGCAATTGTTGCATACTTGATGGAGTTTTCAGCAAACGTTGTGTCACGTGCTGCGCCTTCAAATTCATCCATAACAGACTCGAGAACGATCTGACGGAGGATGATCTGCAACGGATATTTTGCTTCGTCATTCAAATAAATGAGCGGACCCATAAAGCCGTTCCACTGGGAAACTGCAACGAAAAGACCGATTGTTGCAAGAACAGCCGTGGATGTCGGAAGAACGAGATACCAGAGAATACCGATATCATTGAGACCGTCGAGACGGCCGGATTCTTCGATTTCCTTCGGGAAGCCCTGGAAGAACGAACGCATGATGATACAGTTATATGCACCGAATGCGTGCGGAAGAACGATAGCCCAGATTGTATCAAGAAGACCAAGCCACTTAATGCAAAGGAAGCCCGGGATCATACCGCCGCTGAAGAACATTGTTATAAGA
>JAZSHZ010000291.1:0-2058 GCA_045533555.1 Eubacteriales bacterium
CGACTACGCTCGAAATGACAGAAACGGGGCTCAAAACGACCCGCATTCCCGCACCAACCAACAGGTAACGGTAAAAACAACGACCACCAAACCACAAACCCGCGACCCGTTCCTCGAAGGGTTTTATTCAACGGATGACAAACCCGAAACAGAGCGGAAAACCTATCTGCAACATAGAAAACCCGCAGTGGATAGAGTTTCACCGGAGACAAAGAAACCCGAACCGGTAAAGCTACCATACCGACCGTCGGTTCAGAGAAATGTTGGGAACAACAGGAGTTCCGCATGTTGATACTATATCCACTGTAGCATCCGTGCTCGGAGGAATTGGATGGACTCTTTTGGATAAAGAGACGATACCGGGGATAATAAATACACGCAACAACTTATATGAGGATAACAATGCCAGAAAACAATACGGTAAAATGCTTGATTACATCGAAGGTAGCGACTACAAATAGCTTGCCGATTGGGATGAATCACGAAAAAAATACATCGAAGATCTTCAAAAGGAAGTTGAGAAGCTTGAATCGGCGGGATAACTCGGTTATCTACCACCGGGCGAAAACGAGATATTTAAGGAAGAAGCAATCAATGCACTGAAAAGAATCATATATTTAAACGAACATTATGATACCTTTAGCAAAAGAAGAGATCAAGAACTTTCAGATGTAGCGAGAGCAAATTAAAAAATTCACACATCAATGACATGCATGAATCTTTAGAAAACGAGGTGAGAAACTATGAAATTTTGGGAGATATTACATGATGCAGGAGTCAGAATGATTTATAATTTCTGGGTATATATCATTCTCTCGCTTGTTATCACCTCGTCTGTTATGGCAAGTGTTTTTATTCTTGTTCATATGCAGGAAATGTCACCGTGGTTTTATCTGCTGATTTTCTTTTGCCTTGCCGTTGCGGTTTTGTTTACCGCATACACGATATCGCTTGCGATGAAAAAGAAGCCTTCGAGCAAGGGGAAAATCATCTGCGAAGCATCGGTATGGGCTTTGGTTTTAACCTTTATGGGTGCGATGTTCAAACAGACAATGCAATACGGAATTAACAAATGGATCTGTTATTTATCTTTCGGCATTTTGGCATGGCTCCTCGGAGGGCTGCTTGTTCTTTCGCTATGTCACGCGATAAGCGAAGAAGAGAAATCTGTTGCATGTCTTATATTGAACTGCAAGAAGATGTGTATCATAACTGTTTTATCGTTGGGTTTATTCACCTGCATCATAATTTATGCTGCTTTAGGCAGTGCAATCCCCCATTCGCGTTTCAACAGTTTTGCAACATATGAAGGAATAAAAAGCGCCGAGAAAAAAACGCTTTGCATATTCATGATTGTTTTCATTCCAATCTACACTCTGACCTTCACCTCTCTTTATGAACATATGCTTTCCGAAAAAGAATAACCAATCCCAAGACGGGCGAATTTTCGCTCGTCTTTTTTTGTGTCCTTCCGTCCTGCGGAAACCAATATATAGTTGTTGACGAAGCGGAGCAAAAATGCTATCATATATAATGTATAATTGTCAATACTGTGCGGTCTCGCACGGCTATATTTCAAGGAGGAAAAACATATGAAAAAGAACAGAATTATATCGCTTGTTCTTGCAATAGCAATGGTGCTGTCGCTTATGCCGGCAGTTTCTGTTGCCGCAGGCAGCGATACGGATGTGATTGAATACGTCTTCAATCGCGCGGTGGCAGGAAGCACTGCGGACGTGTCGCTTTCGGAAGACGCGACGGATGGTACGGGCGAGGCGGGATATGCAAAAGTAAATTCCGCGCAGTGGGACTTTCTTTCAAGGCGTTCAATGCACGACAGAAAGCTCATTTCCGACTCGCTTCGCTATCGTACGCAGAAATCAAGCGCGGCAACAAATGCGATCGCGTTCAGAATAAGCGTACCCGAAGAGGGAACATATGACCTCACGGCAAACTTCGTAAATTACGCATCGGGCGGTGTTGCGGAGCTTTATGTCTTCAATGAGGAAACAAGAGCTGAAAAGAGCTGGAACCTCATCGGATCGAGCACAAACAACT
>JAZSHZ010000269.1:0-22716 GCA_045533555.1 Eubacteriales bacterium
GGAGAATGCGGGAAACAACACCCTTGTTACCTCGGCGACCAGCCATCTTATCGCCGACAGAGATCTTTCTCTTTCTTGCGATGTAGCAGCGGACAACCATGTTTACGCCGGGGTTCATCTCATCGCCGTTTGCGCGGGTGAATACCTTGACATCAACGATGATGCCGCTCTCGCCGTGCGGAACGCGGAGAGACGTGTCGCGGACCTCGCGCGCCTTTTCACCGAAGATTGCGCGGAGAAGTCTTTCTTCCGCTGTGAGCTCTGTTTCGCCCTTCGGAGTAACCTTACCGACAAGGATATCTCCTGCGCGAACCTCTGCACCGATGCGGATGATACCGCGCTCGTCGAGGTCACGGAGCGCATCGTCGCCGACATTCGGGATATCGCGCGTGATCTCTTCGCAGCCGAGCTTCGTGTCGCGTGCTTCGGTTTCGTATTCTTCAATATGGATGGAAGAATAGACATCTTCCTTGACGAGACGCTCGTTGAGAAGAACAGCGTCTTCGTAGTTATAACCTTCCCATGTCATAAAGCCGATGAGAACGTTCTTACACAGAGCGATTGCGCCGTCTGCAGTCGAAGGACCGTCAGCAATGACATCTCCCTTCTTTACCTTATCGCCGGCAAAGACTATCGGGCGCTGGTTTACGCAAGTGCCCTGGTTGGAGCGCATAAACTTCGTGAGGCGGTGAGTCTTGATATCGCCGCTGTCATATTTGATCGTGATGCTGTTTGCCTCGACCTGTGTGACGACACCGTCATCCTCTGCGACTTCGCAGACACCCGAGTCAACAGCGACCTTGTGCTCGATACCGGTTGCAACGATCGGTGCTTCCGTTGTGAGAAGCGGAACTGCCTGCTTCTGCATGTTCGAGCCCATGAGTGCACGGTTAGCGTCGTCGTTTGCAAGGAACGGGATCATTGCGGTTGCGACGGAAACCATCATCTTCGGGGAAACGTCAATATAGTCGACGCGCTCGCGCGGGACTTCAACGATTTCATCGCGGACACGGCAGGTAACGCGCGCAGCAGCGATTCTTCCCTCTTCGTCGAGCGGCTCATTTGCCTGAGCAAATACGCACTCGTCCTCGACGTCTGCCATCATATAGACAACTTCGTCCGTTACCTTGCCCGTTTCCTTATCGATCTTGCGGTAGGGCGCTTCGATAAAGCCGAAGTCATTGATTCTTGCAAAGCTTGCGAGATAGGAGATAAGACCGATGTTCGGACCTTCAGGAGTCTCGATCGGGCACATGCGGCCATAGTGGCTGTGGTGAACGTCTCGGACTTCGAAGCTTGCACGGTCACGCGAGAGACCGCCCGGACCGAGAGCCGACATACGGCGCTTATGAGTAAGCTCAGCAAGCGGGTTGTTCTGATCCATAAACTGCGAAAGCGGAGAAGAACCGAAGAACTCCTTGATCGCCGCAGTTACGGGGCGGATGTTTATAAGCGACTGCGGTGTGACGATATCGAGATCCTGAATCGTCATACGCTCGCGGATACCTCTCTCCATACGGGAGAAGCCGATTCTGAACTGGTTCTGCAAAAGCTCACCGACAGAGCGGAGGCGGCGGTTGCCGAGGTGATCTATATCATCCGTCGAGCCGATACCGAATGCAAGACCGTTGAGATAGTTGATGGATGCAAAGATATCGTCAATGATGATGTGCTTCGGAATGAGGTCACCGAGTCTCTCCGTGATCTGAGCCTTGAGCTCGTCTCCTTCGTATGCATCGAGAAGCTCACAGAGAACAGAGAAGCGAACCTTCTCCTTGATGCCGAGCTCTTCCTTTGCATCGAAATCGACAAAGTCATTTATATCTACCATACCGTTGCCGAATACCTTGACTGCACGGTCATTGACATTTAGGACAACGGAGTTTACGCCGCGGCGGGAAAGCTCGTCTGCCTTCTCGCGGCTGATGATCTCGCCTGCTTCCGCAAGGATCTCACCTGTTCTTTCATCGACGACCGGCTCGAGCAATGTCTTGTTTGCGATACGGTTCGCGATGTTCATCTTCTTATTATATTTATATCTGCCTACTGCCGAGAGGTCATATCTTCTCTCGTCAAAGAAGAGATTGTTGATAAGAGTTCTTGCGCCGTCGATTGTCGGCGGTTCGCCCGGACGGAGGCGCTTATAGATTTCGATGAGCGCATCCTCTTCCGTCTTGCATGTATCCTTATCAAGCGTTGTGACGATTCTGTCGTCATCGCCGAAAACTTCCTTGATCTGCGCATCCGTGGAAAGACCGAGAGCGCGGATGAACGATGTCACCGGAAGCTTTCTGTTTTTATCTATTCTGATGCTGAAGATATCGTTGAGGTCCGTCTCATATTCGAGCCATGCACCGCGGTAGGGGATAACTGTTGCGCTGTAGATCGCGCTGTCAGCCTTATCCATCTTCGCATCGAAATACATACCCGGAGAACGAACGATCTGCGAAACGATAACACGCTCCGCACCGTTGATGACGAATGTTCCCGTCTTTGTCATAACGGGGAAATCGCCCATAAAGATTTCCTGCTCCTTGATCTCTTCCGTTTCCTTGTTGCGAAGTCTTACCTTGACGCGGAGGGGAGCTGCATATGTCGCATCTCTCTCCTTGCACTCCTCAACCGTATATTTGCACTTGTCCTCGAGAACATAATCGACAAACGAAAGCTCGAGATTTCCCGAATAGTCCTCAATTGTTCCTGCGTCCTGAAGAACTTCGCGCAGTCCGTTTGCGAGGAACCATTCGTATGACTTTTTCTGAACCTCAAGGAGATTCGGCATATCGAGAATCTCGTCGATATGTGCGAAGCTCTTTCTTGCGGTTCTGCCGTACATTACTTCCTTCATCAGCAATCACTCCTTACAAAACTCGGAAAGGGTTTCCCTTCCCTGTATTTTCCCGTCTCATCACTCTTGACACGCCGTGCAACACATCAAAAGGAACACACGGGGCAGTTGTTGATTTTTTGTGATAATCGGTTGTTTTTTTCAATTTTTTGCAGTAAAATACTTAATGATAGGGCACTTTACCGCATTATAATTGAGAATATCATTTTAACACTAAAATTGCAAGATTGTCAACATCCGAAATATAAAACAACAAAAAATCGGCAAAACAAACAACGTTTTGCCGATTTTGCTTTATTATTTTGTTTATTTGCACCAATTACCCAAGTATTTCTTTGAGTAAATCGCAATTTTTGCGGAAGGCTTCGATATATGCTTCCTTCGGATTCCCTTCGATTTCGCCCGTCGTCAGCGTATCTATGACATAAACCTCGCATCCAGTTTTCCTGACAAGCTGCTTAAGCTCCGCGCTTTTTTCAAGGCTTTTCTGAACGAGAATAAATCCCGTTTTTTCGATTGCCTTAATATATTCTTCCTCTTCACCGTTCGTCACGGAGACGATGTTGAGACCGAATTCATCCGCGAAATAATCAAACGAATCGTGGAAGACAACGATATCCTTTGAGGGAAGCGCATCGATAACCGCCTGAGTTTCCGCCTTCAGCGCATTGAGCTTTGCGATATATAGCTCCGTATTCTTTTCATAAACCTCCGCATTCTGCGGATCAAGTCTCACCAGATTGCGCTTTATTTTGTCGCATTGCTCGGCGGCATTATCGGTATTCATCCAGTAGTGAGGGTTTTCAACCTCATCCTTTTCTATGATATGCTGAATATCCTCTCCCGAATCAAGCACTGAAAGCCCCGGGATACCGAGGGAAACATTCCCGACAAAGGACTCCATTCCCTTTCCGCTTGCGACGAAAAGATCCGCGCCTTTTATCCGCTCAAGATCCTTCTTTGCAAACATATAGTCGTGGAGACATCCCGTTTCTTCATCGATAAGATTCACCACGGTGACATTCTTTGCGCCTTCCGTAATATTCAGCGCCGCGACATAGACGGGGTAAAACGACGTCACGATTTTATAATCGGTCAGGTTGATATTCTCATTTTTCCTTTCACCGCAGGATGCAAACGAAAAAAGAATCAATATCGCAAGCAACAAGCAAACCGTTCTTTTCATATTAATATATCCAGGCCTTTCATTTTCGAGTCTCACCGAACACTTTTTCCATAACCGAAAAAAGCGGAATACCGAGCACATAGCAAGCGATGATCTCCCCCACTCCGACCGTCAGCATATTATAGGCGAGCGGTGCAGATTCCGCGCCGGGAAGAATAACATAGGTCAGCATCGCGCCGACAAGCACGGCATTTGATATTACCGTCGGAAGCGGGACGAGCCACTTATGCTTTATTTTCCGGGTCACAACTGCTGCGATAAACGTCGCCGCAGTGCCGACAAGGATATCCCACGGAAGAGTTATCCCGAGAGACATTCCGACAATATTTGCCACAAGGCATCCGACAGTGAGCCCCACAACAGCCTCGCCCATAAAGAACGGAAGAATGCATAGAGCTTCGCTTATCCTGACCTGAATCGGTCCGTATGACAGCGCAGGAAACGCGAGCGTCAGGACGGCGTATGCCGCCGCAATGATTGCACACCGTGCAAGGTAAGAGGTTTTTTTCATGGTTGTCCTCCAAACATTATAGATTTTAGATGTATTATAACAAACCGCAGCGCCTTTTTCAAGCAAAAACATTAATTCAGTTCAACAAAAAACTTTTTCAAAATTTATTTTCTCTGCTATCTTTTGCTTATTTAAATTATTTTTGAAGGATAGCCGGGCTCTGTGACAGTTTCCGAATATTCATCATTCGGCTTTTCGGTGTAATATCGGAAACTGCAAAAGTGGCGGGGTTTCTACCTCCCCGCCGCTTGATTCAGATATTTACCAACACACCATAACCGTCCCTTGTCTTCGGAAAAATTATTCCTCTATGGTCTCGTCTCCTATTTTGTCTATCCACTCTCTGAGCCAGTATTCGCTTGGAAGTCCCACTCCCATAACACAGTTTGTCAGGAATATCATGCCGTCAGCTCTGCCCGATTTTATAAGCTCAAGACCGTATTCGCATTGAAGCTCCATATATTCATTGGGAATGGGTTCTCCCGAGGGGTAGTCCAAGATATATATTCCAAGATACTTTTTCTGTTTCGGATATTTCTTTTCCAGTAGCTCAAAGTTGGTTTTCAGATTGTCAAGCTCCTTGTATTCCCATGTCCACAAAGAGAGATTGTCGAACATTCCGTAAATTTCGGGATCGCTTTTTTCTATGTCTCTTGTGTAGAACGTAGCCCAGAGGGACATGGGACGCACAGCCGTATCGAGAACGCTTCTTATATCGGAAATAAGTGTATTTTTGCCCTTGTCATCGCCGAATCCGAGAAAATCATCAGCGAAAGCCCCCGTTATATTGGGATATTTTTTCGCAAGCTCGCATATAAATCTTTCTTCGTTGCCCGTGCGGAAACCGGCGGAGCCGGTAACGCTCCATACAACCTCTTTCATTCTGCAGAAGCTTTCCATATATCCGTATGCTTCAGCCGAAAAGGGTGCGGGGTCTCCGTCGGAGCCTATCATTATTATATTGGGTACACCGAGCATCACGGCACCCTCGGCTGGGGTTATGCGCGACCACCGTGTGAAACGGTTTCCCTCGGATTTGCCGAGAAATATATCATCATCGTGGGCACGGCTTGCAAAGAGCCAGAATTTATCTCGTATTTTCATGTGGTTTTCCCCTTTATAAATAGAATTTTATATAAACGGAATTTTGAAGTTGTTTTGGGTTTGTGTTGAATCTCCACCGCATTCGTCATTTTTTTGTCAATTTTATTGTAGCATATGCAAAAAAATTTGTCAAGGAAGTTTCACAGGGTAAATTATAAATTCAAACTCATAATAAATTTTTTATTGACATTTTCCAAAAAATGTGTATAATATTATTTTGCGAAGTTTTGCACGCATTGCGTGTTTTAACTTCTATCCTTGCTCCCGAAAATCTTTAAGCGGGGGCCACAAGTCCAGAAGGAGGTGTTTTACAATGGCAAAGGTATCCGCAAAGTACGAGACAGTATTCATCATCAACTCCGAGCTTGGCGAAGAGGCTATCGCAGAACTTGTTACAAAGTTCAAGACTCTCGTTGAGAAGAACGGAACTCTTGTCAATGTCGACGAGTGGGGTAAGCGCAAGTTCGCATATCCGATCAACGACATGAACGAGGGCTACTACGTACTCATCGATTTTGAGTCCGTTCCGTCTTTCCCGGCAGAGCTCGACCGTGTCTTCAAGATCACTGAAGGCATCATGCGTTCTCTCATCATCTGCAAAGATGAAATCGCTTAAGGAGGTAAGTCACTATGCTTAACAAGGTTATTCTTATGGGTAGACTTACCCGCGACCCTGAGCTTCGCCACACACAGTCGGATGTTCCGGTTGCTTCATTCTCACTCGCAGTTGACCGCGGCTATTCCCGCCGCGATGATTCGCAGCAGAATGTCGATTTCATCAACATTGTTGCATGGCGCAATACTGCAGAGTTTGTTTCAAAGTGGTTCTCAAAGGGTCAGCTCGTCGCTGTCAGCGGCAGACTTCAGGTCCGCAGCTACACAGACCGCGACGGCAACAGCCGCACTGCAACAGAGGTTGTTGCAGACGAATGCTTCTTCGCAGAATCGAAGAGAGCAAGCGAGGGCGGTGCAGGTGCGTTCTCATCATTCGGTGATATGTCCGCTCCGGCACCAGCTAACAGCGGCCTCAACGCCAAATCGTCCGGCTCCGATTTTGAAGAGCTTGTCGGCGATGACGGCGAACTTCCATTCTAATTTTTGAATAAAGGAGGAACCCTTAAATGGATAGAAATCTTAAGAACCGCAAGCGCAAGAAGGTTTGCCCGTTCTGTGCAGATAAGATCAGCTATATCGACTACAAGGATACAGCTCGTCTCCGCAGATTCACATCCGAGCGCGGCAAGATTCTTCCGCGTCGTATGACAGGCGTTTGCGCTGCTCATCAGCGTCAGGTCACAGAAGCTATCAAGCGTGCTCGTCACATTGCGCTTCTCCCCTACGTTAACGACTAATATCCGATTTAAAAAGCTCTCACACGAAAAATGTGAGAGCTTTTTATGTTGTGTGGAAAATTCACGTTTTGCAGTTTGAGTTATATACGGCACTGTGCTCTGTATTTTGCCGGAGAAAGTCCGTATTTTCTTGAGAAGCATCTTGAAAAATAGAACTGGTCCGAAAATCCCAGGCTGTCACTTATTTCTTTTACGGATAAAGCTGTACACCGTATTTTCACTTCTGCGTTGAGAAGAATGCGATCGCTTATGTATTTTCCTATCGGAACTCCGATTTCATTGCGAAAAACCTTGCGTATTTTAGCCGCAGAAACAAGCAGCTTCTTTGCTACTTCTTCTGCTGTCAGTGAAAAATAAAGATTATTATCAATATAATTCATAACGTCGGCAACGAAGGCAGAGTACTTTTGTATGTCGACATTTTCTATCTCTTCCGAACAACGTGAAAGAATCTGATAAAGATACGACTTAATTTCAAAAAGCTTGTCGAGCGTTTTCTGTCCGGCAAGTGTGTTTATCGCCGAAACAACAGCTTCATTTTTAAATTCGATATGATGTGAAAGCCTCTCGAGCAGATCGTATCCGTCAGGGGTCGGAACAGATATGTGAAAAAAATCAAACGTTACGCTGTCTGCACACTCACAGGAAAAAGTCAATCCTGCAGGAATAACATAAACATACCCCGCACGCATTTCCGTGCAGCCTTCGGGAAAAGTAAGCTTCCCCGTGCCCTCCGACACTACATAAACACGCGAAAAAGGAGAACTTATGTTTTTTGCACGCCATTCTTTCCCTGCACAAGAATGCTCTGCGTGCAGAATGTGCAGGTTTATGCTCATAAGATTTTGGGGTTCGGAAAGCGACATAAAGCATCCCTCCATAATTTTACGTTTTTAATGTGAGCTTAACGGATATCAGAAAATCCATATTCATTCTTAAATAATGCATTGTACTGCGAGGCTCGGAATGGTAATATAAATTAAAAAGCCGGAGGCAGGAAAATGAAGAAAACATATTTTTACATTGACGATGTTATCTGGAGCTTGCGAGATGTTACGCAAAAAAGACCGGAGTCATTGTTTGACAACCCCTTTTTCGGTATGCTGAAAAAAGCCCATAATGATTACGGAATGACAGTTCAGCTTAATTTATTTTACAGAACGGACTTTTTCTACAGCAGTAAGGAATTCACATTAAAGGATGTCACCGATGCGTATAAGCCTGAGTTTGAAGCCGCATCCGATTGGTTGAAATTCGGTTTCCACGCAAAACAGGAATTCCCTGCATTTCCATATGTAAATGCCGATTACGACGATGTGAAAGCGGATTGTGATGCAATTTTCGGCGAAGTGCGTCGGTTTGCGGGAGATAAATCCGTTTCGTTTGTTGTCGTGCCGCATGTTCTTCCGATAAGCAAGGACGGTCTTCGTGCTCTTTGCGATTGCGGCGTTAAGCTGTCTTGTGCAAGTGTAGGGGATGCCTTCGAGTTTGAAGAAGAACCGGATGTGCTTCCGGTATGGTATAAGATGCGCCTTCTGCACAACAGAAAGCCGGAAACGAAGCTTTACCGTAGAAAAACGCGGATGATAGAGCATCAGACAACCATCTGTGCTTACAATCACCTTCCGAAGGAGGCGTACGCTGCCGTTGAACACAGGCTCGCAGGAATCAAGGATAAGGAATTTGACGTTTACTATATGAGGCTTTGCAACGGTCCGTGTTTAAATCTTTATGAGGTTTCAGAGCTTGAGGATGAGTATGCACCTCTTATCGGGAAAGAATATATCGGCTCCGGAGTTCACGAGCAGTATTTCTATCCCGAATATTTTGCATATCAGCCGGATTACGCCGACAAAATCTATAAAATGTGCGAAATACTTAAAAGAAACGGTTATGTGTTCATAACCGGTGATGATATGATAAACGCTGTTGTCAAATAGTTTTTTATCGCCGATATGTTTGGTGAAGTTTTGAACTGAAGTTCACAGTGAAGTTTTTGCTTTCACAAAAGTGAAGTTAAGTTTTCCACTCTGCCGCAAGGCAGAACTTCACTTACGCGGTAAACTTCACTATCGAAGATAACTTCACTTGCCCGACAGGGCAAACTTAGCTAATGATTTCATCTGCGATGAACTCATTATAGCATAAAGCATTGTTGATAACAATAAAAAAGAGATGGTAATAAAAATGGGTTACGATTCTGAACTTACGTATGATTATTTTGACAGAAAAAATATAGGTATTATCGGCTGCGGAGTGCGTGCGAGAAGCCTTATGACCACTCTTCGTCGAATGAATATGAATGTCAAAATTTCCGCATTGCACGATATCGACGCTCCGCGTGCGTTGCGCGACCTTGCCGCCGACGGTGAGGATATAAGCGAAATCCGCGTATGGGAAGATGTTGACGATATGCTCGACAACGGCGGGCTCGACGGTGTGCTGATTGCAACGAGAAGCGAGGCGCACGTTTTCTTTGCGAAAAAGGTGCTTGCACGCAACATTCCGATGATTCTTGAAAAACCAATAACATACCTTGAAGATGAACTCTGTGAGCTTCGCGAAGCGTATGGAAAGTCTGAAAAGAAAGCAATTATTTCATTCCCGCTCCGCGAAACGCCGATGCTTAATCTTGTTAAGGAGATTGTAGACAGCGGAAGAATCGGCACGCCGGAACATATTCAGGCGTTTAACTATGTTCCTTACGGCGGTGTTTATTTCCACAACTGGTACTGCAAAACAGGACCTGCAGGTCTGTTCTTTGAAAAGTCAACTCACGATTTCGACTGGATAAACCGCATAGCCGGCGTAAATCCGCGGGAGCTTGTTGTAATGACATCTCAACAGGTGTTCGGCGGTGATATGCCGGACGGAAAGCTTTGCCGTACGTGTGAGCGTCAGCTCAGCTGTATGGAAAGTCCGTTTATGCAAAGAAACTTTATCCGAGATAATCCCAAAGGCGAAACGTGTGCATTCACAAAAGAAATAAAGACATATGACTCCGCAAGCGTTCTCATCCGTTACGAAAGCGGTATGCACGCAAACTATGTCGAAAACCATTTTGTAAGAAAAGGTGCGGGAGCGCGAGGAGGCAGAATATGCGGATATTCCGGAACTCTTGATTTTGATTGGTATAAAAAAGAAGTAACTGTTTTCAGACATCATTTGTGTGTTTCCGAAACATACAAAGTCGATCACGATATGGGGCATTTCAACGGTGACGAAAGCCTTCTGTTCGATTTTGTGAAGCTGATGCACGGCATAAACGACACAACGGCAACTATGGAGGCTGGTTTTGTGAGCACGCTTATGTGTATGGCGGCAAGAAAGAGCATAGAAACAAAAAGCTTTGTACCTATTATCTGGGCTGACGGAAAAAGCCTGTAAGCTTCCGCACACCGACGGATTATTGTCATTTCCCCCTTTTTATGTTATACTGTAAATATAACATAAAAAGGGGGCTTTTCTATGACACATTTTTTCACAGAAAACAAAAGGAAGCTGACAATCGCTGCAGTTGCCGCCTTGGTTATTCTTTTCTTTATCTACCTCTATGCTTTTTCACGCCCGGGCGTGTGGCATGGAGATACCTTTCTTTACCGTCAAAAAGACGGCTCCTTCCGCGGAAATGACGTCTTTGCCGATTATGAGATGCACATAGTGCAAGAAGAAGGATTCAACACAAAAATCGACTTTAAAGTGAACGATACTTTCAAATCCTATAAGCTTTCATACAGCCCGATTACCAACAGTCCGTACTGGAATATCGAAATTTTCGAAAACGGCACCTCGGTTTTCAAAGGCAAAACGATTTCCAACGACCCCGTTATGCTTATGGATGAAAACGGAAAGCTCGACATTCATTTTTCCGTCAGCACAACATCGGACTTTTTTGAATCCCCCGCCACGGAAGAGCTTTTCCCGACAAATGCAAAGCTTGCAAATTGGACGTTTGGCGGAATCCGCGAAGTTCGAGGAAACCTCGTGATGCTTATTATGATATTTGTTTTTGCTCTGTTCCTCGGTCTTGACCTCGCATTCCCCAATCTGTTCTTCTATCTTGAGCACGGGCTTGATGTCACGGGCGGCGAGCCGAGCGACTTCTTTCTTGCATCTCAAAAGGTCGGGCGTATCATTCTTGTCATCGCCATTCTCGTTTGTGTTATACTCAGTTTCACCACACATTAAAAAGCAATCCGCATCGGACATTTCCGATGCGGATTATTGTTTATTTACTCATTTCAATAAGGGTATCTGCCATCATATAGCCTGCATCGGAGCAAAGGCGATTGCTTCCGGGGGCTGATTCATAGATTGTGTCATAGAAAAGGTCTCTCGTCGGTATATATCCGAAAAGTCCGTTGCAATAGGATATAACGATGCGCTTATCATTGCCGCATCTTGCCTTGACATCACGTCCGAAGTAGCAATACACTTCGCTCGGAAAACCGAAAAGCTCAAGCTCGCCTATTCTTATATAGTGAAGCGGAACATCGCTTATCTCGGGAACTTCTGCCATAACGGAAAGAAGCTTTCTCGCCATCATAAGATGATATGCATTGCTTTTTCCGCCGTCGGCTTCAAGTTTTGCATCCGGCTCGACCTCCAATGTTGCAACGATATGCTTCGCATGCGCATACTGTTCTTCCGTTACCTCCCTTCTCGGAATCTGTATCGTACGGAAGCGGCAGATGAGCTTATCTCCCTTGACAGGCTCCGCAAACGCTATCGTCTTTATAGCCTCACCCGCTATCTTTCTTCCCATCCGCCTGAAATGATCAGGGGCATCCTTCTCAACCTTGACGTTGAAATGATTTATATCGCCCGCTGTTCCCATAAAGAAAACAGTTACGAAATCCTCTCCGTATGTCTTTTTCATCTGCTTTGAAAGCTCGGATGCAAAATCACCCGAAAACTCCGTTCCGCCAACACAATCAAGGTGGCAGGCAAACGAAACCACAGCACCGAGATTCTCTCCGTTTGCATTCTTAACAAAGAGAACGGGGAGCTCATTATCAGTCTCCGATGCGGGGCCGACTATATCGGGGTTAAGTCTTCCCGGATTCGTCCTCGGAGTTGAATCCTTCATGATATAGTCGCGGCAGAATGATATCCCTTCGACATTTCCTATTCCGAATGTAATCTCGCTTTCCTGCATTCTCTTATATGCGAGAATCGCGCAGTCTGCAATTATATCGGTGAACACGTCAAAATAATGTGCCTGGCAGTGACCTACCTCAGGATTATTGTCGAAATCAGGGTCAGGGATACCCGTGTGTGAATGAGTCGCCGCAACGACGACATTCTCCTCGGGAATGCCCGTGAATCCAGAGACTCTTTTCGCAACCGCATCCCTTATCTTACGGTGTGTGCGAAGCGCATCAAGCGCAATCATTGCAACGGTCTCTTTACCGTCGGAAACGACAAACGCTTTTGCCATAAGGCGATCCTTCACATCGGTTGCCTGACGGATATTGCCGTATCCCGAAAGATGGCATCCGAGCGGAGGAGTTATCTCTCTTTCATAAAAACCGCATTTAAACATTTTCTTCACCTCATAAGCTTTCTTTTTTTGCATCTCTTTTAAGCGAAAGCATTGCAAAATTCAATGTAAAAATCACAATCACCGACGCCACTATAGTCGCTATAAATGAAATATCATAGTTACCCATAAAGTCAAACGGCAGATTAAGAAGCGGCGCATTGAGCGCATGGCCGATTGTAAATAGCGATGTCGTTATCGCAAGTGCTTTGTTGAAGCTTTTTTCGCCGAACAAATCAAGAACTATGATTGATATCATAACCGTTTCAAGCGGCGTCGCAATCGCGCCCAGAATTGCACCAAGAATCGCTATTCCCTTCATTTCCGCAGTTATGATATAAAGAAGGATCTTCGATGCAAGTGCAGTAAAAAGGCAAATATTGACAGTCAGTTTTATTCCGCAACGGTCATAAAGGATTCCAATGAGGATTTTCGCAACCGCAAGACCTATGGAACTGATACTGAGGATAAGCGCAATGAATTCGCCATCGAATCCAATATCCTTATAATGCGGTGTGGATATCGGGCTTGCTGACATGAGCGCATAGATCGCAAGACTTATTATGACTATATAATAGGCAGGCTTTTTTGCAAGCCTCTCATATTCAAAGCCTTTCCAGGCCGTTTTCCCGGTTTTCTTTTCTTCTTGCTTCGGAGTTTCCGCAACCACTTCATCCTTTTTGTCCTTATAGAAGATTGCAATCACGGCGAAAACAACCGCAACGGCGACAGCCGTGAGAAAATATGCATTCTTATATCCGAGCCCATCCGAATAAATCATCGGTTCAAGAAGAATTATCGCAACCGCGGAGCCCGCCGCATTTGCGGCAAGGACAATGCCGAGAACCGTTCCCTTATTTTTCGTGAACCACTTATTGATGATGACGCTTGCCATCGTCGTCGCCGCGAAAGCAACACCCAATCCAAGGAAGATCCCACCGATATAGAATCCGACAAGAGTGTTTGAGACGGAATTTACAAGCATAGACATCATATAGAATATGAGGCCCGCACAAAGAAGCTTCTTTGTTCCAAAGCGCTCGACAAGCTTATGAAAAAACATCGTCGTCAATGCCGTCGTCGCATATCTGAAGGTGTCGCTCAGCCCGAATGCGCCGCGCGAGAAGCCGAGCGCCTCCGCAACAGGCTGGAAATATGCATTTTTTGCCGATGAGCAGAAACCGAGCCCAACGAACATCGCAAGGAAGCACAGTGCCGCGACTATCCACTTATAGTCCAACATTCTCTTTTTTTCTGAAATCTTTTCCAAAGCAAACACTTCCGTTTTCAGCAAATTACCGGATAATTATATCACCGCAAAAAAAGTCTGTCCATTGACAAATAATAACCGCAGATGTTATAATCATAACCAAGAGGTGGAAAATATGCGGTACAGAGTTTTCTCAATAGGCGAGCTTCCCGTTCTCAAAATCCATAGTGTCGGCTATTCTTCCGATATTGCCGGCACAACTTTTACCGACAGAAAAAATGAGCTTCACCTCGTTGGTTATGTTTTGTCAGGAAAAGGAACATACAACGGAAACCCGATCACCGCAGGTCAGGGCTTTCTCTTCACCCCAAATGTTCCCGAGAATATTTGCCCTGATGAGCACGATCCGCTCGAGCTTTTGTGGTTCACCAGCGCCGATCCGCGCTTTAATGAGCTTCTCCGTCATTATAATGCGGACCGCGAAACAAACATCTTCACCCACTGCTTTCCTGCGGAGCTTCAGGATATAAAAGAAGTTACTGTCGCCGAAAACAGATCCACAATCAGCGACGGCAGAATGCTCGAGCTCTTTTTTTCCGTTTTCAAGCATCACTTAAACGAGCAGAATCTTATTACGTCTGCTCCCACGGCACCTCAGCGATATATTGATTTTTCAGTAAATTATATAAAAACTCACTATAACCAAAACATCTCCGTCTCAAAGCTGACAAAGCTCCTCGGCGTAAGCCAGCCCTATCTTTACCGCATATTCAATGAAGCCTTCGGAAAATCACCGAAAGCCTTCATCTGCGAATATCGCATAAACCGCGCCGAAAAGCTTCTCACGGAAACGGATATGACAATTTCGGAAGTAGCTTCCGCAATCGGATATTCTGACAGTTTTTCGTTTTCAAAAGCATTTTCTTCGATTCGCGGATGCTCACCGAGCGAATATCGGAATATACATAAAACGGTTGCAAACCATTAAGGCTTGCAACCGTTTTTTATCCTCTTATCTGCCCGCAACCGCGGATTTCATATTTCGTCGAAGTCAATGCGCGAAGTCCCATAGGTCCTCTTGCATGGAGCTTCTGCGTGCTTATTCCTATCTCCGCACCGAAGCCGAATTCAAATCCGTCCGTGAATCTCGTTGAAGCATTGACATAGACCGCCGCCGCATCGATTTCGGAAAGGAATCTCTCTGCATTTTCCTCATTTTCCGTTATGATCGACTCGGAATGCTTCGTGTTATATTTATTTATGTGTTCTATCGCTTCATCAACCGTGTCAACAACGCGGAGCGAGATTATCGCGTCGAGATATTCTCTGCCCCAGTCAATTTCAAGAGCCGCGCGGATATCCGGCACGATTGCGCGCGCCCGCTCATCACCGCGGATCTCGACTCCCTTTTCCCGAAGCGCGGAAACAATAACAGGTATCGCCCGCTCCGCAACCGCACAGTGGACAACGAGCGACTCGCAGGCATTGCATACGCCGAGTCGCTGAGTTTTGGCATTGACAATTATATCACGCGCCATATCGAGGTTTGCCGATTCATCGACGAATATATGGCAATTCCCGGTTCCCGTCTCGATTACGGGAAGAGTGCTCGTTTCGACGACGGTCTTGATGAGCCCCGCTCCTCCACGCGGAATGAGAACATCGATATATCCGTTGAGCCGCATAAGCTCACGCACCGTCTCGCGCGAGGTATCCGTCACGAGCTGAATCGCATCCTTCGTTATGCCGCAATTCCCGAGTGCCTCGCGAAGGCAATCGGATATTGCGATATTTGAGTTTATCGCATCGCTTCCGCCGCGGAGAATGACGGCATTACCGGTTTTGAAACAGAGTCCGAAGGCATCCGCCGTGACGTTCGGGCGCGATTCGTATATGATTCCGATGACTCCGATGGGAACACGCTTTTCCCGGATATTAAGTCCGTTGGGGCGCGTCGTCTCCGTAATGATTTCTCCGAGCGGAGATGAAAGCTCCGCAATCTGGCGAAGGCCTTCAGCCATAGCCTCGATCCGCTTTCCGTCAAGGCGCAGTCTGTCCTTAAGCGCATCACTCATGCCTGCGCGCTCGGCACAAAGAATATCCTTTTCGTTCGCGGAAATAATCTCCGCACTTTTTTCGCAAAGCATATCCGCCGCCGCGCGAAGCGCGCGATTTTTCGCATCATCTTCAAGAAGGTTGAGCGCGCGCGCCGCAAACTTCGCCCGCTCTCCCATATTTTTAAGGTAACTCATATCAATTACACCTCCGTGTCTGATATATTATAGCAAAAAGAATAATAAAACGCAATTACCGACCGCAAATTTGCAGTCGGTAATTTTTCTCAACTCATATATTTCGCAGCTATATCGGCGGCTATGCGGCAGAGTTCTCCGCAGGCGCGCTTTTTCTCGCCGCCCTCCTTCTGCATTGAAAGAAGCTCAATGCAAATGCAGGAGCCGTTCTGCTCCGCAAACTCATCCATTGCCTTTCTGCAGACCGCATAATGCGCCCGCTTCTCATCCTTGGCTGTCGGGTCGGAATAACCGTTGATGACACCGAGCGCAATGAGCATTCCGCTGACCGCACCGCAGACTCCGCGAGTCCCCGCCATGCCTCCGCCGAAGGAGGATGCGAGTTTCACCATGGTTTCGAGCGGCACTCCCGCCCTTTCCGCAAACGCGCCTGCAACGGACTGCGCGCAATTATAACCTTTTCCGAAAAGCTCCGCGGCTTTTTCACCGTAGTTTATCATAAGTTATCTCTCCTGTTTTTTTATTATATTATACACTCTCTCATCCAAATAGGAAAGCTTTATTTTTCTTCTCCCAGATATTTTTTGCGGGTCGCCATTCCGCCGCGCAGATGTCGCTCCGCTTTATTCTCGTCAAGCACCTGCTTGACCTCAAGATACAGCTCCTTATCAAAAACGCGAAGCCGCTCGACAATATCTTTATGTACGGTTGATTTGGATATATAAAATTTCTTCGCCGCCTCGCGCACGGTGCTCTTGTTCTCGATCACATAATGCGCAAGCTCTATCGCCCGCTCTTCAATATATGTCTTTGCCAAGACTGACAATCCTCCCTTCCGTATCACATATATATGACACGAAAAGGAGGACTATGACATATTTTAATTTATTTTCTGCTCTTGAAATCCTTTTTTATTTTGTCCGACCAGTTATCATCAATGTCGCACCCCATCCGCAAATTACAAACCACATCCGACATATTGTCATAGAGACACGCTGTCCCTTTCGGATCGGCATGATAGTTGACCGCGCGGTTTCGTTCTATTCCGAAAGTGCGCGCTGTTTCTGCCGCATCTATATTTGCCGCAACAAAGATAAATTCCCATCCGTATTTTCTCTTCTGACGTTCAATCATTCTCTTCACGTCCGCACTGCAATATCGGTGACTTGCGTTCTCCATTCCGTCCGTTGTGATGACGAATACGGTATGCTCGGGAACATCTTCCCTGCGCGCATATTTATGGATATTTCCGATATGCTTTACCGCTCCCCCTATTGCATCAAGAAGCGCCGTGCAGCCGCCGACAGTGTAGTCATCCTCCGTCATCGGTCTGATATTTTCGAGCTCGGCTCTGTCGTGGATAACCTTGCTCTCGTTATCAAAGAGTACTGTCGAGACATAACATTTACCGTCAAGCTTTTTCTGTTTTTCGATCATCGCGTTGAAACCTCCGACAGTGTCAGTCTCGAGCCCCGCCATTGAGCCGCTTCTGTCCAGAATGAATACGAGTTCCGTTGTGTTATTGTTCTTCATAATAAAAACCTCTCTTTCGTTTTGTGTCTTAATTCTAACACCGATAAAGGGAGGTTTGGTCGCTTATGAAGCGACAAAATTATGCTCCGAGGAGGCTTTGATCGAAGGCGAAAAGAGCCTCATTTATTTCGAAAATGTTGTAGTTTCCGTTTGAAATGAAATATTCGATAATCAGATCGAATTTATTGCTGTGGGAAAGCGCAAAGCCCGCTTTCATAAGCATATCGCGCGCTTCCGGAAGCGGAAGCTCAAGCGCGACGGCAAATGCAATGGCTGTGGTTTTGCTCGGCTTATAATTCTTGTCGCTTCTTATTTTTGAAAAGAGCTTGCGATCTATGTTTGCCTTTTTATAGCATTCGCTGTCCTTCATTCCCTTTTCATCTATCTTGCGGAGAAGCATTTCAGAAAAGCTTTCGTCCAGGCTTTCCAGTATGTTCTCAAGAGCATCCTCCGAAAGAGAATCACTGTCGCCCATCGCAAGGCACTTGCAGTTTTCATTCGTCTCCACCTGCACAAAACGTCTGCGACTTTCGGGATACAGCATCTCATATTCATCGACATAATTATCGTCTATGAATTCCTCGATATCCGAGAAGAGCTTCTCGCTTATTCTGAATGCACTTTTATCAAAGATCACGATATAAACCGTCATATCGTTTTCAAAAAGAAATTCGCGGATTTCATCCATTGCAACCTTCAGTGCCTCGGCTTTCGGATAGCCATATATCCCCGAAGAAATAAGCGGAAAAGCAACCGACTCGCACCCCTTTTCCTTTGCAATCGCAAGCGATTTGCGATAGCAAGACCTGAGCAGAGCTTCTTCATTATGCTTTCCGTCCATATATCTCGGACCTACCGCGTGGATGACATATTTGCAGGGCAGGCTATAGCCTTTTGTTATTTTCGCATCGCCCGTTTGGCATCCTCCGAGGGTTTTGCACTCTTCAAGAAGCTCGCGACCTGCCGCGCGGTGAATACATCCGTCCACTCCGCCTCCGCCGAGAAGAGATGAGTTTGCGGCATTGACGATTGCATCGACTTCCATTTTTGTTATATCCTGTCTTATTATCTGTAGCGGCATAACAATCCCCTTCCAACTTAAAATTCTTATCTGAAACGATGTTCAAACAAACCGTGATTACTGCAATAATAATACATCTTTCCTCCGCGCATCTGCGGAAACCTCAATTCTCCTCCCTGCTCGGGATAAAGCCTGACCGTCAACACTCTGTCAAACCGCACATAGGTAAAGAATGAAACAAAATGCTCTTTTTCCATCGGATGAAAAAACGTTATATAGAAATCATCCTCAATCAGCTCGACATTGAGCTTATGTGCCTCATCCGGCTCTTTTGCAACAAGCGGAGAAAGCTTTCTTCCGCAGCAAACTATTTCCGCCTCACCGACGCTCGTTATGATATTTCCGCATTTTTCGCAGACATAAAACTTCATTCTTCTCACGTTACCCGTCTCCTTTTTTGTTTTCGGCATCTCTCCGCCAATAAGCTTTGAAATATCAACGCTTAATATTTCCGAAAGCAATGGAATGAGAGCCACATCGGGAAAACCTCTTCCCGTCTCCCATTTTGAGACGGTCTTTGCGCAGATACCGAGCTTCTCCGCAACGGCTTTCTGCGTCATTTTCTTTTCTCTGCGAAGCTCCGAGAGCAAGCTTCCGGTTTTCATCAGATCCATATCCGCCACCTCCGAAAATATTTTACATCACCGCGAAGCCCATTTCAATCCACGATTCGTTTACTTTTGGAAAACGATGTTTTGCGCAGAAGCGCGCCTATCCCCCTCAGAGGCGCATTTCTGCGACTGCGAAAAGAAGCTTTGTCCTATGAAATCAAAGCTTCGCGGATATTCTTTTGCGATGCTTTCTCATTTTCCCTCATACATCCCCGCAATGGAAGAAACGAGGTCGCGGAGCTCATCGGCGACGCTTTGCGGCGCGAGGATCTTTGCATCTTTTCCGAAGCTTACTATCCACGAAAGAAACTGGCGGCTGACCGCGACCTTGAGGCGGCAGGTGAAATAACCTTCATCGGTTCTGACAATCGTGATATCCGTTCCAAATCGGTCAAACACCACGCCGACGAGCTTATCATCAAACCTCACCGTGACTTCGGTTTCCTCGCCGTTGAACATACTGAACACGGCTTTGGAATACGCCGAGAGATCAAATTCACCCTCGGGAAGAATGCGCGCGGACTCGCTTTTTTCGATTGACTCCATCTTGTCCACGCGATAGTGGACATATTTTCCGTATTTCTCCTTATACGTTATGAGATAATAGTTTTCATCATCCCACGTGAGCGCGACGGGCGACTCGGTATATCTCTCTCCGTTTTTGCGATAGACCTTATTCTTTTTCGTGTCAAGGTCATAATACATAAAGGTTATCTGCTTGTTTGCCGCAATCGCATCATATATTTTATCAACATTATAATATATCTGCTCGTTGAATGTCTTGACGCGATTTGTGACAAACACCTGACGGTGGAGCCGCTTCGCATTCTCCCGGCTTGTCAGCTTTTCAATCTTTGAAATGAGCTCCATACTCTTTTTATGAGTTATGAACTTTGCCGATTGAACGCTGTCGACAAGGAGCTTCAGCTCCGGCAGCTCAAACTCGCGGCTTGCGATGAAATATCCTGTCTTCCTGCTCTTGACGGAGCAGATATCAAGCCCATAGAGCTTGAGGTATTCCATATCATCATAGATACTTTTGCGCTCCGCCGAAACTCCGAGCTCCGCAAGCTCGGATATGAGCTCGGGTATCGTCATCGTATGCTCCTCATCGGTTTTCTCGAGGAGAATTTTCGCAAGATACATAAGCTTGAGCTTCTGATTTGACTGCTTCATTCGTCACACACCCTCTCAGACAAGATATGCAAGAAAACCCGCGGCATATGCGATTGCCGCAACCGCAATCAGCCAATAGGTGCTGATCGATTTTATCTGCGGTTGTCTTCTCTTTCTTCTCACTGTGATTTCCGTTCTGTAAGTTGTCATTTTTCTGCACCTCCGAATTTTCTGAAGTTTTATTTTGTGACTTCATTATATTCTTTAAGGTGTACCATAAAACGGACAGTGAATTATAATTTCATTATATCCGAAAAAAATTTCTTTTTCAACCTTTTCTTCCGTTTTGCATTGACATTAAGCCCGGTTTTAATTACAATATAATTTATGTTCAATCTAAAACAACGAAAAGAGATGACCGGTATGACCGTTAAAAAACACCTGACCGACCATAAAATAAGCTTAATCCTTTTCATATATATATGGATTATGTATGCAATTGTCTATTGGACGAAGAACTGCTTCTCCGGAGCGATGGCGGCAATCGTCGCGGACGGGATTATGACGAAATCGCAGACAGGGCTTATCACAGCTATGTTCTATCTCGTCTATGCCCCGCTTCAGGTCGTTGGCGGAAAGCTTGCTGACCGTTGGCGCCCCGACCTTCTGATACTCATAGGTCTCGTCGGCTCGGCGATCGCAAACTTCATCATCTATCTCAACCAGAGCTATTATCTTATGCTCGTTGTCTGGACTCTTAACTCCGTTGTTCAGGCGGCGCTCTGGCCTTCAATCTTCAAAATCATTTCATCCGAGCTTGCTCACGAGCACAGGATCCGCGGAGTTTACTATATCACTTTCGCATCGACATTCGGACTTTGCTTCGCGTTTATCTCGGCGGCGCTTATGAGCAAATGGCAGGATAACTTCCTTCTCTCGGCAATTCTCCTTCTGCTTATGGCTGTCCTTATGGCAATTATCTATCCTATGTCCGCGCGCAAGATGGTGCCCGACGAAACGGGGCCCGCAAGAGCCATCCACGAAGACTTTGAGCACCCCGAAGACCTCGACACGAGAAGCATCTCGATGTTTAAAAAATGCGGACTTTTCATACTTCTCCCCATCGTTGTCGTCAGAGGGCTTATCGGTCTCGGCATCAAGAATATGGCGCCGACACTTCTTATGGAGTCATATGAATCGGTCAGCCCCGTTGTCGGAAACTTCCTCAACATTTTCATCATCCTTTCGGGGCTTGTCGGTATGTTTTTGGTCAAGAGGCTTTATCCGAAGCACATCCACGATGAAATCAAGGGACTCAGCCTCATATTCGTTCTCCTCATTCCCGTTGTTTTGCTCACTCTTCTCGTCGGAAAGATTCCGCTTTCGCCGATGGTTATCCTCCTCTGCCTTATAATCGCGTTTGCGGAAGGCTCGGGACTTTTCACACAGTTCTACACGGTCAAGTTCGCAAAATACGGTAAGAACGGTGAGGTTGCGGGATATATCAATATGGCGGCGGCATTCGGCATCGTCATCCAGAGCTACGGCATTGCAAAAATCGCGGATATGTGGGGTTGGATCGCGGCGCTCGCCGTCCTCCTCGCGCTCGCAATCGTCTCGGTCATTCTCCTCATCATCCTCATCCCCAAATGGAAAAAATTCAAAACGGAATATCATATGTAAACAAAAAGCCTTCCATTGCGAAGGCTTTTTGACTATCCAAAAAGGCTTTTATTGATATTTTTCTTGTTTTTTGGTAAAATAAAATTCAAGGAGTGATTTATTATGAAATATGATTTTTGCTACTACAATCCGACAAGAATTCATTTTGGAAAGAGCGCGCTTGATAACCTCGGTGCGGAGCTTTCAAGCTATGGCGAAAACATCCTTTTGATGTATGGCAGAGGCTCGGTCAAAACGACGGGGCTTTATGACGAAATAATGGATATTCTCAAAACTTCCGGCAAGAAGGTCACGGAGCTTGCGGGAATCAAATCAAACCCCACATATGCCCAACTCATGACCGGCGCAAGGCTCGTCCGCGAAAATGATATAGATTTCATCCTCGCTGTCGGAGGAGGTTCGGTCATTGACTGCGCGAAGGGCGTCTCCGTTGCCGCATACTGCGAGGGCGATGCGTGGGAACGCTTCTGGATAAACGGAGAAGAGCCGACAGAGCGCATCATTCCCATCGGCTCGGTGCTCACAATGGCGGGCACGGCATCGGAAATGAACGGCGGCTCGGTCATAACGAACTAAGACGTTATGCTCAAAAACGGCAAGATCTTCGGCCCCGCGGTTTACCCGAAGTTTTCAATCCTCAATCCCGAATATACCTTCACCGTCCCGAAAAATCAGATGGTAAGCGGA
>JAZSHZ010000098.1:0-10470 GCA_045533555.1 Eubacteriales bacterium
TTTTATATGCACAACCGAAATTCCATTCATATTCTACTGGTATAGAAATGTGGTGAAGATATGGGATTACAAGACCGGCACTTCAAAGACGCTGCTATCTTCTAAATTGAGAGACGCAAGCTCTTACATGGATTGGATCGAGTAAAACACAACAGAACCGTCAGACTGTCGAATAATTATTTGTCAACATCTCAAGGGCGGTAGCAATCCTGCCGCCCTTCCGGTTTCTACCATTACACCGAAGCACCAAATGGCGACACTGACAGAACGTCTATTCGTATGACGAAGGCGGCAACCTGATTCTCCGAAGCCGCGAGACCGCAACAACCGGAACAAACTATATCATAAACGACATTGATATTTAGCTTCTTGACATTTATAAAACAATAACAACCACAAAGCCATCGCTTATGCAAGCGGTGGCTTTTGTGCATTTATCGGGGGTGATTAACATTGAGTGATAACCGGGTAGTGGCGAATCTTCAGAATGCGTTTAATATTTGGAACGCAAAGATGGTATATATTATTTGACATTTTGTACGTATTGGGTGTATAATATATGCTATGTAAAAATGACTATGTTTAAATATATCGGAGGTTAAAAGTTATGAAGTATATGGGACTGAATGAACTTCGCGAGAAGTATCTTTCGTTTTTTGAGAGCAAGGGTCACCTTCGCCTCAAGAGCTTTCCACTTCTTCCGCAGGGCGACAACTCGCTCCTGCTCATAAACTCGGGAATGGCACCGATGAAGCCGTTCTTCTCGGGTGAGGCAACTCCGCCGAGAACGCGCGTCACAACCTGCCAGAAATGCATCAGAACTCCCGACATTGAGCGTGTAGGAAAGACCTCGCGCCACGGAACATTCTTTGAGATGCTCGGAAACTTCTCATTTGGTGACTATTTCAAGGCTGAGGCAACAAAGTGGGCTTGGGAATTTGTCACAGAGGTTCTCGAGATTCCGAAGGAAAAGCTCTATGTTTCTGTTTATCTTGATGATGATGAAACATATAATATGTGGGTGAATGAGCACGGGGTCGACCCGTCGCATATGGTTCGCCTCGGCAAGGAGGATAACTTCTGGGAAATCGGCGCAGGTCCCTGCGGCCCGTGCTCCGAGATTTATTTTGACCGCGGTGAGGAAAACGGATGCGGATCGCCCGATTGTAAGGTCGGTTGCGATTGCGACAGATACGTTGAGTTCTGGAACCTCGTTTTCACACAGTTCAACAACGATGGCAACAATAACTACACAGAGCTTAAGCAGAAGAATATCGACACAGGTATGGGTCTCGAGCGCCTCGCTTGCATCATGCAGGGAGTTCCGTCTCTCTTTGATGTCGATACCGTCAAGAATGTTACTGCGCATATTTCGCGCATTGCAAAAGCAAACTACGGCGAGAGCGACAAGACGGATGTCTCTCTCCGCATTATAACAGACCATATCCGTTCAACGACGATGATGGTATGCGACGGTGTTATGCCCTCCAACGAAGGTCGCGGCTATGTTCTCCGCCGTCTTCTCCGCCGTGCGGCTCGCCACGGAAGACTCCTCGGCATCAAGGGTACATTCCTCCACGAGGTTTGCGATACCGTTATCCATGAAAGCTGCGGCGCATATCCCGAGCTTTCCGAAAAGGCAGAATATATCAAGAAGGTTATCAGCATGGAGGAGGAGAGCTTCAACAGAACGATTGATGCAGGTCTCTCTATCCTTGAAGATATGATTGAAAAGCTCGAAAAATCCGGCGGTAAGGTTCTTTCCGGCGATGATGCATTCAAGCTTGCAGACACGTTCGGCTTCCCGATTGACCTCACTCTCGAGATTCTCGAAGAAAAGGGTATGTCTGTTGACCGCGACCGCTTCGATGCTTGCCTCAATGAGCAGAGAGAGCGCGCTCGTGCAGCTCAGGCAGCTCTCGGCGATTTCGCTTGGGAAAAGCTTGACCTCGGACTTGATAAGAGCGTCAAGACAGAATTTATCGGCTATGAAACTCTTTCGGGCGAGGGTAAGATTCTTGCGCTTGTCTCGGGTGGCGCGGTTGTCGAATCCGCAAATGCGGGCGATTCGGTTGAGCTCGTTCTCGACAGAACTCCCTTCTATGCGGAAAGCGGCGGTCAGCTTGCAGACACAGGTAAGATCACAACAGACAGTGCAACGGTCAAAATCACAAACGTTAAGAAGACTAAGGACGGAAAGTTCCTCCATATCGGTGAGGTCATTGAGGGTACAATCGCAAAAGGTGACACGGTAAATGCAAAAGTATGCTCCTGCCGTCGTGCGGCAACCGAGCGCGCTCACTCCGCAACCCACCTTCTCCAGAAGGCTCTCCGCAACACTCTCGGAACACACGTTGAGCAGGCAGGCTCGCTCGTCGGGCCCGATAGCGTCCGCTTTGACTTTGCTCATTTCTCGCAGATGACATCAGAGGAAATCGCGAAGGTTGAGCGCGAGGTCAATGCAAATATCCTTGCGGGTCTCCCCGTAACAGTCCGCGAAATGCCGATTGAAGAAGCAAAGAAGCTCGGCGCAATGGCTCTCTTCGGCGAGAAATACGGTGACACTGTCCGCGTCGTAACAATGGGCGATTATTCACTTGAGCTTTGCGGAGGAACTCACCTTGACAACACCGCAAAGGCAGGTATATTCAAAATAACAAGCGAATCAAGCGTTGCTGCAGGTGTCAGAAGAATCGAAGCGATCTGCGGTATGAGCGTGCTTGAGAAGATTGCAGAGCTTGAAGGAACGATCAGCTCCGTCGCAGAAGCTCTCAAGTCAGCTCCGAAGGAAGTTGTCATCAAGGCAAACAATGCGACAGAGGAAATCAAAGCTCTCAAGAATGAGCTTTCGGCAATGAGCTCCAAGATGGCTCGCCTCGATGCTGCAGAATATATTGCAGAAGCAGAAGATATAAATGGCGTTAAGTTCATTGCAAAGATAGTCAAGAATTCCGATGGCAACGGCCTCCGCGCAATCAGCGATGAGATCCGCGGAATGGATGCAAACGTTGCGGCTGTTCTTGCAACCGTATCGGGTGAGAAGATAGTCTTCACAGCAACCTGCGGCAAGGATGTCGTCGCACGCGGCATCAAGGCTGGCGATATGGTCCGCGAGACCGCAAAGACAGCGGGCGGCAACGGCGGCGGCAAGCCCGATTTCGCAATGGCGGGCGGCAACGATGTTTCAAAGCTCGAGGATGCGCTCAAGGCCGCGCGCGAGTTTGTCGCATCCAAGGCATAAGGAGGAAGCGGAAATGTCAGATTGCTTGTTTTGCAAAATAATAGCGGGGGACATTCCCTCGACGAAGGTTTACGAGGATGAGCTCGTCCTCGCATTCCGTGATATAGCTCCGCAGGCACCGACTCACATTCTCGTTATCCCGAAGGAGCACATTGCCTCCGTCGCGGAGATCAATGAAAAGAATTCGGCTGTCGTCTCCCATATTTTCGAGGTTATTGCAAAGATAGCGAAGGATGAAGGCCTTTCAGACGGCTATCGCGTTGTCTCCAACTGTGGTGACGATGCGGGTCAGACGGTCCATCACCTCCATTTCCATATCCTCGGCGGCAAAAAACTTAATGTAGAAATGGCATAAAGATAAGCTCCGCAAGGCTCCATGTGAGCCTTGCGGAATTTTAAAAGGAAAAAGGAAAATGTCAAAAACAAGAAAAATCTATTTTCTGCGCCTCGCCGGAAGAGTTCTCGCTTTTGCGGCGTTTTTGCTGATATTGCTTTTTAAACCCGAAGAGTTTTCCGCGATTGACGGAATGGGCTTTTTCGGCGGTTTTTCGTGGCTTCATATTATGTGGCTTATCTGGATAACCGATATGATAATTCAGCTGCTTCCCGTCCGTGCATATATATCCATCGGCTCGCAAAAGCAATTTCTTGCCAGATTTCGCCCGATGATGGAGAAATTCAACTATCGTAACCTCAAAAAGCATATTATCATGACAACACGGTCTGCATATAAGGTGTTCCTTATATGGACGGCGGTGACAGTGGTGATAGGAGTTCTGCACCGATGCGGAGTGATCGGATCGGATATAGTCTTTATGATATGTATGTTTTTCTATGTTGCGGATCTCATCTGCGTTCTCATATGGTGTCCCTTCAGATTGATTATGAAAAACCGTTGCTGCACGACCTGCAGAATATTCAACTGGGATCATATGATGATGTTTTCTCCGTTTGCTTTCATCAGGGGCTTCTATACGCAGACGGTGCTTGTGCTTGCGTTTGCAGTGTGGCTCGTCTGGGAGCTTTGCGTTATGATGTATCCCGAGCGCTTCTGGGAAACAACGAATGTGGCACTGCGTTGCTCGGAATGCACCGATAAATTATGCACACAATATTGCAAAAAACTCAGGGACAAATAAAAATAACGGTTACGCGTCGGATGTAACCGTATTTTTTTATAAAAAACTATTGACAAATCTTTCCGTTGTGTGTATTATATATATGGTTAGCAAAGGCTAACTTCGTGAAAACAAATTGATTCAGGTGATTGTTATGACATTGAGGGAAGCTCAGGAGGGCAAGGAATATATAATAGAGAGAATTGAGACCGATGACGAGGAATTGGATTCGTTTCTTTTTTCGCTCGGTTGCTACAGCGGTGAGCCGATAACGGTCATCTCCTTTTTAAAGGGTGGTTGCGTCGTTGCAATCAAGGATAGCAGATATAATATTGATAATCAGCTTGCAGAAGCGATTATCATTGACGGTTAAAGAAATATGAGCCGGAGCTGCCGGCTTTTCTTTTCGACAGTGAGTTAGCATAGGGTAACTGAATGTTTATATAAGGCAACAAGGAGGAAGAAAAATGAGAATTGCTTTAGCGGGCAATCCGAACAGCGGTAAGACAACGATGTTCAATGCGCTCACAGGTAAGAGCGAGAAGGTCGGAAACTGGGCAGGCGTTACCGTTGAAAAAAAGGAAAGCGAAATTAAAAGAAGTTTTCATGAAGAGATGGAATCTCTTTATGCGGTAGACCTTCCGGGTGCATATTCAATGTCTCCGTTCACGAAAGAGGAAAGCGTCACAAGCGACTACGTTATGGGAGAGAATCCCGATGTCATTATCAATATCGTTGATGGAACGAATCTGAGCCGAAGCTTGTTTTTCACAACTCAGCTTCTGGAGCTTGGAATTCCGGTTGTTGTCGCGCTCAATAAGGCGGATATAAACAAGAAGAAAGAGACGAAGATAGATGTTGCGGCTCTTTCCGAAAGACTTGGATGCCCCGTCATTGAAACGGTTTCGACATCTTCGGATGGACTTCGAGAGGTAGTGAAGACAGCAGTTGAAAGCGTCGGAAGAAGACAGAGCGCTCCATATTCTCAGGGAGAAGTTGATATGACGGATAAAAAATCCGTTGAGGCGGCAGACAGAGCGCGATTCATCTTTGTCAATAAAATCGTCAAAGAGGTTGAAGCGCGCAAGGTTAAAACGAATAAAAGAAATCTGAGCGATAAGATAGACTCGGTTCTCACGAACAAGTGGCTCGGAATTCCGATTTTTGCCGTTGTCATGTATCTCGTGTTCCAGATTTCGCAGGTATGGGTCGGAACTCCGATTGCGGATATCCTCGTCGGATATCTTGAGAGCTTTCAGGCTTGGGTAGGCGAGCTTCTCACAGGGGCAAGTCCGCTTCTGTATTCGCTTCTTGTCGATGGTGTTCTCGGCGGTGTTATTGCCGTTATAGGATTTTTACCGCTTGTTATGGTTATGTATTTCCTCATCGCTCTTCTTGAGGATTGCGGATATATGTCCAGAGTTGCAGTCGTTCTCGATCCGATTTTCAAAAAGGTCGGTCTTTCCGGCAAATCCGTCATTCCTTTTGTTATAACAATCGGTTGCGCAGTCCCCGGAATTATGGCGAGCAGAACAATAAAGAACGAGAGGGAAAGACGCGCCTCCGCGCTTCTTGCACCGTTTATGCCATGCGGCGCGAAAATCCCGGTCATTGCGCTTTTTGCGGGAGCATTCTTTGATGATGCGGGATGGGTAAGTGCGGTTATGTATCTTTCGGGAATTTTGCTCATCTTCTTTTCTGCGCTTCTCATAAATGCCATAACGGGAAACCGCGCGAAAAAATCCTTCTTCATTATCGAGCTTCCCGAATATAAGTTCCCGAGCCTTTCGGGTGCATTGAAATCAATGTGCAGCCGCGGATGGGAATTTATCGTCAAAGCGGCGACGATAATATTGCTTTGCAACACTGCGGTTCAGATAATGCAGAGCTTTGACTGGAGCTTTGCTGTTGCGGAAAGCGCAGAGAACTCGATTCTTGCATCGGTTGCGCGACCGTTTGCATATCTGCTCGTTCCTGTTGTTGGCGTTGTTTCGTGGCAACTTGCCGCGGCGGCGGTCAGCGGATTTATCGCAAAAGAAAACGTCGTTGCAACGATTGCGGTCTGCTTTGCACTTGCAGATGTAACGGGAGAGCTTTCGGGTGCAATTCCTGAGCTTACCTCTGCAGCTGCTCTTGCATATCTTATGTTCAATCTCTATTCTCCGCCGTGCTTTGCCGCAATAGGTGCGATGAATGCAGAGATGAAGAGCAAAAAATGGATGTTCGGCGCAATAGGTCTTCAGCTTGCAGTCGGATATACGGTAGGTTTTGCGGTCTATCAGATCGGATCACTCATAACGCTCGGAACGGTCGGCAGGGGATTCATTCCCGGATTCATCGCCGTAGCGGTTTTTGCGGGTATAATTACATATCTTATTTCAAAGGCGAATCGCGATGTTGCGAAAGAGTGCAAATGTAAATAAGGAGAAAGCTTTATGACGGATATAATCATAATTGCCGTCGTTGCGATAATAATCGCGCTAGCGGCGGGATATATCATAAAAGCAAAGAAAAGCGGAAGAAAATGCATCGGATGTCCCCACAGCTCTTCTTGCGGAGGTGCATGCGGGGGGAATAAGAAGGAGGAAAAGTGATATGGTTAAGATAACAATGAAGGTTGAGGGAATGCGCTGTCCTCATTGCGAAGCGCATATGAATGACACGATAAAGGCGGCATTTGATGTCAAAAAGGTCACCTCGTCGCACGAGAAGAAGATGACGGAAATCATCTGTCCGGAGGAAATTTCCGAAGGCGCAATTCTTGATGCAGTCAAAGAGACGGGATATGTTGTCTCGGATATTAAATGCGAGCCCTATAAGAAAAAGTTTTTCATATTCGGATAAAATAAAGACCGCGGAAATTTTTCCGCGGTCGAATTTTTTTGATTACATTTTTGATTCTATATAGTTGACAACATCGCCAACCGTCTTGAAAAGGTGAGCATCGCTGTCCTCAATTGTGATATCAAATTCTTCTTCAACTCTCATAACAAGCTCAACAACATCGAGCGAGTCTGCGCCGAGGTCTTCTGCAATGTCCGTATTCTCGTTGACCGTTGCGGGGTCAATATCGAGCTGGTTCTCAAGAATCTTCCTCAATTTGTCAATTACCATATTATTGTTCCTCCTTGTTTCTTATTGATGGTATATCCGTATAATAGCATTATTAAACGTTTTTTGCAATAGGAAAATCAAAAATTTTATATAAGTTTTTCTTTTGCAAAACGAAGGAACTCATTTGCTTCATCAAGCGTCGAAAAACGTGAGAGGCTGATTCTCACGGCGCTTCCGATGAGCTTATCGGAAACCTTTAGAGCCTTGAGAACATGGCTCTTCTTTCCGCGGCTGCAGGCAGACCCGGCAGAGACATAAATTTCGCCTTCTTCGAGGATCCGCATAACGACTTCGCTCGGATATTTCGGGAATGCCGCCGTCAGAATATGAGGCGCGCTGTTTTCTGCGGAGAAGACCGAGACTCCCGGAAGTTTGCTGAGCCCGCTCTTGAGATAATCAAGATTTTTCCGCATCTTTGCCGCGTTTTCAAGATAAGTCTCCGAAACGGAGTTTACAGCTTCCGCAAATGCCGCGATCTGCGCCGTCGGCTCCGTGCCGGAGCGAAGCCCCGATTCCTGACCGCCGCCGACGATCTGCGGAGTAAGGCGAACTCCGCTCTTTATATATATCGCGCCGATTCCCTTTGGCGCGTGGATCTTGTGTCCGCTGAAGGAGATGATGTCCGCACCGTATTTTTTCGTGTTTATCGGAATCTTGAGGAATGCCTGAACTGCATCCGTGTGTATGATGGTCTCTCGGTTTTTCGCCTTGACTGCCCGCGAGATTGCGGGGATATCCATAACCGCGCCGATTTCGTTATTGACGCTCATAACGGAAACGAGAAAAGTATCCTCGCGCACAACTGCGGCAATATCCTCCGCATGGACGGAGCCATCCTCGCGCGGGGCAATATATGTCACCTCAAAGCCTTGCGCCTCGAGCTTTTTTGCCGCGTTGAGAACGGATGGATGTTCATATTCCGTCGTTATCATATGTTTTTTTCTTCCGCTTCGCGCCGCCGCGCCGAATATCGCGAGGTTGTTGCTTTCGCTTCCGCAGGAGGTGAAGGTAAGCTCCTTTATATCGCAGGAAAGAATCTTCGCGATCGCATCCTTTGCACCCTTGACGAGCTTTTCGGCATTGAGACCGAGCGTATGGAGCGAGGAGGGATTTCCGAAATTCTCACACATGGCCTTCCTTGCCGCCTCTGCCGCAGAGGGAAGCACCGCCGTCGTTGCCGCATTGTCAAAATATATCATAGATCAATCTCTCCGAACTTATTTGTTGTTCTATATTTTACTATATCTTAATTGCAAAGTCAAATGAGGAAGATGCGCAAAAACACTCATTTGATTTATGCTTGCAATGGTGATGCTTTTGTGATACAATACAATTTGGAAAACAGTGAAATTTCGGGGCTTTGCCCTTTGAATAATTAAGAAAAAGAGGCGGATTTTTATGTCAAAAATAAATGTTGTTGGTCTCGGCTATATCGGTCTTCCCACGGCGCTTATGTTTGCTTCCCACGGTATTGAAGTCGTCGGAACGGACTATAATGCGGAGCTTGTTGCAACGCTTAATGCAGGGAGGACGACTTTTGAGGAGGACGGGCTTGATGAGCTTTTCAATAATGCTCTCTCCTGCGGAATAAAGTTTACGACGGAATATATCGCGACGGATGTCTATATCGTCTCCGTGCCGACTCCGTATGATAAGGCAAGCAAGAAGATTGATCCGAAATATGTCATCAGCGCGGTCAAGAGTGTTATGGATGTTTGCCCGAAGGGCGCAACCGTCGTTGTTGAATCGACTGTTTCCCCGGGAACGATTGACCGTTTCGTTCGTCCCGTTATTGAGGAGAACGGCTTTGTCATCGGTGAGGATATCAATCTTGTTCATGCTCCCGAGCGCATCATTCCGGGAAATATGGTCTATGAGCTTGAGCATAATTCAAGAACGATCGGTGCAGACGATAAGGCAATCGGCGAAAAGATAAAGGCACTCTATGCATCCTTCTGCAAGGGTGAAATAGTCGTTACCGATATCAGAACCGCAGAAATGTCAAAGGTCGTTGAGAATACGTTCCGCGACATCAATATCGCATTTGCAAATGAGCTTGCAAAGATCTGCAGAAGCGATAATATGGATGTTTATGAAATAATCAGAATTGCAAACAAGCATCCGCGAGTCAATATCCTTCAGCCGGGTCCCGGTGTCGGAGGGCATTGCATTTCCGTTGACCCGTGGTTCCTTGTCGGAGATTATCCCGGGCTTGCAAACATAATCCTCGCCGCAAGAAAGATAAACGATTCGATGCCCGAATTCGTTCTTGAGCGCATTCGCGAGATTATGGATGAGAACGGCATTTCGGATGTTTCGCGTGTTGGTCTCTATGGCCTCACTTATAAAGAGAATGTCGATGACGTCCGCGAGAGCCCCGCGCTTCAGCTTCTCGAGAGCATGCGCCGCCACCTTGGCGGAAAGATCCGTGCATACGATCCGTTCATCAACAAGAGCCTTTGCGAGGGTCAGATTTTCGATTTCGACGAATTCCTTGATTCTGTCGATATTGTTGTCGTTATGACCGCGCATACACACATTAAAGAAAACACGGACAAGCTCAACGGAAAAATCGTTTTTGATACGAGAAACGTCATCCCCGGCGACGGAGTTTATAAGCTTTAAAGCTGAAAATACAAAGGGATTGTAGCGAAATGCATTTTGCTACAATCCCTTTGGGGCTTTAGAAAAATAGTGCAGAATGAGCAAATCGGACCCGAAGTAGTACATAAGTACGTCGAGAGGTCCGATTTGCTTTACGCATAAAGTGTAACTAAATCCTCAAATTCGGCTTCTGCCGAATTTTCAATTTACTTTCAAACTTCATACCATATACTTTTTCGATGTTATCTGCAAAAAATATCACTTTTACACTTTATGCGGTCTGGGCTGTTTTGCTACAGCCCCTTTTTTGTTGTTAATCGGGAAGAGAATATTCGCCGTCTTTGAGAATTTCAGGGGTAGAGGCGAACATTTTCAGAATATCGGATTCGTGGC
>JAZSHZ010000015.1:0-12066 GCA_045533555.1 Eubacteriales bacterium
CATTCCACCACCAACCCCCAAAAAAACAACAACCCCCTGCAATGCATTGCACTGCAGGGGATATATCTATATAAAACCTATTTTATTTCGGGAAGACTTGCCGCCGCAACGGACTGACCGACGCGTCTTGAATTCTCGTCCGGAATATGGAGCTTGACCTTTGCCGCAAGCTCGGGGAACTCCTGATCAAGAACCGCCTGAGCATTCTCGAGAAGAATTGTTCCGCCGTCTCCGGAGGTAACTCGTCCCATAATGAGAACGTGTTTGATGTCATAGAACTCGGCATAGAATGCGATGGAATAGCCGAAGTATACGCCGATTGTCTCATAAATTGCCTTTGCTCTCTCGTCACCCTGAGCCATAAGCCCCTGAACGACCTTGAGCTTTTCTGCGGGGGAGAGATTTTCGTCAATTTCAATGCCCGCGAGCGGAGCAAGCTTGATGACTCCGTCCTGCGAGAAATATTTGACACCGCAGCCATAATCTCCCGACCATTCATCGACCATTGCATCCTTGCAGAAATCGACGGGGACGAATGCAAGCTCATTGAGCCAACCCGTGATGTTGCCCTGCGGATCGACGTAGCCGCCCGCCTCGGATGTTCCCATAGCGATGCCGAGAACGGAATTGTCGCCGAGATCCATCGCGCCTGCAAGAGCAGTAACGTCGCCGTCGTTTGCGACCTCGATCGGAATATTCTCCCCGATTTCCGCCGCAACGTCGAGATACATATTCTTGACCTTCTTATCAAAATCCTCATCGCTTACCTTGAGGAAGAGCGATGCGACCATGATTCTGTTGTCAACGTAGACACCCGCGCTCGAAACGCCGATTGCATCAACCCTCGGCATATAGGAAGCCGCGGTCTTCATTGCCTCAAGGATTCCCTCATAGTGATAGTCGGGGTCGGAATTCGTCTTCGGGAACCAGACGACCTCTTCGGAATAAACGCTCTCGCCATCGATAACCGCGCTGACCTTTCTGTCGCTTCCGCCCGCATCGAAACCGATTCTGCAGCCCTCAAGATGTCTGCCGACGGGTGCGGCGGCGGATTTGTCCTTCGGAGCTTTGTCAAGCGAGCAGACGAAAACCTCAAAGTCGCTCTCATAAACTCTTTCCATGAACCGGACGTCGAAATCGCGGAGACCGCCGTGGGAAAATGCCGCCTTGATCTTCTCGCCGACAACGTCGCTTCCCGCGATATAGATTCTATATCCGCCCGCGACCCAGAGAAGAGCCTTCGTCATTCTTTCGACGAATGCAAAGTTTTCCTCATCGTGTCCCGTTCCGTCCTTGAAAATTCTCGTTTTATAGGTGGATGTATAACCCTTGTTTCTCTCGATTGCGATGATGAGATCCTGTCCGTTTTCCTTTGTCGCCTCGCGCATCTCTCTGCAGACGAGTGCCATCGGCTGAAATTGCGGATCAACCTTGGCATTGATTTTAAGCTTCATATCTGATATCTCCTTTTTTGATAGTCTTCAAAACGTTGAATTCGTCATCGAGTATGACGAGGTCTGCTTCCTTGCCGATTTCGATAGAACCCTTCCTGTCACCGACGCCGATTGCGTTGGCGGGGTTGAGACTTGCGCAGTTGACGCATTCCCAAAGCGGAATGGTCGAATTCTTATAAACGTTCCAGACGCCCTTGTTGAGCTTGAGAACGCTTCCCGCAACCGTTCCGTCCTCAAGACGGCAGACGATGTCGCGGTAGACGATTTTGTTTCCGCCGAGTGTATATTCTCCGAAAGGAAGGCCGCCCGCGGGGAGGCAGTCCGTTATGAAGCAGAGCTTTCTGCCCTTGGATTTATAGACGATGTCGTAGAGAGCGGGGAAGACGTGGAATGTGTCAACGATAAGCTCGCAGGTGATGTCCGCATTGAGCGCCGCACCGACGACTCCGGGAGCGCGGTGCGCAAGGGAGGTCATCGTGTTGAAAAGGTGCGTCGCGTGGCTGACTCCGTTTGCAAAGCTAGCCGTCGCGGTGTCATAGTCCGCGGAGGTGTGTCCGATAGAAACGACGACGTCCGTATCCCTGCGGATTTCCCTGATGGCATCGAAGGTTTCGGAATCCTCTTCGGGAGCGAGAGTTATGACCTTGATGATGTCCGCATATTCCTTGACGAATGCGGCATCGGGCTTGAGGACGAATTTCGGGTCCTGCGCGCCTTTCTTCGATTCGCTGATGAAAGGACCTTCGGCGTGCGCGCCGAGGATTTCGCTTCCGTCCCAGTTTTTGCTCTCTTCCTTGAGGCTTCGCAGAACCTCAAGCGATTTTCTGATAACCTTCATATCAACCGTCATCGTGGTCGGAAGGTAAGCGGTGACGCCGTTTTCGATGATGCCGCGGGAGATGGTTCTGATGCTTTCCTCCTCGCCGTCGCAAACGTCCTTTCCGAGGTATCCGTGGATATGCAGGTCGATGAAGCCGGGCGTGACATAGCCGCCGTGGGCATCGATGATTTCATAGCCTTCGGGAACCTTGTCGCAGGGGATGATTCCCTCAATCACGTCGGAATATAAAACCGCGCAGTTTTCAACGATGCGATCCTTCAAAACAATTTTGCCGTTTATAATTGCCTTCATGGTTCTGTCCTCATTTCTGATTCTTTGTATACATAAAATTATACCTTGATTTCCCCGCATTTGCAATATATTTATGCATCTTAAAAATAAAAGTCCGAGACCTTTCGGTTCGGACTTTTATTCTGCTCTGGCACCCGCAACAGGAATCGAACCTGTAACTAACCCTTAGGAGGGGTTTATTATATCCATTTAACTATGCAGGCGTATATAAAAGCATTCGGTTGTTGCTTCTGAGTATCAAGCAGGTTTATTATTATGAGCGGAGCGAATAACAAGGTTCTCCGAAGGTGTCCAAAATTCATTTTGGAAACAGCTTCGAGAGGTCCTTATATCCATTTAACTATGCAGGCGAATACTCTATAATTTTAATACACATCACCACTCTTGTCAAGCATTCAAAAAAATTTCGAGTTTACAAAAATTTATGTTTAAATCCTTCTCAGTGTATGATATAATTATTACATATAAATAAAAATAAATTCCGTTGGAGGGGACAAAAATATGAAAAATGTTATCAATGTCAATATCGCAGGAGTAGACCTTCGCCTTGTCAGCGGCGAAAACGACGAATACACACGCCGCGTCGCATCACACGTCGATTCAAAAATAAGCGAAGTTCTCGGAAGCGGCAATATCTCAATCGTTGAGGCGGCGCTCCTTTCCGCAATCAACATTTCCGATGAATACTATAAGGCTCTTGAAACTGCGGAAAATCTCCGCACTCAGCTCAAGGATTACCTTGAGGACGGAAGCCGCATGAAGTCCGAGATTATGGACTTAAAGCGCGAAATCGCTCGTCTTTCGGGAAAATAAGAAATGCCGAAAGCAGAAATACTATCCCCCGCAGGCTCACCCGAAGCGCTCCGTGCCGCCGTCGCAAACGGAGCCGATGCCGTATACCTCGGCTATGGTGATTTCAATGCGAGAAGACTTGCGAAGAATTTCACCGAGCAGGACCTCATCTCCGCCTGCGAATTCTGCCATAAGCGCGGAGTTAAAGTATATGTGACGGTAAACACGCTCGCGACAGACCGCGAGCTTAAAAGTGTTGAAAAAATTTGCCGTGATATAAACCGTGCGGGCGTCGATGCCGTCATCGTCGCCGACCTCGGCGTTGCAAGGCTCTTCCGTGAGGTTGCGCCAGAGCTTCCGCTCCATGCGTCCACGCAGATGACGGTGCATAATATCGAGGTAGTCCGCTATCTTGCGTCGCTCGGGTTCACCCGCGTCGTTCTTGCACGCGAGCTTTCGCGTGAGGATATCCGCGCCATCGCTGAGGAATCTCCCGTTGAGCTTGAGGTGTTTGTCCACGGCGCGCTCTGTATGTGTTGGTCGGGGCAGTGTGAGATGAGCGCGGTCATCGGCAGAAGAAGCGGAAACCGCGGTCTCTGCGCCCAGCCCTGCAGAATGCAATATAAGCTCGGCGAAAATTCGCCCGAGGGCTATCCGCTCTCGCTTTCGGATCTCTGCCTTGCGGACTATATAACGGAGCTCTCCGATATGGGCATCGCATCGCTCAAAATCGAGGGCAGAATGAAGAGACCCGAATACGTCGCAACCGTAACGGGCATATATTCGCGCATCCTCTCCGAGGGGCGCGCCGCAACGGATAAAGAGAAAAAGACGCTTGAGCGCGTCTTCTCGCGCTCGGGCTTTACCGAAGGCTACTACCTTGATAAAAAGGGTAAAGGTATGTTTGGAATAAGGACGGAGACGGAAGCTCCCGAAGCGCTCCTCTCCGCCGCAAGAAAGACATATGAGGGAGAAATACCCGAGAAGAAGGAAACCGTCAATTTCTTCTGCGTCATCTGCAGGGGAAAGCCTGCGCTCGTCGCCGCGATGGATTCGCGCGGTAACCGCGCGATGAAGACGGGCGCTGTTCCCGAAGAGGCGAGAAACGTCCCCCTCTCGGAAAGCGCGGTATATACTCAGCTTCAGAAAACGGGTGGAACAAGATTCATCGCCGATGAAATAAACGTCAAGGTCGAGGAAGGGCTCTCTCTTCCGCTCTCCGCAATAAACGCCCTTCGCCGCGAATGCCTCGAGGAGCTTGAGAAGAACTATGCATCCGAAGGCGAGCGCCGCGAGGGCAAATTCAATGTCGGCTTCAAGCTCGTCAATCGCAAGGAGAAGCCGGGGTTGACAGTCTCCGTGCGCTCCGTTTCGCAGATAAGCGATGCGCTCATTGAGAGAAAACCCGAATTGATCTATATTCCGCTGACGGAATTTTCGGCAAACGCGGAAAGAATAAGCGAAATTTCGGAAAAGGTGCGCGTCTGCACCGCTCTTCCGAGAATAATCAAGGATAGCGAGATGCCCGAGATCCGCCGCCTCGGTGAGATAGCGCGGGAGCTCGGAATCGAAGAGGCGTCCGTCGGCAACATCGGCCATATAAAGGTCTGCGAGGAGCTCGGATTTGCCGTCCGCGCCGATTTCGGCATCGGGGTATTCAATTCCCATGCGTTGCGTGAGGTGAGAAGGGCAGGCGCGATCTCCGCGCTTCTCTCGCCCGAGCTTACCTTCCCGCAGATACGCGACGTTTCAAAGATTATAGACACGGAAATCATCGTCTATGGCCGCGTTCCGCTTATGATATGCGAGAATTGTGTCGTTCGCGCGCAGACGGGTGCCTGCGTCTGTCAGAACCACCATGCGCTTATCGACAGAACGGGAGCATCGTTCCCGCTTCTTCCCGAGTTTGGCCACAGAACGCTCATTTTAAATTCGCAGAAGATTTTCCTCGCGGATAAAAAGCGCGATTGGGAGAATATCGGAGTTGCGATGGCGCGCCTTTCCTTCACGAGTGAGAATGCGCGCGAATGCGTCTCGGTTTATGATGCATACTCCTCGGGCGGTGAATATGCGCCGCACGAATATACCCGCGGTCTTTATTACCGCGGAGTGGAATAAACGAAACGGAGAAAAGATATGGAAAAGCTTAATATAAAATTGCTGACGGCAACCGCCGCAATCCCCACGCGCGCGACCGAGGGAAGCGCAGGCTATGACCTCCGCGCGGATCTCGAAGCTCCGAAGCTTTTAAAGGTCGGCGAGATATTCCCGTGTCCGACGGGAGTCGCGATCGAGCTTCCCGATAAAAACCATGTTGCAGTCGTCTGCGCAAGAAGCGGACTTGCGATAAAGCGCGGGATAACTCTTGCAAATGCCGTCGGCATTATAGACAGTGACTATCGCGGAGAAATCAAGGTCGGTCTCATAAACCTCGGATCGGAGGATTTTGAAATTTGCCCGGGCGAAAGAATCGCCCAGCTTCTCATAATGCCTGTCGAGACACCGGAGCTTTGCCCCGTCGATAAAATATCGGAGACGGAGCGCGGAGCGGGCGGCTTCGGCAGCACGGGAACAAAATAGAAACAGAAAAAGGAAGAAACCGATATAATGGCAACAATCGTAGGAATTCTGGGTTTGATTCCGTTTCTCCTGAGCTTTCAGCTCAAAAAGAGAAGCAATATAATACTCGCTAACCTCATTTCGAGAATACTTTTTATCTTGCAGTATATCCTGCTCGGCGCATATGCGGGCGCGGCATATGATTTCATCGGCCTCATCTCCTCCGTCATCGCAAGGAGAAAAGAGAAGCCATTCATCGCAAAGTATCAGACGGCGATAATAATCATCATAAATGCGCTCCTCATCGTGGCGGGAATTGCGCTCTATAAGAATATATACAGTATCCTCGGCCTTCTCGGAATAATCTTCGAGGTTGCGGCAATGTGGCCGACGAAGGAGCGGAATATAAGAATAATCTCGTTCATCTCCGCGCCCTTTTGGCTCGTCTTCAATCTTGCAAGCCGTGCATATGCGTCAGTGCCGGGGAATATCCTCGCGATGATATCAATAGGCATTGCGATGTGGAGGCTTGATATTCCGAAAAAAGAAAAAAGCGGAGGAAAAGCATGCTGATTCTTGCATCAAAATCACCGAGGAGAAAGGCTCTCCTCGGTCTTTATACGGAAAATTTCAAAATAGAGGTCTCCGATGTCGCGGAGCCGGAGTTCAGTGGCGGCGATGTCGGCGATTACGTAATGTCACTTGCGCGGCTCAAAGCTTCGGCGGTTGCAAAAAACCACCCGAATGACACGGTTATCGGGGCGGATACCGTCGTTGCCGTCGGCGGCAACGTTCTCGGCAAGCCCGAGAGCGAGGACCATGCGCGCGAAATGCTCCGCTCAATGTCGGGAAGCTTTCAGCAGGTCTATACGGGCGTCTGCATCATCCGCGGTGATGAGGCCATATGCGATGCGGTCGAGACGCGCCTCATCTTCCGCGAGCTTACTGACAGCGATATAGAAGAATATGTCGCGACGGGCGAATGCATGGATAAAGCGGGTGCATATGGCATACAGGGCGGCGCAAAGGAATTCGTCGCAACGCTTGCGGGCGATTATTTCAATGTCATCGGTCTTCCGATGAATCGCCTCTGCGAGCTTCTCGAGGATATTAAAACAACACATTCGGAGTGGTGAAAATGGACGGTTTCTTCTCGAAAAAGACGGTCGTGATAATTCTCATTGCCGTTCTCATAGCGCTTATGCTTGGGATACTCTCCGCAGTTTCGGGCGGAAGGATATCGCCTGTCGGCTCACTCATAAATATCGTTTCCGAGCCGATACAGAGCGCATCGACCTCGGTGGCGGAGTTTTTCTCGGCAAGAACCGAGCGGGCACTCGAGTTTGAAAAATTAAAAGAAGAAAATGAAAAGCTCCGCGAGGAGATCACAGTGCTGCGCCGCGCAATGCGCGAGAATGCGGCAATGGGGCTTGAGAATGAGCAGCTCCGCGCGGCTCTCGCAATGCGTGAGCGCGATTCGAAATTCGTCTTTGAGGCGGCGGAGGTCGTCGCGAAGAATTCCGATAACTGGAGCCATACGTTCACGATAAACAAAGGCTCATCGGCAGGGCTTGCTCCCGACAACTGCGTCATAACGAGCGACGGTATGGTCGGCTTCATAAGTGAGGTCGGCGCAACGTGGGCAACGGTCACAACCATTTGCGATACTTCAATGGAAGCCTCGGCAATCGCGTCAAGAACGCGCGACGTCGCAAGCGCGGAGGGCGATTTCGAGCTTATGAGTGAGGGGCGTCTGCGCCTTTCATATCTCCCGCGCGATACGGAGCTCCTTGAGGGCGATCTCATCGAGACCTCGGGAGTCGGAGGCCTTTTCCCGAAGGGCATCGTCATCGGAAGTGTCCTCGAGGTCAGGACGGAGAGCCACGGAATCTCAAAATATGCAATAATCGAGCCCGCGGTAGACCTTGACAAGGTAAACCATGTTCTCGTCATAAAATCGTTTGAAATAAAGGATTAAGGAGGAATATGCGGAATGGCACCGGATCTGCGCCGAAAATTTTATAAATGGATATATCTCGGCGCGCTGATGTTCGTCGCTGTGATACTGCAGACGACGGTGCTTTCTCGCCTGCGCTTTCTTGGGTGCAGTCCGTCCCTGATTCCGTTCATCGTTGCCACGGTCGCGCTTCTTGAGGGGCACGAGGAGGGGATGATAGCGGGTCTCATCGGCGGTTTTCTCTGCGATGCGCTCTATTCGGGCTATGAAGGCTTCTTCATCATCGCGCTTCCCGTCCTTGCGCTTCTTATCTGCGTTATGAACACGGTCATGTTCTGGAAGAACTATGGTATGTCGGTGCTTGATTGGGCAGTGCTTATGATTCTTTTAAACACGGCTCACTATCTTCTCTTTATGCTCGCAAAGGGGCAGGGAAGCGCCGCCGCGCTTTTATATGTCATACCCGGCGAGCTTGCGACAACGCTCCCGTTCACACCGTTTTTATATATGATAATAAAGAAGATCATAAAAAGCTTCGAGAGAAGCGATGAATATTGAAAATGCAGAATTAAGGTGTTTTGCTCCGCAAAACGATTTGAAATTTTCCCGCACCCAACCCGCGGGCGATTCACGAATCGCCCGCATTCAACCAACCCAATACAAAAATATGTTTAATATAAGGAGGTGATCCGATGAACAAAAAATCAACCGCCCGCATATGGGTGCTTGCCGCGCTTGCAATGCTTGCGGCTGTCATATTCATCGGCCGCCTCTATTTTCTTCAGATCGTCTCGGGCGAGGAATATCTCGAGCGATCGACGAAGCGCACCTCAAGGACGGTCACGGTAACTGCGCCGCGCGGCGAGATTCTCGACCGATTCGGAAGACCGCTCGTCACGAACCGTATGAGCTTTTCCGTCATCTTCGATGCAACCGTCTGGGATAAATCGCGCCGCGAAGAGGTCGTCACAAAGCTTCTCGAGCTTTGCGACGGAGCAGGTCAGGAATATATTGATAATCTTCCCGTCTCCGCGACTTCGCCGTTTTCGTATACCTACACCGGTGGCGAAGGCTCGGCGGACGAGCGGGATATGGCGGAATACCTGAAAGACAGGAAATGGGAGCCGGATCTCAGCGCAGATGCGCTCATCACCTCGCTTGCCGCGCGCTATGAGCTCAGATGCGCGGATAAGACTCTCCTGCGAAAGCTTTGCGGTGTCTGCTATGAGATGGAGACGCGCGGCTTTTCAAAATCGCAACCTTATACGTTTGCGCGAGATGTCGACCGCGAACTCGTAACGCGGATAAAGGAGCATTCGCGCGCTCTTCCGGGCGTTATGATAGAGGTCGAGCCCATCCGTGAATATAAGACGAAATCCGCAGCGCATATCCTCGGCAGAGTCGGAATAATCTACCGCGAGGAATATGATGAGCTCAAAAAGCAGGGCTATAAGATGACCGATATGGTCGGCAAAGACGGAATCGAAAAGGCATATGAAAAATATCTCCGCGGAATAGACGGCTCGAGAACAACCGAAACGACCACAACGGGAAAAACGACGACGGTGCTTTATGAAGAACCGCCGATTCTCGGAAAAAACTGCATCCTCACGATAGACCTCAAAATGCAGGAGGCGGCAGAGGCGGCTCTTGCCGAGCTCGTGCCGAGGCTTCGCGAGGAGGGCAAAACCAACCGCCGCTGGGGCGGAGAGGATGCGAAAGGCGCGGCGGTAGTTGCCGTCGATGTCAAAACGGGCGGCCTTCTCGTCTCCGCGTCATACCCGACTTATGATATAACGCAGTATAGCAAGAATTATAATGCGCTCTATAAGGATAAGTATCTCCCGCTTCTCAACCGTGCTATCGGAGGTGCATATCCGCCGGGCTCAACCTTCAAGATGATAACCGCCGTTGCGGGTATGGAGGAGGGGATCATAACTCCGACCGAAAAAATGCTCACAACGGGAAAATATATGTACTATGCACCGAGCACGACTCCGATGTGCGATATCTTCCGTCAGTATGGAAAAACCCACGGCAAAATCGATGTCAGGGAAGCGATTCAGGTCTCCTGCAACTATTTCTTCTATGATGTCGGCAGGCGCGTCGGGATAGATACGCTCGCCGCGTGGGCGATGCGCTTCGGCCTCGGCGAGAAAACGGGAATCGAAATCGGCGGCGAGGTATCGGGTCAGGTCGCGAGCCGCGAGGCGAGAGAAGCAAGGAACAAAACGTGGTATCCGGGCGAAACACTCTCTGCCGCAATCGGTCAGTCGGATACGATGGTAACCCCCATTCAGCTCGCAAACTATGTTGCACAGCTCGCAAACCGCGGCGTGCGCTATAAGCCGCATCTCCTGAAGAGCGTCCGTGAGCCGGAGACGGAAAAGGTCATCGAAGAGACCTCTCCTGAGGTCATCAGCCGTATTGAGCTTTCCGAATCGACTTATGATGCGATAATAGAAGGAATGTATATGGGCGCGCAGGTATCGGGAGGAACGTCCTATGCTGTGTTCAAGGATTATCCCGTCGCCGTCGGCGGAAAAACGGGCTCGGCTCAGGCACCGGGCGGCTCCCATGCCGTCTATGTCGCGATCGCGCCGATAGATGATCCCGAGGTCGCGATATGCGTCCTCGTCGAAAACGGCGGTCAGGGAAGCCGAATCCCCTCTGTTGCAAAGGCGGTGTTTGATGCGTATTTCGGAGCGAGCTTTGAAAATGACAAACGCTCCTATGAGGGAGTTTTGCTTGCATAAGAGAAAAATATATTGTATAATAGGAAAAAAGAAAGGAGCGGAGGAGCGCTATGTCAAGAGCAATATGCGTCGCGTCCGGCAAGGGCGGAACGGGCAAGACCTCGGTAGCATCGGGAATAGCCTGTTGCCTTGCGGGTCTCGGTAACCGCGTCGTTGTCATCGATGCCGACGTCGGTCTTCGCAATATGGATATTGTCCTCGGCGTTTCCGATGCTGCGCTTTTCGATTTTACTGATGTCATAAACGGCAATGTCGAGCTTGAGCGCGCGCTTCTGCGCCATCCGCTCGTCGAGAATCTTTATCTTCTTTCCGCTCCGCTTGGTGACGGGATGGGAAGGGATGTCACCCCGCGCGAGCTTGCGGAGCTCGTCCGTGAGATAAAGAAAATCTGTGATTTCGTCATAATAGATTGCCCCGCAGGGCTCGATTTCGGGTTCAAGCTTGCCGCCGCCGCGGCAGATGCGGCGATTCTCGTCGCCACGACGGACACGGTCAGCCTGCGCGATGCTCAGTTGACCCGTCAGGCGCTCAAAAAGCGTGGAGTTGCGGATATAAGGCTCGTTGTCAACAGAGTCAGACCGTCGCTCATCAGAAGGCTCACCGCCGCGAATATTGACGATGCGATAGACAAAACGAGCACTCAGCTTCTCGGAATAGTTCCCGAGGATAAGAATGTCATTGAGGCGGCAAACTGCGGGAAACTGATTTTCACAAACCTTCGCGCACCCGCCGCAAGGGCATATAGAAACATAGCGAGAAGAATCTGCGGAGAGAGCGTTCCGCTGATGAAGATATCGAAAAAAATCTGAGTATGAGGGTATAGAGAGATATGAATATTGCAATCATCGCACACGATAAAAAGAAGGAGCTTATGATTCAGTTCTGCATAGCATATAAGGGCGTCCTCGAGCGCCATTCGCTCTGCGGAACGGGAACTACCGCAAAGCTCGTCTCGGAAGCAACGGGATTGAATGTCCGTCAGTTTCTCTCGGGCGCGCAGGGTGGCGATCAGCAGATAGGCGCAAGAATTGCATATAACGAGATCGATATGATGCTCTTCTTCCGCGATCCGCTTTCCGAGCAGCCGCACGAGCCGGGAATTGCATCTCTCCTCCGCCTCTGTGATGTCCATAATATCCCCGTGGCAACAAATATCGCCACAGCCGAAGTCCTCATCCACGGCCTCGCAAGAGGTGATATGGATTGGCGCGATATCGTAAATCCGAAAGAATAATAAAAAAACACCCGAAAGGGTGTTTTTTTAATGCAGAAAAGAAGGCTCTCCCTATGGGAGAGCTGGCGCCGTAAGGCGACTGAGAGGGTGACCTTCATTTCAGCAGGAACTGACTGAACCCTCTCCGTCTTCCGCTAACGCGGAATCCACCTGCATTCTGTCATCTCGACCGAAGTGGAGAG
>JAZSHZ010000195.1:0-4763 GCA_045533555.1 Eubacteriales bacterium
TACGATCCCACTTCCTTTGCCGTTGCGATATCCTTCTTTACGAGATAAAGGTCTACTTTTTCACAGTATGAAACCGCAGAGCGCTCAACAGAAGGAACAAATGTACCGTCAACTTCGACAGTAAAATTGCAGACAACCGCATTGGAATTGAGCGGAGCGTTCTTTTTCGGAGTATAGAAATAAAGACCGTCTGCCACTGCAGCTACATAATTCTCATTAATCGAACCTTCAAGCTTCCAAAATCCGGTCGACTTTGTTCTGTCAAGAGTAGAGTTTTTAAGTCCGGATTCGTTTATATTTCCCGAACCCGAATAATTAGTGAACGCAGTTGCAGAGAAATCGTATGTCCAAACTTTTTTGCTCTCATCAATATACGGCTCGAAGGTAAGCTTTGAGAGCATACCGTAGGTTCTCTCTTCTGAGGCGTAATTAACCGAGCCTTCATTTGCAACGACAACAATATAATATTCACCTTCGGTAAGGTTTACTTTCTTTGCAAGCTTATCCTCAACAGTTGCGTTGGGATGCGTATCATAAGATGCTATATGTTTAACATCCGCATCGGGATTCGTCATCGAAGCAACAGCAATGCCCGCTTTTACACCTTCGATGGTAAGGATATCGACATTATTCGCCGCAACGAAATCCTTTCTTACCATATAAACATCGGTCTTTTCACCGTATGTGATTGCAGTACGCTCAACGAACGGGGTGTAGGAACCCGTTGTTGCTACCTCCGCAGTCAAAATAACTGCATTGGAATTAAGCTCCGACGCTTTAGCCGGAGTATAGAAACAGAGACCGTCTTTCTGGAATCCAATAGATCCGCAGTTTATGATATTTACGTATCTCCATTTTGCCGATTTTGCCGAATCAATCGTATAGTTATTAACGTTGTTTTTGTTCAGCGTTGTATTCGGCGTCGGATAATCCGAAAATGCAGCTGTTGAAAAATCATACACAATGGGTGCAGGACTTTCATCCGCCGCAAGCGATAATGTCGGAAGCATACCAACAATCATCGTCATTACCAATATGACAGACAATATTTTTTTCATACATATTCCTCCTTAGAATATAATTAATGTATTTATTATATTTTAAACAACCACAGATTATCATTCAACACAACATTGTTACAAAGTGGGCACTTTTTCTTTGACATGTGATAAAGTTAATGTTATAATATATACAAGGATGTGATCATATTGGATCAATTACCACTTTATAATACGATAAACTATCTTGGAGGGCACCCTGTCAGAGCTTCAACTCAGGCAATACGCGACCGTGATTTTGCGCACTTCCACCGAGGGATTCAGCTATGTTATGTTTTGTCGGGAGAACTCAAGCATAAAATAAACGGCGTTGACTATATCCAGACTTCAGGCTCCTGCGCTTTTGTTCTTCCATATATGTCTCATATGCTCGACTCCCGTGATTCCGAAGATACCCCCGTAATCGTCTACGTTTGGTTTGAAGAAAGCTTTTTAAGAGAATGCGGATTAGATTTATGCTTATATGGCAACAACACAATACATTTCAACGGATTTATGATCCCCGAGGTTTGCGAGTTCGAAGGCAGAAAAGCAGAAGCCACAAGCATCATTCGCAACATAGTCAATGAATTCAATTCTCAGGAAAATATGTCTTGCGACAAGCTCGCATCGCTTATCGTTGATCTTTTTAAAATTGCATGCACTGAGCCTATCAAAAAGAAACCGTCAAAAACTTTCTTTCGGCGATTAAGCAATATTAATCGGGCTGTTTCATATATTATCGAAAACTATCCGACTAAAATAACCACGGACGATTTATGCAAAACAACAAATATGTCGCGCCGCAACTTCACATCATGCTTCAGAGAAGTAACAAGGCGCTCGGTTAAAGAATTCATTCTTTCGGTTCGTCTGTTTTATGCATCACAAATGCTTTTTTATGAAAACTTTCTGTTTGACGATATTGCAGAACGCAGCGGGCTATACAATCATTCAAATCTCGCAAGAGTTTTCGCCAAATATCTCGGCACGACACCAACCCAGTATGCCACCCAACATGAAATTGATACCTCAATTCTTCACCAGATTTCCCTCCGAGAACGTTACAAATGGTTATTTGACGAATAAAACACAACAAGAGCGCCCATAGGGTGCTCTTGTTGTGTTTATTACTTATTTTATAAAATCAAGAATTCTCTTGATGAGAACAGCGACTTCCGCACGGGTCGTATAATCCGTCGGTGCAACAAGTCCGTTCTTGCCGTTGACAAGCTTTGCGTTGACGAGAGCAGAAACTGCATTCTTTGCATAGTCTGCGACATTTGCAAAATCGGATGCCGAAATTGCCGTTGTGTCAAACTCCTTCTCCATTGCAACTAGTGCTCTGTAAACTATAACCATCATATCCTGACGTGTTATATTGTTTCTCGGTGCGAACTTATTCTCACCAATGCCGTTGACAAGACCCGTGTTTCTTGCAACTGCAAGTTCCTTTGCAAAGTAGTCACTCGCTTCTACATCCGCGAAGTTTTCTTCGTTCTCGCTTGCAAGCTTAAATGCACGGACGAGAAGAACCGCGAAGTCTGCACGCGTTATGTTAGCCGCGGGTGAGAACGTGTTCTCACTCGTTCCCTTTATGATTCCTTCATCTGCGAGGCTGTTGATTGCGTCTGCTGCCCATGTGTGGTTACCAAGGTCAATGAAGCGGACGTTTTTATCCGAATTATCCGTTTCGGGTGTTGTCGGGATTTCCGGTGTTACGGAAGATTCAGGTTTATCTTCAGGCTTCGTTGCAGGAATTGTCGGTTTATTATCAGGCTGCAACGATGTTCCACCGCCACTTCCTGCTCCTCCGGTGGTCGCTCCGTAAACGAAAACAGAAAAATGTATTGTGCTCGCTCGTCCGTCCGAATCAACGGCCGTAATAGCGATATGGTTTTCGCCAATCTGCGCCGAATCGGGCTTCCACGTCAACTTACCTGTCTCCGTATCGAGTGATGCACCGCGAGGTAACGTTCTACCCTCATAGAAAATACTCTTTCCTATCGGACTCTCTGCCATAACGTTTAAAGTAATCGAACTTCCTGCCGATGTCGAAGTCCCATCCACTTTTGAAGTAAATATCGGTGCGGCATCATCAATGAAGGAATTGGCGATTTCAAATGTCTGCTTCGGATTGATATTATATATATATCCTCTTTCAGGATTTTCAGGATCACGATGCGAACGAATAAGTGTTACAAGACCTGTATCGATTCTGACCGTCCCATCTCCGTTATCCTTTGCATCCTTAATTTCGTAGACTCCGTTCAGCGCTCCATCGTTTTTAACATTGATATATTTTCCTTTGATGTCATCAGCTTTTGCGTTATCGAGTTCTACATCAATATAATTATGTATCGAAAGATCACGCTCAAAATCAACAATCCTTCCTGTATATCTTGCAGGAAGATTGGTCTCGTCTCCTATAATATCGCCATCAGTTACATAACGGTAAAAAATTTCTCCGTTATCATTAACACTGTAAACACCGATTGCGCCGCGGAAATCAAAGATACCTCCGACATTATATATTACCGATGTGTTTGTTGCATGGATAATGTAATCGCACCTTCCATTTGTATGCTCAACGCAAACAGCACTGACCACATCATCTTTATTCTCAACACCTTCTTTGACGGTAACATCAACAAGATTTATATCTTTGATATATCTTGCTGTTCCGCGATAAGGTTCAAGAACGGTGGTAAAAAGTGAATCAAGCTCTTCGCCTCCGACTTCACCACGCTGAACAAGCATATAATCCATAGTAGAAGGCAGATTTTTCGTGTCATCCCTGTTCGGTACTGGACCAGAAACAAGAGCTACTTCACGCGGTGTGAAATCAGTCATCTGCGTAAGTCTCAGAACAATATCATTGCCGTTCTTGATTGTCTTGTTGTAATCTTCAACATCAAACTCAACGGCGAATTTGTTCGCAGGAGATGAATCTCTTCGAACTTTGCCCATCCAACTGTATCCGCGCGGATATACAGTATCGTAGTACCATGTTTCCGGAGAATTCGGATCCTCACCGACTTCCCATTCCGGAGATGCATATGAACCGATCCAGTTGCCTTGATCGTCTTTCTGCTCAACCATTTCGAGTCCTTCTACTACACTTGCGTTCTCCGCCTGAGAATGGAAGCTATAAGTATGTTTATCTCCACCCTTTACGCGGAAGAAATCAACGCCGTATGCAGTATCATCATCCACCTCAACCATAACAATGGTTCTGCGGTAAATATCCGTCTGCTCATATGCATCGGATGCATCGACATCAATAACCTTGACTCTATCCGAATCATCAAAATGAAGTGGATCTCCGACCTCAAGATCGACCTCACCCTTATTACCGACAGTTACGGTATTATGTGAGATGCTTTGATTTACCCACTGCAAACGGATAGCATCTGTGCTCTTCAAAGCCGGGGCTCCGGGATCGGGGGCAATATTAAGCCCAAACATTTCCATACCGAGCTGCAACGTATTCTCGTGTCCATGTCCATAGTTTTTTCCGAAATACAGCCACATATCACGAAGGTTATTATTTGCAGTCTGCGAATTTCCGGAGACATAGTCCTCTCCGCCGCGAACGATGGCAAGTCCATCTCCTGATAGAAGTTCGCTCGGCCATGCCGGAGGCTTCCTCCCTGTATGTTCTTCGATCTCGCGTCCGAAGCTTTCCGGATCTAGATGATCAATGCTTTTTCGCATTCCCTTATA
>JAZSHZ010000267.1:0-22153 GCA_045533555.1 Eubacteriales bacterium
TGCGTTCACAAAAAGGAATATGAACATATAATCCGAGATTTTCGCATTCCATAAAAGGCAATATTCGGTCATATTCATTCTTAAATGTAAATGGCTTTACCGTGCGTGTAAGCCACATTCTAGTTAAACTTGTAATAAAACTCATATTTCTCCTAAATGTATTTCAGGTATGTACGAAGCATATCAAATATTATTTTGGGATTACCTTTGAATAAAAGTGTGTATTCTGCAACGAAAAAGTATCCGCATTGATCGCAAAGACCGGGAACATCAATACAGCGTCCGCAGGTAGACAACTTTCCGTTTTCTATCACTACACACTGATGACAAGGTGTGGGGAAACGATTTTCTATGAGATATGGAAACGCACTTTTTAGGTTGAATACAGGTGCGCCTTCTTTCATCATTTGAGTTATCGTATCACAGCACTTGGCTTTTTCCTCTTTGCTTAAAGATAAATCTTTTGTATCGGGATAAGGTGTATGAAAATTAAAAGATACTGCACGAACATTTTTGGTGTCACGAGCAGTTAAACATACATCGCGCACAAAGCCTTTGTTGATTTGATTGATTGCCATATAAAAACAGATATTATCTGACGTGGCATTGCTGATATTCTCCATAATGGTGTCATAGGTATCGCCGCGAATTTCGTTGTGACGTTGCTTATCGCCGTCTAAACTCAGAAGAATCAAATCGGCTTCGGGTAGATCAATCGGGAATGTGCCGTTTGTAACCACATTGACAATAAGGAACCCAATTTCTTTTGCCTCGACAACTAAGTCGCGAAGTGAACGATCACCATCTTTCCAAAGAAATGTTTCGCCGCCACAAAAGAATAAAATGCGCACTCCCATATCATACAGCTGCTGCATTTCCTGACGAATTTGTTTATATGGATGAACAATGGCGGTTATGTTATTAACAGAGCAATGTTTACAATGTAGGTTACATTTATCAGTAACAATTACGGTTCCAAGAATTGGGGTTTTCTTTTTGAAAAGAATTGTCTTGATGCCAAACCCCGCAAAATGAAAAAATGATGATAATTTCATACACATCCTCTTTCGTGGTAAATTGATTATTTTTCATATTATAACATACATAAGCTGAAAAGTAAATTCAAGCAGTATAAATCTCCTCAAAATACAGATAATAACAACACAATTTGTAATTTAAGGAGAAATGTATATATGAAAGCAACAGGTATTGTACGCCGTATTGACGACCTTGGTCGTGTTGTTATTCCGAAAGAAATCCGTCGCACGATGCGGATCCGCGAGGGCGACCCATTGCTGACAACATTGACACCTTTCGACAGATTTTGTGGTGCGATACATAGTTTAGTGGAAAGATGTAAATAGAACAACACGGCACAGGTGAATAAACCTGTGCCGTGTTTGAGATTTATCAGTCTATTATTTCATAATCAAACTGACCGTGCCAATAAACTTTGTTTCTCTCTAAAATTTCGTTCATTTTGTCTATGCTTGGTTTGAGTGCATCTGCAACCTTCGATTCGCCTGTAACTGTAATGAAGTTGTATTCACAATCAACACTTAGACAATCCCAGAAAGCCGGCCAATTTTTTCCGTAATAATCCGGGAAATCCAAAGAATCGCGGATTCTTTTGTGCAAGTCATGCCAAGTTTTGCAGCCGGAAAGGTCAAGCGTTGCATGCCGAATTTCTTCCATATTTATCTAATCCTTTATTTTGTTTTTGCTCATCATCAAAATCATATCACAAAAACTAAAAAATTGCAATTAACAGTATAAATCCACTTGTTTTACAGATAATAACATCACGATTTGAAAATGTAGGGAACGGATTTATCCGTTCCGTTATGGCGGAAGGCATAAATGCCTTCCCTACAAATGTAATTTAAGGAGAAATGTATATATGAAAGCAACAGGAATTGTACGCCGTATTGACGACCTCGGTCGTGTTGTTATTCCGAAAGAAATCCGTCGCACGATGCGGATCCGCGAGGGCGACCCCTTACTGACAACATTGACACAATCGGAAATATTCAGCACCGCAATGCTTTCGTTTGCAAAGCGCGTTGATGAATAGAGAAATTATAGATAATTAGCTACAATTGATATCAAGTCTCTAAACTCAGTGTCCAATTCGTGCAGTTTCATTTGAAAAGTCAGAGGAACCATTCCATATTTGCTCATCTTCGGCAAATGATATAAAAGGTGATAAAAATTATTCCGCATTTGCAAGTGTTACTTCACCATCGACGATGAGAGCATATCCGTCTTGTTCGTTTCCGACTATTGCATAGCCCTTATATTCGCCGTTTTTATCCGCGATAATGCTGAATTGACTTCCCGGTTTTGTCATTGCAATCTTGTTGTTATTCCACATGATTCCCTTTTCAACAACATTGCTTCCAAATCCGATAAACTCTGCCATAATTCCCGTTTCGTTTCCTGCATTGAAGCTGTCAACTACTATCTTGAACCTATCTCCGTTATAGTTGTAAGCTTCGTTTACTGCATCGACAGAGCAATCTTCCCATGCTTTGAACTTATAGACATTCTCTGCACTTACGATTTCTGTCTTTCCGTTAATATTGCTCTTTGTCCAGCACTTGAAGTTTGCCGCCGTTGCTGTGCAGGTAATTTCCGTTCCGTAAGGTACAGTCTTCGTCTCGCCGTTTACAGTTACCGTAACATCATCCGGCTGTGTTTTGCCGTTGTATTCTGCAACGTAGATATTTGTTTCTTCATATCTGTTCCATGCAGTTGCTTCACCATAGCCTGCCATTGACGGAAGTTCAGGCTCTTCGCCCGTTGCGATAAGCTGTCCGTTTGCATTATAATACTCGTTTGTCTCCGGAAGTTTATCCTCATATACTGCAATAAGCCAGTCTGCTCCTGCTTCATCGGGAATGTAGTTTTCAAGCTTATTTGAGAATGAAATTATTCTCTTTGTTTCCGTAAGTCCTTTCGCCCAGTAGAGGAATTTTTCGCCATCTTTATTCTCTTCTGCCGCTTCTATGTTATATGAGCCATCAGCATTCTTTTCAGGAGTGATTACAGAACCTCCTGCACTTACTGATACAACACTCGGTTCAACATATTCTTTGAGCTCTTCTTTCTTTACTTCAAACGCATTTGTGAGCGCTTCGTCTTCATCAGATTCAACAGAAAGAGTTATCTGTGCTGCATCGTGAGTTTTTCCGTTTACGGTTACTGTCGGAGTAAAGGTTATTTCACCTGATTTTGCTACCGTGTAAACATTGTTTTCAACTGTTACGCCAGCATCTGCCTCCTTTACACCGAGAGCGATGCCTGCCTGAGCAAGATCGGAATATGTTTTGTCGCCAACACCTTCTACGTTGAGTGAAACTGCCGGTGTGAAAGTATCGCCGACTTTGTATTCGGTTACCGGAGCTGTGACTGTTGCTGAATTTATCGTTGACGGGGTAAATTTCACATAATAAACACAAAACGCAAAACCCAAATTTTCATTAATAGTAAATTGAATCTGGTTATCATTCTCAGTCATAGTGCCACCCGGTGCATTCCAAGTCACTGTCTTGGCAACAGGAACACCAACACCTTCGCTGAACTGCTTCTCAACCGGACCGGCAGGTCCGATATCCGTACCATTTTTGTACAGATTCTCGATCGTGCCAATATCTATAGATGTACCCTGCGTTATATGTTTCAACGTTCCTTTTGTTGTTGTTCCACTACTCGTATTATATACTTTCGCCGAAATGTCATAAATTCCACTATCGGAAACTTTTAATGCGAACGACACAGTGTTCTTAGCTGCAGCGGCATACTTCTCCGTTGAAAGCGCCTTGATATAGTTTATATTATTATAAGTGACAACCGAAACGCGTTTCTTTGCGTCTGTAGCACCAACCACATCACCATCTAAAAGTCCTGTTCTCTTTTTATAAGATATAAATTGCCATGTGTCGCCTGCATAAATTTCCGCACCGGAAATATAGGAATTTTCACTATTAACCGCCGTATTATTAGTAGGAACACCAAAATCAAACACAATCGGCTGGCTCCAGTCCATAGTCTCCGCCGTCTCAGTCTCCGTTGTCTCCGCGGCAAATGCGAAGGTCGGGAGAAGAGAGAACGCGAGGGTAAGCGCGAGGATAATTGATAATGCTTTTTTCATTGTCTTTTCCTCCTTGTCCTTTTAAGTAATATTACTTAATCCTGTTATATGCAGTTTCGTAAATCGCAAGAACCTCGTCTATCGGGAGCGCAGCAAGCTCTTCCTGGAACTTATCCCATTCTGACATCGGACGCTGACCGAGAATAAACTTCTGAATGTTTTCCTGAACAAAGGTTGTGAGCGATGTGCTATTATCAGCTATAGCCTGTGACTCCGCAGAAGAAAGACTCATATATGAAGTCGGCTCGAGCTCGGGATATGTATGCTCAAGGCAGAAATCCGTTGTCGATGCCTGCTCTTCGGACATACATGCCTCAGCTGCTGCAGGATCAATGCAGAGATATGAACCTATTGTCTGGAAACCATAGAGAATCTGCGCATTGTTGCTGTCATCCGGGAAAATGAAGCGCTTCTTTCCGTCAACGACTTCGTATGTTTCGCCTTCTTTACCCCACGAAACAGTTGCGCTTCCCTCATCAGTATAGAACCAGTTGATATATCTCATTGCATTTGCAATGCTTGCTTCGTCACCTGTGTTGGGGATTGCCATACCTGTCGGGTCATTGTTGAACTTATTAACTGCAGAAATTCCTATACCATTTTCCGCAACCGGCGGCTTCGTTGCCGACATTGTGAATTCCGGATTATTTGCGCGGGCGATATTATTGAAGAAGTCAATACGGATCTGATACTCAGGCATGATAAAGCCGCGGTTTGATGAAACGAGCTCCTGCCATGAGCTTGCGCTGATTGTGAAGAAATCCTGCGGAATAAGCTTCTCATCTACCATTCTCTTGAAGAAAACGACGATTTCACGCATAACTTCACTTTCTGCTGCGCCGTAGCACCATTTTTCATTTTCAAAATCATAGTATGCGTTATAGTGGAAATTCGGTTTCCATGATGAACCTATGACGTTTATATTGGAAAAGCCTGAACGCATACATAACGGATAAGAATCGGGATAGAGCTCTTTGAGCTGCTTGCAGACAAGATAAAGCTCTTCCATTGTCTCGGGAGTCTTGATGCCGTGCTTATCGAAAACATCTTTGCGATAGAGCCATGAGCGGATGTTCTTTGAACGCTCCATACCATAGATCGGTGTGTAGTAAATCTTTCCGTCAATATCCTTGCGTGTGTCCTTCATCCACTTCTCATCTTCCGGAACGGAATCCCAGAACTCATTATAATCCGGAAGGAATTCTTCATAGTCATCAAATGCTACGAATGCGCCCTGCTCGCAATAGTCAGAGAGCTTTGAGGGCTTGTTCATAAATCCGAACACATCCGGAAGGCTGTCCGGTGCTGCCATTACGAGAGTAAACTTTGTTCCGAAGTCTGAGGACGGAATTGCATTGACATTTATCGTTCCGCCGACACGTTCCTTGATATACTCCCAAACCTTCCAGTTTTCATTATACGGCCATGAAGCGTGGCTTGCAATTGTGACATCAAGCACCGCATCATCGGGAAGCGCTTTTCCCTCGGCGATGTCATAGGAAATATCAGAATTTCCCGCTGTGCCGCCGCTGCACGCACAAAGCGCAAACATCATCATTACAGCAAGAGCAAGTGCAATAATTTTTTTCATTTTCTTTTCCTCCTGTTTTTTGTTTTTTAATGTGCAGGTAAAAAATGAAACGCTCATTTTAAACACCATACATACTTTTTACAGAAAAATTTTAACATTTCCGCATCGTTTTGTCAACGTTTCGAACCTTTTCAATCAATTCAGTGAGTTAATGAGGTCTGTCATTTCGTCAATAAGCTTTTCCGCAGCGCCTCTCACAAAGCGTGCAGTCGATTTTTCATAGCCTTCCTCATCATATGAATCCATCATCGGGAAATATCCCTCATAGCCGTTGGTCGTGCAAGACGGAATTGTGAGGGCAAACCGAGAGTTTTTCTTAACAGAACGCCCGATTTCCGTGAATGGCTCACCGGGAAAGCCTGCAAATACAACATCGCCGATTGCGAGAGCTGAAAGCCAAAGTTTTCTTTCCTCGGGAAGCTCCTGGAGAGATGCGATTCTCCTTGCCGCTGCGACCTGCACATTGGGATTTCCCTTAAACATCGGAAAACGCTCTGCAATATTCGGAATTTTGTTCGGGTCGCCATATTCCGCATGAAGATTCATAAGCTCGCGCGCAGGCTCTATCTCCTCTGCCTTACCGCGGTTGTGCCTTGCAATTACGCCCTTTCGTGCAAACTTAATTTCATCACCGGAAATTTCCTCTGCAAGCTCATAGTTTGACACTGCAGCCATGGCGATTTTTCTTCCCATATAACGAATGCGGTCATAACCCTTTCGGCACTTGTCCTCGCCGAGGCGGACGTCAATGTGGTTTGTGTCGCCCTGCGCACCGTTTATGTACATACAGCGGGAATTATCAATGAGCTTTTCATAGGTATCGCGGACGAATTTCGGATAGTCTGCCGAAATTTTGCAGCCGCCGATGCAATCGGGATGTACCTGGAAATTGACAATGCCGATTTCCGGCTTCCCTTCGCGCTTTAAAATAAGAAGCGCACACTCCTCATCGGGGCTACCTTCCGGATGGAGAATATCGGGGTTTAAAAAACCCGGGTTCGTCCGCGCCGAGCCATCACGCATACGGTAGCGGCGAACAAATGCAACATCCTTCACCTCTCCGCGGCACTGAAGCATCTTTGTCGGCGCAAGATCAAGGAACGCAAGAGTTGCAGCGTCGCAAAGCCTTTTTCCGAGAAAAGCGGCATATTCGGGGTTCTTGCATTTTCCTTCTAACACACCGAGGTCAGGACCAAGGTGCGTATGTGTACACGCAATATACACTGCATCGGGTGAAAGATCACACGCTTTTGCTATATTCTCGCGGTAAGCGTCTAAAATCAAAGCATTTATTCCGAGATTATCAACACTTAAAACAACTGCCTTCTTCTCGCCATCGTCGAATGCAACCGCAATTGCATACAACGGGTCGAGAATATCCTCTGCCGGTCTTTCGAAGAAATATCCCGCAAGGTTTATTCCGAGCGGCGGAGTGATATCCAGCTTCGAAAATCCTGTTTGTAACATCACATATCTTCCTTTCGTTACTTTTTCGGTAAAAGCTCAAGAAGAACTACTGCATTTTCGTTGAGTGTGAGAACAAAGCTGTCATTCTGCGGAGAAACGCTTCCGATTTCCTCGGCAACGAGCGCGCCTGCTTCACGGATTTGCTTCTGAAGCTCGGGGGAGGCATCCTGCGGAGAGCCGAGCTCAAGGAATTTCGTGTATGCATTTGCGTGAGTTTTGTCTATAACATATTTTACGACGTTATATTCCCCGTCGAGGTTTGAGAATTTGATTTCAAAATCGTCTGTAGGTCTTTCATATACAAAAGAATCATCGGCATAACATAACAGAACCGACATATGTCCGTCTTCACTATGGCGTGACGGAAGCACGGAAACATATTCATCGTGGTCACGCTCTGTATAGTAATGAAGCTTTTCATCGCCGAGCTTATTTGCAAGCACGTGTGCGTTATAAATCGGCTTGGGATAGAAGCTCTTCGAGAAGAAGTTGCGATGCCCGCCGAAATCGACCGAGAGGTCGTGCGCACCGGAAAGGCAAATCATCATCTGCTCAATAGGAAGATTAAGTTCATCAAAGAATGTGAGCATTCTTGCGTAGTACGCCGCATATTTTTCGTTTTCGCGGAGCTCATATGCGGGATTTTTATCTATGCCGTCATATCCTGCCGTTGATGCGCCCCATTCGTCAACCATAAAGGGAACATCGCCGAAGCCATACATTTTTGCAAGTCTCATAATATCAAGGATCTGATGAAGAGCTCCTCTTGCATCAAACAATTCCTTCTTCTCATCGATATGGAGGCCTGTTGTTCCGTAGGCATGGAATGTTATAAAATCGAGACGTGTGTTATTCTTCTTAACAAGTTCAAGGAAATCGCAATAGAATTCGTGACCTCTCGGGTTTTCCGCAAGGCCGGGTGCACCGACCTGCATTTTATCGCATACTGAGGTTACTCCGCGGACGAACGCTTCATAGAGCTTGAAATATTCAACAACGCGGCCGCGGCGGTCGGTCCTCTTATGGAAGAATCCCCATGAATCCGGCTCATTATAGCAATGGACACGCCATTTTGTGACAACCTCTTCGCCGTAGCGGTCTATTATATGCTTTGTGTATACGCGGCATATTTCTTCCCATTTGGAATAGTCCGACGGATAGGAAAGGGATACAACTGCATTTTTATAACGAGACTTGATAAGCTCGGGATCATGCTCCGCAGCAAGCCACTCCGGGAAAAATGCATAGGAGATATGCGGTGTGAAGCCTTTTTCAAGAAGGTAATCTATTCTTGCATCGTTTTTGGAAAAATCAAAAACCATTTCTCCGTTTGCGTCAAGAGTTACCATTTCCTCGAACATTGAGTACATACGGATTGTTTTTGCCGCGCCGTCTGCCGCGATTTTATCGAGCTGTTCTCTTCCCCAATCATCCTCTATCGCATTGGTCGGGTGGAAAACGATGTGTCCCCAAAAATTCTTGAGATCTTTTTCCTTCTTATCAGTAAAAACTCTAATCATAATTCTAATCTCCTTTCCCTTGAGGGAGCAAAGCCCCCTCAAGGGATTTGTCTGTTTTACTTTGCGAAGTCAAGAATTCTTTTAATGAGAACTGCGACTTCGGCGCGTGTTGTGTTTGCTGTCGGGTCGATAAGTCCGTTCTTGCCGTTGATAAGCTTTGCATTGACAAGAGCAGAAACCGCTTCTTTTGCATAGTCGGATACGGTGTCGAAGTCGCTTGCTTGCGGGACGTCGAGGACGCCGTCCCCTACATTGAGTTTGCTCATTCCCGCAAGTGCTCTGTAGACGATTACCATCATATCCTGACGGGTGATGTTGTTGCGCGGTGCAAACTTATTGTCACCAACACCGTTGACAAGACCTGTATTTCTTGCTACAGCAAGTTCTTTTGCAAAGTAGTCGGAAGAACTTACATCTGCGAAGTTTTCGCTGTTCTCGGAAGCTAACTTGAATGCACGGACAAGGAGAACTGCGAAGTCTGCGCGTGTGATGTTAGCTGCCGGTGAGAATGTATTCTCGCTTGTTCCCTTTATGATGCCTTCATCTGCAAGAGAGTTGATTGCATCCTCTGCCCAAGCATGATTTCCAAGGTCGATAAATCTTGCATTGCCGGAGGCTTGCGGGACGTTGGGGACTCCGTCCCCTACATTATCGGTTGAGCCCGCAGTGTTGTCCTTTTCATCCGATTGTGTCGGCGGGATGGTCGGTGTGCTCGGTGTTGACGGTGCGGGTGTGCCTGCATTGCCGCTTCCGCCTGTGGTTGAGCCGTAGACTGTAATTTCAAATGATATTGAGCTTTCTCTTCCCGACTCATCACGAACTGTGATTAAGAAGCCGTTTTCACCTATCTGGGAGCTTGTCGGTTTCCATGTGATTATACCTGTTTCCGAATCAATGCTTGCACCACGAGGCATAATTGTTCCGATATATGTCAGCTCCTCATCCAGTGGGCTTTCTGCTTTAATGCTTAACGCAATTGAGCTTTCTGCCGTTGCGGTTGCTTTTCCCTGCTCAGCAATAATCGGTGATGCATCATCGGTTGCAGAAAGCGGAATTGTAAAGTCTTGATCCGTTGCGATGTTGTAGGTGAAGCCTGCGTTTAAATCAGCCACACTCTTATAACCCTTTATTACAGACACGTCACCGATGTTGAGCGTTAAATTTCTGTCCTCACCCGATGCGCTCAAAATTTCGTATGAGCCATTCTGGTCGGTATCATTATCGATATAAATATATCTTCCTGCAAGATTTTCAATTTCCTCTGCTGTGAGTGCCTTATCCATTGCCACGCTTATGAAGTTTTCGCTTGTGAGTTCCTCTGTGAAGGACGAAACCTTTCCTGTGAGACGTGGCGTTGCGGTAAGGTTACCGATAAGATCGCCGTCGTTTATGTAGGAATAAATGTTATTACCATTTTCATCCACGGAATAAACTCCCACAAAGCCGCGGAAGCTGAAGTTTACCGGATTTCCGTTTACTTCATCAATAACTGTGTAGGTAACATCCGGGTTTGTTGCATAGATGATATAATCGCTTCTTCCGGATTTAAGCGTTATCCTTACAGCCTTTGAGGTGTCTTTCTTTCCTTCGCCGCCGGAGCTTTCAAGCGCAACGCTCTTGCTTTCTGCGATATATTCCTCGCCCTTATACGGCTGGATAACTGATGTGAAGAGCGTGTCAAGGTTTTTGCCGGTGCGGTGGATAAGCATATAATCGAGATACGGGATAACTTTGTTTTCCGTTCTGTTCGGCGGCTCACCAACCGCAATACCTACACTTGACGGCTGCCAATCGTTGAGCGCGGTGAACTTAAGGTTAAGATCCTTGGAGTCCTTAATAAGCTTCTTAAAGTCGGTCTGCTTGAAGTTTACTGTGAACTCTCCGCTTTCCGGCGTTGCTCTGCGAACGTGCTTTAACCATGTATAGCCTGCCGGATATTTTGTTACATAGCTTGTTGTTACGTCTGTGTTCGGATCCTCTCCCCACGGAACGTCTGCACCTGCATATGAGCCGATATAGTTGCCGTTTTCATCAACCTGCGGAACGAGATTCAGTCCATCAACCGTAACGCCGTCTGCCGACTGGGTATGGAAGCTGTATATATGTTCTTTACCGCCGCGAACACGGAAGAAGTCTACCGTATATGCAACCTCAGGTGATGCATCAACAGAAACGAGTGTTCTGCGGTAAATATCGGTTTCGTCATATACATCAGCGTCTTCAACATCAATAAGCTTAACTAATCCATCTCCCTCATAGTGGAGCGGATCGCCGTTTGTACGTCCCTTCTGCGCATTTCCGTCTACGACAACCGTATTATGAGAAAGCGTATTACTTACCCACTGAATGCGGTTCGGGTCATTACTTGTTGCAGCCGGATATCCAAGGTCCGGAGTGAAGTTGTGACCATAGGCATCGATTCCCATTTGCAGGGTATCGTTATGTCCGTGAGCCTGCGTTGAATTTCCGTGCCAGAGCCATGTGTCGCGGCGGAAATCAGCGCCGTTTGCTCCGGCGATTTTCTCGCCGCCCGAGAGCACCACAAGACCGAAGCCCGTTAAGTTGCGGCTGCCAAGCTCATACTCACCATATTCCTCGACAACATCCAGAATATCCTGCTGGAACTCATCAATATTCTCCTGGAAGATATCAAGATATGTTTGGGAAACATCTCCCTTTGCAAGATAATAGATTATCTGTGCATACTTCGGATCACGCAAGTTATAGAACGCATATTTTGCCGCAAGAGCCGATGTGAGCTGGCGCGGGTCAGCAGTTCTTGTTGTATCACCAAGCTGAAGCGTATAGCCGCCTGCCATAGTCATTTTGATGATGGATTCCTGCATTTTTCGATATTTTGCGTTATCAAAAAGGTTGAGTCCTTCATATTTACCATATCTGTATATTTGATCGGCAATAGTGATTGAGTCTGTAACCCAGTTCTGGTTATATCCTGCACCGATTTCATAGCCGAAGCCGTCGCGGTCAACATCGTTTACATATTTAGGAAGCATACCACCGCCAATCAGCGTGAGATACGGTCTGTGGGGTATGCCGAATTCCATTAAGGGCTTATTTTCCGGTGTGCGGGTTCTTCCCTCGCGGTTTCCGACCCAATCAAACATTTCGGCGGTTTCGGGGAAAGAGTCAAGCGCGATTGCCGCAAGCGATACCGAGCTCTGGTGCATACCATAGTTACCTGCAATTCTAACCGACTTTGCACCCTTGAAGGTCTCTCGGACTATTCCGTTTTCGCTGTTTTCACGAATGAGGTTTCCGTTTGTCTTCGGGTTTTCAAGCCCGAACTGTGCTGCCTTTTCAGAGAGATACTTAATTACCTGCGGATCGTCCATTGCAGGATAGAACGCATCGTATGCACGAACAAAATGCTCAGAAAGACTGCATTCCCATATTGAGCCGATAATCTTTCCGGTCTTTTTTCCACCGTGAGAATTCTGGCAGGAGGGATAGAGATTTAAATCAAAGCTCGGATAAACGTCTGCAATTCTATCGATAAGGATTGCGCCGGCTCTTCCGTATTTGATATCGCCTGTATAGAGGTATGCATCGCGAAGGTCATCTATTGCCGTTGTGAGTATATCCTCACCACCGCTGTTGCTTCCATAAAGCTGATGATGATAGCACGCAATAAACATCTTCTTTATCGGGTATGCAACCTCGCCTGTTGTCTTTTTGCGAGTGTCCCAGCCGAAGCCGTCATCAACAGCCCAGCGGCTGACCTCCTCCGCGGGAACACCAAGGGTTGTTCCAACCTCTTTGTATGCTGTATTTTCGAGATATCCCATTCCGTAGCCGTAATAATCAAGCTCGAAATCGGTCAGCAAATCGCCTGTCGCGATTGCATTTCTTCGCTCCTCGGAGATTTCTCCCTCGGGAAGTGTTTTTCCCTGCTCAAGGAGCATTGCGCGATGTGCATCAAGTGCGCGGAGACGGTTGAACTGTCTCTTCTGGTCAAGGCCAAGCTCATAGAACTTGCCGAAATCGTTTGACGGGAAGGTACGCTTACAATCCGGGCAACGAACCTTAAAGCGTCGAGCTATGGGATTGACGCCCCAATTATACGGCGAATACTTTTCTCTTAAATCCAAACCGCAGTATACGCACTTATATTCGTCAGGGTCATTGATAAGCATCGGAATGAAAGAGCGCGGAATGCCTTCATACAAGATTGAATCATAGAGCGCATCAAGGTTTTCAACCCACTTGTCTGCATTTTTGATTGCCGTTTTCTGCAGCGACTTTGCCCAAGCATATTTCTTTATGTTTTCCAGAGCCGCTTCGCGCATTTTATATGTGTAAATTGTAGGCTCTGTTTTCTGCGAGCTCGAGATAACGTCAGCCTCTGCCGAAAATTTGAGACCGCTTATATCTGCACTTACCTTTATTCTTGCCTCACCCCTTGAAAGTGCGATAACATAGCCGTCGTTTCCGTCAACACGGACACTTATGGTATCAGGCGTGAGAGATTCATAAGTAAACGTTGCTCCCTCTAAAGAGCCTTCGCTTCCGTCATTGTTTCTACCTGTTACAATAATGCGGGAGCCATCAAGATCAAGTGCCGAAACAACCGCATCCTCTGTTTTTACTTCAATTCCCGAAAGTGCAACAGGGACAACGCGGATTGTCTTTGTAGCCATATGTGTTACACCGTTGAAGGTTACGTGCGCCGTGATTTCCGCTTCTCCCTCAGCGATTGTGGAAAGAACGTTATCTTCAACCGTTGCAATTGCTGTATTGCCGGATTCAAAGCTACAGGTAACATCACGTGCATCAATCGGTGTTCCGTCCGAAAGAAATGCGGTTGCGGAAATCTCGGTTTTGCCGCCCACGTAGAAAAGCTCGTGAACAAGATCAATTTCAGCATAGGTATACTTGAGATCCTTTACTGTTATTGTGCAAGAATCACTCTTTGAAACACCACCGACCGTTACTGTTGCGGTAATGACAACATCTCCCGACGATTTCGGAATAACAGTTCCGTCTGCAGTTACCGTTGCGATGTTATCGTCTGAGCTCTCATATATAACCGTTGCATCGTTTACAAGGTCAACCGCACTTCCGCTTGAGTATTCTGCAGAAAGCGTAAGCTTGTCGCCTTGTGCATCATCAAGAATAAGGAATGCTCTGTCATGGGTAAGGTCTACCTTTTCAAGGCTTCCTGCCGAATTGAACTTGAAGGTATAGAAGCCGTTTGTAACCTCATCAACACCATTATGTACATAGCTTTTGATTGTGAGGAGATGCTCGCCCTTATCAATCGAGATTGCATTCTGATATCTCGCAGGGTTTCTCGTTGTTGCACCGCCGTTTGCCTCTTTATTTGAGTCAAACTTTCCAACATATTTGCCATCAATATAAATTTCAGACCAGCCTCCGCTTGCACCGAAATACATTTCAGATGAAACGTCAAATATTCCGCTTGTCGGAGAAGTAAACTCTATTGCAAGTGTGTCGTAGCCTGCCTCAAGATCTGCTTGCGTTTTTGTTATATTAATATAATTACCACCGTAGTTAGCAAGCTTTAAGGCTTTATCCGGATTGTTTCCGAAAATCTTCGAATTTTCTACATCGGTCAAAAACTTCCAATTTGAGCCGTAAAACTCGTTGCCAACCTTGATTGCGTGTGTGGTAAATCCTCCTGTTGCTTTGTCCAGCTTGCTCATATCAGATGTGACCTTATTAAAATCAAGCGTGAAGGAAGATATCGGAACAACCTCTATCTGCTTTGTTATGCTTTTTGTTTCACCATTAAAGGTTACATATGCCGTGATGTTTGCAGTTCCGAGCATCTTTCCCACAAGGCTGTTATCTGCGGTAATTTCAGCTACCGCCGCATTATCAGATTCAAAACGGCAGGTGACATCTGCTGCATCTGCCGCAGAGCCGTTGTCAAACATCGCTGTTGCAGAGAGCTTGTATTTGTCATTAAGCTGAATTTCTTCCGGAAGCTCAAACGAAACTTCAGTATATGTAAGGTCAATAATTTCAAGCTTTAAAGAGCATTCTTTTGTAACCTCGCCTACTGTGACATATGCCGTGATTGTAACCTCATCTTCGGACTTCGGCATTACAATTCCGTCCGCTGTCACTGTCGCAACAGTCTCATCGGAGCTTTCGTAGGTAACCTTGGCATCCCTGGAAACATTGACTGCAGTTTCCGTTTCATAGGTTGCGGAAACTTTGAGCTTTTCTCCGTTCGGGTCTGCAAGAAGGATGTAGCTCTTATCGCAGGAAAGCGTTGCCTCGGAAAGCTCGCCCGACGGGGTGAAGGTAAAGCCGTAAAAACCGTTTACTGCACGAGTTTTACCTTCAAACGCAGTGGATTCAACCTTCAAGCTATGCTTTCCTTCTTCGAGATACAAGCCCATATCATAGGGTATGGTCTGCTTGCCAGCCTTATCGCCTGCGTTTTTGTCGTAATTCTGCTCGTGCTTTCCGAGCGATATGTCATCAACAAATATTTCAGACCAGCCGCCGTCACTTCCCGAATAGACGATTGAAGAAAGGTTATATATACCTGACTGCGGAACGTCAAACTCAACAGCAAGTATGTTGTTACCTGCCTCAATGTCCGCTGTGGAAGCTATTATATTTATATAATTTGCATTTTCAGCAGTCGTGTAGTATTGCAGTTTAATTTCAGATGCGCTGTTCATCACGCTTGATTTCTCCGGTGAGGTGAGAATCTTCCAATCCTCGCCATAGAGCGGATCATCGTTTTCAACATAATATCTCGTAGTAACATTTGTCTGCTGCTTTAACTCAGAAAGCGCTGATGTAAACTTTCCGAAATCAATCGTGAAGGGCGTAAGCGGCGTAACAGCGATTTCCTTTGTGACCGACTTTTCGATCTTGTTAAACGTTACATATGCCGTAACGTTTGCACTGCCTTCTGAAACGCCTATTATTTTATTTCCATCTACCTTTAGGACATCTGTGTTGTCAGATTCAAAACGGAAGGTAACGGAATCTTCGGGTGCAGATGTGCCATTTGAAAGAAGAGCTCTTGCCGAGAGCGTATACTCCTCTTCGATTCCTATCTGAGCAGCCGGATCAAATTCTGCCGTATGCTCGAATGACTTTACCTCAAGCTCGATTGAGCCTTCTTTTGTAATATTGCCAACCGTTACCGTTACGTTTATTGTTACATTGCCTTCGGAATGAGGCATTACAACACCTTCATTTGTAACAGTTGCGATGCTTTCATTTAAGCTTTCATATACAATAGTTGCATTCTCTTCAAGATTAAGCGAGCCGCCATTTGTGTCCGTTGCGGAAAGCATAAGCTTCTCACCACTTACGTCACCGACAAGGATATACTCGTTGCCATACGAAAGCTCAACTTTATCAAGCTCGCCTGTGGGTATGAATTCAAATCCAAAATATCCGTTTTGACCTTGCGCCTGCTTAATTTTAACAGTGTTTGCACCTTGTTTAAGCGCAACAGGCACAGTGGATGCACACGTTACTTGTTGACCTGCTTTGACGCCGGTCTTCGTTGCATTAAGCGTCCAGCTACCAATATCGGTATCATTTACAGATGCAGTAAATATCACGTCCGAACTTGTACTTCTTCCTATAACAGCAACAGTATATGTTCCTGCCGTCGGTGCCGTGATTTCAAATGCAAGGGTATCCCAACCGTTTGTAGCATAGTCATTTGACACGCTAATCGGAAGATATGAAGTAAAATGCTGTGCTGCGGTTTTAGTGGTTCCGCTGAGAACAGTCGATTCAGATTTATCTGTGATAATCTTCCAGTTTGCGCCGTGTACATCATCTCCTGCAAAAATGTACCAACGCGCTGTCTGCTTGGGAACAAGACGCTCGTCAGGAAACGTCGTTATAAGCGCAGCCAAATCAACCGAAAACTCTGTCGGCGTTTCTGCCGCAAATGACAACGTCGGCAAAAGCGACATAAGCATTGCGATTGCGAGAATCAATGACAATACTCTTTTTTTCATAGTTTTTTCTCCTCCATTTTTTTATTTATATTTCTTAATTTATATCAAACAGGAATACAGCGCATTCGTCATCTCATAACGGGTTCTTCGCTGCCATCCTGAATAATGCTGAAAATATACAAATGAAAGCTTGTTATCTGTGTCTGCAATTCGGAGTTTTTCAAACTCGGGCATATACATTGCAACCTGATCGTTCAAGAGAAATTTACTCTTTTCCATAAGCTGAAGCGCAGATATGCAAGTTATCATTTTAGTCATGGAATAGCACTTATATATTTCGTTGCCCTGCATCGGCTTTTGCGCTTCAAGATCGCTCATTCCTGCACGATAGTCAAATATTTCTCTGTGATTTTTATATACCTTGCAGTGAAGACCCGGAACATGATCACGTTCAATGAACATATCCATGCAGTTTTTTAAATTACTAAAATCCATTTCGCCCTCATTCTGCTTATGCTTCCGGAAGTGTTACGGGAAGCTTTCCGCGATAATCGCAATTTTTAATCGCTACAGCAGTTGCCTTTGCCGAAAGCACTGTGTATTCATAGCTTGCGATAACCGCATCACATTCTTTAACGAATCTGTAATCATACGGTGTGCGCAAAAGAACCGCAACAATCGGCTTGTCCTTTTCCTTAAGTGCCTTTATTACGTCGAGCTGGCCCGGCATTGATGCCGCATCAAATATGCCTACAACCGCAACGTCATATTCACTGTCTATCGCCGCCTGCACTTCGGAAGTCATCCCCTCAAGGGATGAAACGCAAGCCTTGGAATTCTCAAACTCCTTTGCAAAGATATCCGCGAAGCTTAAAATCCGGCGGTTAGCCTCTTCAACACCACGGATAGCATCGCAAATCGGAGATACGCAAAGAATCTTCTTTTCAGCTATTGAATCGAGAACCGAACCCTTTTTAATGCAGGTAATTGATGAAAGTTTATCGGCAAAGTTCTCTTCTATATCGGCTTCGTCGTACATAATCTTTTTTGCAAGCTCATAATCAGGCTCGTTTGACGCAATATCAAAGCGCTCCTTCTGCTTTACGATTCTTGCATAGGACTCATCTATACGCTCTTCCGTAATTACGCCGTCCTCGACAGCCTTGTAAATAGCTGCCATTGCCTCTTCAACCGAATCTTTTTTTCCACCGTAGTACAACAGGATATCGCAACCTGCAAGAATTGCCCTTACTGCCGACTCACCCTTGGGATAAAGATCGCTTAAGCCCTTCATCTCCATAGCATCCGTTATCGCAATGCCCTCAAAGCCCATTTCGTTGCGCAGAAGCTCTGTCATTATCTCATAGGATGCCGTTGAAGGAGTTTTGGAAAATGCATCGTGAATAACATGTGCTGTCATAAGACCGCCGCATCCCGAATCAAAGACCCTCTGGAATGGAACATATTCTGTCTTGCGAAGTGTCTCCGCATCGGTGTCATTGTGAACAATCTCAAGGTGGGTATCGCCCATTACGTTGCCGTGTCCCGGGAAGTGCTTTACCACTGCCATTACGCCTTCTGACTCAAGACCTTCACTGTAGCCTCTTCCGAGAGCCGCAACCTTCTCCGGATCCTCGCCATATGATCTTGTTCCGATTATGGGGTTATCCGGATTTATATTTACATCAAGCACGGGTGCTGTATCAGCATTACAGCCAAGAGCACGCAGAATTCTGCCTATCTTTGCGCCTTCCTTTTTCATCTTCGCTTCGTCCGCACCGATTGCGGCAAACGACATTGCACCGGAAATCATTGCAGAACCCTCGTAGATTCGGGTTACCCAACCGCCCTCCTGGTCAACCTCAACAAACGGATAAAGCTTTGTTGTGTTATACGTCTTCTTACGCAGAGCGCTCAACGTATCGCAAAGCTCGCTGAGTGATATGCAGTTATTCGCATTTAATGTAAAATTGCCTATGTAGTACTTTTCGCAAAGTTCAAGGTATTCATCAGGCAAACTGTTATCGGGAACACCGATCATAAGCATCTGGCCAATCTTTCTTTTCAATTCGCTTTCATCGGTTCTAATTTTAGCATTTGATAAAAACATATATACTTTCCTCCTATGATAATACATTGTAATTATATCACTATATACATATATACTTCTATAAGTTTTTTAAACTCAAAACTTAAATATTATAAACCGATTAATAAAAACTTAATTTATCTTTGACATTATTTCTATAATTTGATATACTTTACCATAATGACTACTTTGATTTTTTTAACTAAAAAGAAGGTTTTTAAAAGATGAACAACATCCCGGTATCTCCTCCGTTATATTATGACGAAAACACTGCATTGATGAAGGCTTTTGCTCCGATATTCTCTTATGCACAAGATGCAGAGCTACCAATTTTCTGGGCTCATTATTCACATCAACAACATACCCCTGCATATTCTACTCTGAAAAAAGACAAAGAATGGTGTTCTCTTTTCATTTTTCTTTCGGGAAACTTCAGCATTCTGATAGGTGAACACCTCTATACACCAAGTCTTGGTGACGGAATTATAATTCGCAACCACGAGGAATACACCTCGATATTCCCCGATATTTCCTATATCGACTATTATCAATTTTACTTCCCTGCCGAGTTTTTCAACAAAACAAAAGCTTCCGATCTCTTCACGAAACCATTTTACGACAGGAAGAAAACTGAAAAAAACCTCATTACGCCAAGAGAGAGAGACCGCACCAAGCTCTTCGCACTCCTGAATCAACTTGACAAACTGTCTTCGGAAACACACGAGCGAAAAGACATCCTTATGTATTCGCTTACAATTCAGATAATGGAAATCATTTATTCAACTTTTTCAGTCCCGCAAACAATTTCTTCTGATACTAAAATACCAAAAAAACTCAACGAGGTCTTATCCTATATTCATAATAATTTCACGACACTGGAAACCATCAACGAAGTTTCTTCAGCTTGCGATATATCAAACGTCTATCTCTCAAGAATTTTCAAAAAGCACCTTGACTGCACCCCGAATGAATATATAACAAAGCTTCGCATTTCACACGCAAAATATCTGCTTTCCAACGGGAAAAGCATCACAGACGTATGCTATAAATCCGGCTTTAACAACTATACGTATTTTATTTCAAAATTCAAACAGATTACGGGAATAACCCCTTCAAAATTCGCCAAAAGCCAAAATAACTAAGTACTATTTCAAAAGAATTACCGCAACAAAAGCAAGAATCATACCCACAATACAACGCAACGTTATTTTTTCTTTAAAGAAAAGAGTCGACATCAATGCGCTTAAAATCAATCCGCCTGCCTGGCTGATGGGATAAACCTGAGCAACAGACAGATAATCATTTGCCATAGTCTTGAAATAAGAATTTATAAAAAGGCAAACGGACATAATCGCAATAGTCCAAAAATCCGACTTCAAAAGCTCCCTTTTGTTAAAGTTATCCGAAGATGGCAAAGCAACAACACCGGCAAGAACAATCGTTGAGAAAATATATGAAATAAAATTGAAGGTCGATATGTTTGCTGATGAAAACTCTCTGAAAAGTTTAAGAGAAAAGTCATTCATACCACAAGAAATCCCGCAGAAAACAATCATAATAATCCCGAAAGCACTGAGTTTCCCTTTAACCCCCGAACTATATGACACCATAATAAGCACTGAAACAATCAGAATAGCAATCGCAACATACTGCTTTGGTTCGATCGGTTCCCGCAAGAAAATGAAACTGCAAACAACAGTTAAAACAGTGCCAAACATCTGCGCTACACTCACAAGCATAAAAGCACCGTTTTGTACAGCAAGAAGCCATGTAATTATAAACAACGACAGCGTTATCCCCATAAGGCATCCATATATAATTACCTCTTTATCAATAACAAAACCGCTCCGAGAGCATTCCACAACAAAAGACAAGCCACCTATTGCAATACAAATAAACATTCTGAACATATTTATAAATGCAGCTTGCCTGTATGATGCAACATTATTACTTATCCGCTTTCCCATATAGCCTTTGGTCGCACCGGCCAAAAGCGAAATCATAATACATAAATAACCCATAACATAGACCTTCCAATTTTAATTTTTATATTATTATAACAATCACACTTGACAATAAAAATATAATTATTTAATATAAAAATATAATATTTTATCATGAGGGGCTTATTATGAACGTCAAGCTTATTGTCGCAGTTCCCGTAACACGCGAAAAATTCGTTTTAGAAAATTTTATAGGCTCTGATGACATTTTTGCCCTTGTTAAAAGCGGAAGTTTTTATGCGGAAAGAGATCGGGAAAGTTTCACGATACAAGCAAACGAAGGTATGCTTTTCAAAAAAAATACACTTTATCGCCGGCGTATCATTGAGCCCGTACAAATGTTTTTGTTCAGATACTCCGATGATAGTCACTTATTCGACACCGAACACGTTGTGTTCAAGGATACTGCCCGTATTTTGTCAACGATAAATTTACTTAACACATTTGATTCGGAAATTTATGAAAACAGTTTTGAATGCAAGCATCATTTATTCGAAGATATCGTTTTGCAGTATATTGCAGAAAACAAACCTCTGCACAATTTGGATGCGTTGATAGAAAAAACCGCAGCTGAAATCAGAAATAATTTTCATAGAAAAATCAATCTTGCCGAAATCGTTGCAAAAAGCGGACTTTCTTATATGCAATTTTCACGACGGTTCAAAGTTGCCACCGGCCTGTCACCATCAGACTATATCACTTCATTACGAATAGATAAGGCCAAACATCTTCTCGCCAATACAAAACTTAAAATCAACGAAATATCAACTGCCTGCGGCTTTGAAAACGAATACTACTTCAGCAATTTTTTCAAAAAGCATATAGGTTTCTCGCCATTAACCTTCCGAAAAATGTCAATATAGACCATACAGGTGATGACAAAACTAAAATAAGCCGTATTAATGCGTCAAACAAAAAACCGGAAAAGAGGTATTTTTATGATATCAGTTCAACTTCCCGCCTTTGGAGAAACGGAATTCTTCGACAATCAGATGAATAAGACCGCACGGGTGGTGCTTATCCCGAACTCACCCGAATGTAGGTTTTTGGAATATTGCCAACTGTTCCGATCAGCAGGTTTTCAACAAAACGAGCTCATTTCTCTTATCCATCGCCGATTTGCTGCCTTCAAAAAGGACAACATCGGTGTGTTTGTAAACTTCTTCGCCAACACAGCAGAGCTGCAAATCGTTTTGGAAGAAAACTGCGCTTATTTTTCCTATACGGATAACTGTATGCCGGAAACCGTACAGCCTGAGCTTATACAGGTAAAGCCCGCTTACTACGGCCTTTGCGATGTAGTACGGCTATCTGACGGACGACAGATCATCATTGATATCGGTGATGCCCAGGAAGAGAGTGCCGATAACCTGTTTAAAAGACTGAAGGCGGAGTCTCCTTTTGA
>JAZSHZ010000284.1:0-6111 GCA_045533555.1 Eubacteriales bacterium
ACCGCTTTCGCGACCTACGCCCTTAGCAGGGGCGACTCTTCGACCTGCTTGAGTACTTCTCCAAATCGAAAATGACAGTCGGTATTCAGTTTTGATAAGCCGAATACCGACTTACTTGATATATTATAATGGAAAAATCCTTTTCCGTCAAGACCTTTTTAAAAATTTATATGAGCTTTACGGTATAGTATATTCCGATAAGAACAATATATGCGACGATTCCGAGAACGAAATAGAACGTCATATCAAGAACAAGGAATGCCGCCGCGAGAAGCGCGAGGACGAGAACATAGGAAAGATAGACGATCGCATATTTCGCATCGCTTGCGAAAAGCATCTTCTTGCCGAGTTTGCCCTTGCCGATATGCGCAATGACCGTTATAATAGCGAGCGCGAGGATTATTGCAACGACTGCCGCGACTATGATCATATCACGGTTGATGAATTCCGAGCCGACGAGCCAGATCCCGATGCCGCCCGCAACTGCCGCAAGCGCGATGAAGAAAAACTCGCGCGGGTAGGAATGCCAGACGATATAGAGAACGACGAGCGCGGGAATGCAGATATAAAGAAGCGTGACCATCTGCGGAAGGAATGCGAATGAAAGCGCACCCGCGCAGATTGCGATGAACGCACCCGCAATTGCGATATGGCGGCCGCGGAAGAGCTTGAGGCTCATATCGCGCTTCTTTGCCTTCTCGCTGCAAGCCATGATGATTCCGATAATCAGAACGGCGATGCCACCGATTGCGACGGCTCTCGTCACAACAAGGGCGGTTGCCATATGGATGCTATGCATCGCGTTGCTTATATTGAGGACAAAGAGAAGAACGGCAAATGCCAATGTGAATACGAGCAAGAGCTTATTCGTCACAAAATCCTTCTGCTTTTCCGTGATATTATCTTTTTCTCTCAAAGTGATTCACTCCCAAATTACAACATCATACACTATATTCTACCAAAAAATGATGCGTTTGTCTACCCCTGTTTTTTTATTTCTTTTTCGGCGTCGCAATAATGGATGCCCAATCATTCTTATCGCATATTCTTATTATGTCAAAAGTCTTTTCGATATATCCGAGAACTTCATCGAGACGGTCGGTAATAATTCCCGACGCAATGAAAATTCCTCCCTCGCGGACGAAATCCGCCGCAAACGGAGATATGCCGATAATGACATCGGAAACGATGTTTGCCGCGACGATATCGTATTTTTCGTTTGAAAAACGCTCGCGCATTGATGCATCGTCTATAATATTTCCCGCAAGTGCTTCGAATTTATCGGAGAAGACTCCGTTCATCTCCGCGTTTCTGACGGCGATATCAACTGCGTTTTTATCAATATCGACCGCGACAGCGCTTTCCGCGCCGAGGAGACAAGCCGTTATCGAAAGAATTCCGCTTCCGCATCCGAGGTCGAGGATCTTATCCCCATCCTTCGTATATTCCTCGATTGCCTCGAGGCAAAGCTGCGTCGTTGCGTGAGAGCCCGTTCCGAAGCTCATTCCGGGGTTTATCGTGAAGACGACTCTTCCATCCTCATTCTCGCATTCCTCCCATTCGGGGCGAACAAGGACGCGGCTTCCGATCTTGAGCGGATGGAAGAACTGCTTCCAGTTCTCAGACCAGTCCTCCTCATTCATCGTCTCAAAAGAAAGCCCGAGAGTTCCGAATTCCTCGCCCGAAAGCCTGCCGAGAAGCTCGCGGACGGAGATGAGCTGCTCATTTCCCGCTTCGTTTGCGCTGACATAGATTTTGACCTTGACGGGCGCATCTGTCTTTTCGCGGATGAGATCCTCATCAACATAATCGCGGTAAGGAAATTCCGCCTGCATGAATTCCGAGAAATCTGACGGATCCTCAATCTCAAACCCGCGGATACCGATATCCTCGAGAGCCGTCGTGAGCGTTTCAACGCCTTCGTGCTTCGTGTCTATACTAACCTGAATCCATTCCATAATATATAATCCTCCTACGGGAATTTTCTTTCTTTATTTTATCAAAAAAACAATACTTTTGCAACACCTGTCTTTGACTTTACAAATACACGCAGGGCGTGTATAATAATATATTATTATATGAAAAGACGGTGAGAAAATGAGCGAAACGGTTGCGCTCAAAAGCTGCGCGGTAATAAACGATCTCTCGGGCTTCGGCAGATGTGCGCTCAACATCAGCATACCCGTTATGAGCGCTCAGGGCATCCGCGTGCTTTCCGTGCCGACGGCGGTGCTTTCAAACCACACGGCATTTGATGAATATTATTTCCGCGACCTGACGGACGGTATGGAGGAATACCTCGCAAACTGGAAAAAACTCGGTCTCCGCTTCGACGGAATCTACACGGGCTTTCTCGGCGATGCGCGCCAGGTTGAGATAATCTCGGAATTTATAAAGAGCTCGAAGGATGAAAACACGCTTTTATTCGTCGACCCCGTTATGGGCGATGACGGCAAGCTTTATTCGACATACACCAAAAGCCTTGTCGATAAAATGCGCGAGCTTATCCGCGATGCGGATTATATCACCCCGAATCTCACGGAGGCCTGCTTTCTTGCGGATGTCCCCTATTCCGAATATGAAGGCGCAGATGACGAAAAGCTCTTCTCGCTTGCCGAAAAGCTCTGCGGACTCGGCGCAAAGTGTGTTGTTCTGACGGGCATATACCGCGAGGGTCACGTCCTCAATTTCGTCTGCAACAGTGTCTCCGGTGAAGCATTCTCCGTTTCGTCCGAATATGTTGCAAGGCAATTCTGCGGCACGGGTGACCTCTTCTCTTCCCTCCTCTGCGGATACATAATGCAGGGAAAGCCGCTTGCCGAAGCGCTCGGAAAAACCTCGGAATTCCTCTGCGATGCAGTCCGCCTCTCCGACAAGCTCGGTGTCTCCTCGCAGGACGGAGTCGCCTTCGAGCCGATTCTCAAAAATGTCTGAGACTTTTGCCTTCTCCTTCGGGAGAAGGTTTTTTATTTTGCCGTCCGGTATGTTTTCTGCAGAGATGTATAGTATGGTAACATAGTTTACATCTCTGCGCCCTCCCGCGAGTTTGTACGTTAACGCGGGACGTCGAGGACGCCGTCCCCTACGAGGTGTTGCAAGAAAATCCCAAATCGTTTTGCAAAGCAAAACACCTTAATTCTGCATTCTGCATTTTGCATTCTGCATTGAAGCGGAGCTTTGCTCCGCTTCTGTTACAGGTACTTGACAAAATAGTTACAATGTGTTACAATTAGACCTACAGTTTGTAATCAGGAGTAACTTTTTTATGAAAAAATTTATCATTTGCCTTATGGCTGTGCTTTGCGTGGGGCTTTGCACGGCAACTGCGGCAAACGTGCCGACAGAGGCAGAGGCATATCAGAAAATCATCGCGATGAAATCGCAATATCCCGAGGGAAGAACCTGGACGAATTCCCACCGTTATGACTGGAACGGCGGTTCCTATGGCGCAGGCGGATGCATGGGCTTTGCCTATATGATGTCTGACGCGGCATTCGGAAGCCTTCCCGCAAGAGAGATTTACCCGACCTCGGGCAACCCGATAACGATTTCCGACCTTCGCGTAGGCGATATTCTCCGTCTTCCGGGTCACAGCGTCGTTGTTCTTGAAAAGCACAGCGATCATATCATCATCACGGAGGGCAACTATCAGCGCAAGGTTCATTGGGGCAGAAAAATTTCCGCGGCAAAGGTAAAGACCGCGAATTACTATACAACGCGCTACCCCGTCGGCTACACTGAGCCGAAGGCGGCACCCGCTCCAAAGCCCGCAGAGCCGAAAAAGGTTGCGGTGACGCGCGGCGGCATTACATATCAGATCGCAGATATCTCGGGCCACTGGGCTCAGGAGCATATCAAAGCCTGCATAACAAGCAATCTTCTCTCGACGAAGGGCGATGTTGCCCTCTGTTATTTCAGACCCAACGAAAGCACGACGCGCGCCGAGGTCATAACGGCTCTCTACCGCGCAAAAGGAAGCCCGAAGCCCGCATATGAATCCTCGTTTACGGATGTAACCGAAGATTGGTATAAGGATGCGGTTTCGTGGGCAGTTGCATCCGGCATCGTCAACGGCGTTACGCAGACGAGCTTTGCGCCTGACGCACCGATTACCCGCGAGCAGCTTGCTCTCATTATGTATCGTTTCTCGGGAAGCGAGGATGCTTCGGTTGAGCTCTCTGCATTTGCGGACAGCGCTTCCGTTTCCGAGTTTGCCAAGGCAGGCGTTTCCTGGGCAGTCAAGAGCGGAATCATTTCCGGCAAGAACGGTAAGCTCGAGCCCACGGGCGAAACGACAAGAGCGGAATTCGCGGCAATGCTCGTCCGCCTCTCCACCGCACTTATAAACGGATAATATTTGAGGCACACTTCAAAATGAAGTGTGCCTCTGTTATATTCGCCTGACGGCAAATTATGCAATTATAAAACAAGTGACGGAGCGGAATAGACTCTTGCGGCATATTCACTGTCGAGCGAATAGAGACCCTTGGAATCATTGCCGAAGAGTTCCATCTTCTTTATCATATCTTCTGCATTCTTCTCTTCCTCAAGCTGCTCCTTGACGAACCAATCGAGAAACTGCATCGCGCGGAAATCGCGCACATCATATGCCGCAGAATAGATATCGTTTATGAGGCTCGTGACATACTGCTCGTGCTCAAGGCCGAACTTCAGCGGATCCATGAGCGAATGATATTCCTTATCGGGCTTTCCGATCGCATCGAGGCTTGCTTCTTCCCCATTGAGCTGAAGGTATTTGAGCATAAGCATTGCATGGTCGCGCTCTTCCTGCGCCTGAACCATATACCAGTTTGCGAATCCGTCAAGCCCCTCCTTCCCATAATAGATCGAAAAATCGAGATAGAGATATGCCGAATAGAGCTCCTTGTTTATCTGCTCATTGATAAGTCTTGCTACGTTTTTATCCATTTTTAAATCCTCCTTTGAAATAAGTAGTAATCATTACTGTTTATAGTATAACACATATTTTCAGTTTGTCAATAAATTTTTCAAATATTTTTATAAAAAAACACATTGAAAGTCGCATAATTTTCGTGTATACTCATATGGAATCATATTTTAAAGGATTGTGCATTATGAATCAAAAGAATTTCCTCAAGGGTTATGCTCTTGTTATTTTAAGCGCGCTCATATTCGGACTTATGCCGCTTATGGCAAAATTTATTTACCGCGAGGGGATAACTCCGCAAAGCCTTGTTCTTCTGCGCACAGGTCTTGCGACTCCGTTTCTCCTTGTTCTCTCGGTTCTGACAAAAGGAAAGCTGAAGCTTGCGCCCCGCGCTGTTCCATCCGTCGCGCTGATCGCGCTTATGGGATGCGCGCTCACTCCGTTGCTTCTCTTCTCTTCCTATAACTATATGCCCTCGGGCGCGGCGACGGTGCTCCATTTTATCTATCCTGCCGCGGTCGTCATCGGCGAGCTCCTCTTTCTCCGCAAGAAGCTCTCAAAGGGTCAGCTCATAAGCATTGCGCTTTGCGTTATAGGCATTGCGATGTTTTATAATCCCGAAAACAAGCTTGATCTCACAGGCTCGCTCATTGCGATTCTTTCGGGAATCACCTATGCGGCATATATAATTCTCCTCTCAGGCTTTAAACATAAGGATATATCGGGTTTTGCCTTCAGCTTCTGGGTATCGGCATTCTCGGCAATTCTCATGCTTGTTTTCTGCCTTGCGACAAATTCGCTCACTCTCCCGCAGACGGCGGGCGGATGGCTTCTGACGATACTTTTCGCCGTTTCGCTCAATGTCGGTGCGGTTGTCCTCTTCCAGAAGGGAACGTTTATCATAGGCGGAAGCCGCTCCGCAGTGCTCAGCACGTTTGAGCCTGTCACGAGCGTTCTCGCGGGCATCATATTCTTCAATGAAAGCGCAGGCGTTTTCACCGTTGTCGGCACCGTCCTCGTCCTCACCGCAAGCATCCTCATCGCAATGGCGGATATGAAGAAATAATCAATGAATAATGAAAGCAGCACGGCAGATCGCCGTGCTGCTCAGCGTGTCGATAAACTTATCGACACGCTGAGAGATTGTCCAAAAGGGTGCAAGATTATTCAAACCGAACCCGAAGTAGTACGTTGGTACGTCG
>JAZSHZ010000001.1:0-8496 GCA_045533555.1 Eubacteriales bacterium
GTATTAAAGATTTTCTTTCTTAACAGCTACGCCTTCGCGAGCAGACTTATACATAAGGTTAATAACTCTGATTGCTTCATAACCATCAATACCGCGGAGACCAACCTTTGCGTCCTTATTGTCGCGTGCGGATTCCATAAAGTGGCGGATCTCGTTGACATAACCGAGGTTGAACTTCTCGTCAACAGCGGGTCTGGACCAGCCTGTTGTTATATCTGCCTTTTCAACCGTGTACTTTGCACCCGGGATCGAGAAAAGGTTAAGAGCACTGGAGAAGGTAAGGTCAACATGGAGGCAACCCTGATCGCCGTAGAAGTCGATGACGTCTTCCATACCGCCTTCTGATACGTAGTTAGCCTCTAAAAGTGCTGTTGTGCCATCTTCGAAACGCATGAGAGCAGCACCCCAGTCTTCACCTTCCATCGATTTATGACGAAGGTTTGACGCACCGCCGCCGGATGTCATTGCGACAACCTCTGTCCAACGGTTGTTCTTAAGAGCAAGCATAAAGCAGACCGGATGAACACCGAGGTGAACCATCGAACCGCCGCCGCAGAACTTGATCGTCTGAGCAAACGGAGAATGAGAACCGTTGTGGCACTCACGTGCGCGGACGAACATCGGCTTGCCGATAGCGCCTTCATCGATTACTTCAAGAGCGCGGTTGAGAGCCGGAGCGAAGAGCCAGTCTTCTGCATAATAGAGCTTCTTACCTGCAGCTTCTGCAGCATCGAGCATCTCTTTTGCATCCTCAACAGTTGTTGCAAGGGGCTTCTCACTGATGACATGGCGACCCTTCTTGAAAGCAGCAAGAGCTGCATCGTGGTGAAGGAAGTTCGGGAGGCAGATGTCGACAACGTCGCAATCTACTTCTTCGATAGCCTTGAACATATCATCGTATACAGCATAATCCTTAAAGCCGTATCTGTCTGCAAGAGTCTTTACGCGGCTTGTGTCCTTATCACAAATCGCAACAAGCTCTGCAATGTCTCCGCAGCGGGCATAGCCCTCTGCGTGAAGGTCTGCCGAGAAAGCAGCACCTATAAGAAGAACTCTAACTTTTCCCATTTTAAAAAACCTCCAAAATTTAATTCAGCATAGTTTTTACCTATAACAGATTATACATTATTCTTTCAATAAAAACAAGCCTTTTTTCAACATATATCAATAATAAATACCATTAGTTTAGTTATAGTGTTTTTTTATAACTCTCAAAGATATGATTATAACTTCTTTTCTTGCCGCAACTATGTTTTTTGACTTGTATGAGAAGGATAAATGTGATACAATATTTTAATAATATATATAATAGGAGAGGTGTGTCTTCCTTGAATCCCGTTATTGTTACAGATGTCCGCTACAGAATGAGTCTCCCCGTCATACGCGCGCTCGGCAGAGAGAAAATCCCCGTCATCTGCGCCGAAAGAACGGTCTGCCCGAAAAAAAAGGCTCTCGGCTTCTATTCTAAATATTCATCGCAGAACACATATCTCACTGATGCCGCGGAGGATGAAGATAAATTCATCGAGGAGCTTTCCGCGCTCTGCAAATCACAAAAGGAAAAGCCCGTCATAATCCCCGTCGGCATAGCGACACTTCTTTCGCTTTGCGGCAAAAAAGAGGAAATCTCCACCTTTGCGGATGTCGCGCTTCCCTCACTCGATATGATCGAGCTTGCAAACGACAAATCACGCCTCATCCCGTTTGCGGAAAGCATCGGCGTCCCCGTCCCGGAGACGACATTTCTGAAAGAAGGAGAAACCGTTGCGATGCTCGCAGATCGGATTTCATATCCTTCCGTCATCAAGCTCCCGAAGGGTGAAATGCTCGGGCTCTCTCCGAGTGAGCGCTATTCCATCGTGAAAAGCCGCGAGGAATTTATTTCTGTCTATGAAAAATTTGCCGCATACGGCGGTGAAATTCTCGTTCAGCAATATATCGAAGGAGACGGCTACGGAGTCTCCGCCGTTTTCGGAAAGAACGGCGAGCCGCTTGAGATATTCTGCCACCACCGTCTCCGTGAATATCCCGCATCGGGAGGTCCTTCATCATTCTGCGAAAGCGCAGATCTTCCCGAGCTTTGCGACCATGCAATAAAGCTTCTTCGCGCACTCCGTTGGGAAGGAGTCGCCATGGTCGAATTCAAAGGAAATCCCGAGAGCGGATTTTACCTTATGGAAATCAACCCCCGCTTCTGGGGAAGCTCCGGACTTGCTCCGAATTCGGGCTGCAACATCCCGCTCGCGCTCTATCGCGCGGCGCGCGGCGAAGAAGCGGAAGCCTACACCGCATTCACTCCGAATTACAAAGTTGGGCACAAAATGCGTTTTCTCATCCAGGATCTCCTGACATTTCCCTCATATCTCAAAAAAAGCAAAAACAGATTTTCCTTTGCCCTCTCGTTTTTCGCAGGTCTTCTCAACCCGGGGATTTCCGACGGCGTGCTTGATATACGCGATGCGCGCGCATCTGCAAATTATCTTATCGAAGCATTCAAGAAAACTGACAGTATTGTGAGGTAATTTTTATGAAATTTGATCTTCATGTACACACGAAGCTTTCCTATGATTCCAAAATGACGACAGATGAGCTCGTTGCGGCGGCGCGCGAGGCGGGTCTTTCCGGAGTTGCCATTGCCGACCACAACACTTTTGCAGAACATAAGAATCGCGATAATTTCTTCATTATCCCCTCCTGCGAGTTTTCAACGGATGTCGGCCATCTCGTCGTCTATTTTCTCAAAAAACCCATAAACGAAAATCTCTCGCGCGATGAATACGGGCGTTTCTATTGGCGCGATATCTGCAAGGAAGCTCACAATCAGGGTGCGCTGGTTTTCTATGCACACCCATTCTCGCCACAGAGAAGTCATCCCGATTCGCTTTACGAGCAGCTTGACGGAATCGAGGTTTTCAATTCCCGCGTCGTCCATTCGCGAATCTGCAATGCAAACGACAGGGCGCTCGAGCTTTGCAGAGAGAAAAATCTCGCCTTTTCTGCAGGAAGCGATGCTCATTGCCCAACTGAAGTCGGAACGAGCTTCTGGGAATGCGATCTTCCCGAAGGCGCAATAAACGAGCCTGATTTTGAAGAAAAGCTCAAAGCCGCAATGCTCGGAAAGCAGGGGCGCGTTTTTGCGGGTGCCGCATCACCGTATGATGTTCTCAAATGCAAAATTTTTATGTATAAAAACGAAAGACTTTATTCAAGGCTGATAAAGGCATATATCAAATATGCGCTGACATTTTTCTCATTCCTCTCTTCAAAAGAGCAAGAAGGAAAATACATTGATGTTTACGTGGAGGAATAAATTATGATTTTATATGATCTTGCGCGCCGCGCAAAGCACGTTATAAAAGAAGAGATCAAAAACCGCGATTGTAAATTCGTCACTCCCGTCAGAAGGATCGAAAAGGTATATCCTCCGAAGGGTCGCCGCGTCTGCGCAATGACCTTTGATGACGGCCCGACGGATATTGCGACAAATCCGAAGGTCTCCGAGGATGGGCTCACGCTTCATCTGCTCAAGACGCTTGAAGCATACGGAGCAAAAGGTACTTTTGATGTCATCGGAACAACAGAACATAACTATCCCGACGAAGCAGGAAAGCATGGTTCATTCACCTGGGGCGGAGTTAAATTTGACCACTACCCTGATATAAACGAAGATGCAAGAGCAGGCGCAAAAAACCGTCCTGAGCTCATTTGCCGCATTCTTGAAGGCGGACACGAAATTTCAAACCACGGATATCGCCATATCCTTTTCGGAAAGATGAAGCTCGTCTACGGTGATCGTGAGAGTTTCTCGACCCTGCGTGAGGTCATCGATGATATTATGGAGCTTGATAACCTTCTCGTCTCGGAATACGGATATAAAATGAAGCTTTCAAGACCTCCTCATTATGTCGATAAAATCCCCGACGGCAAAAACTCCTATGATGCATATCGCTATGCCGGCTATAACTATATGGCGGCAAGCTTTGACGGAGGTGGTTGGCTTCCCACAGGAAGCTATGAGAGCGATGTTGAGGCAATGGTTGAGCCGCTCCGCCGCGCGCTCGAAGAGAATCCCGATGCGCTCAACGGTCAGATCATTTTCCAGAAGGACGGTTTCAGCATGGCGCGTCTCTCCCCCGTTGCCTCCGCTTTGCCGCGTCAACTTGAGCTTCTCAAAAAATACGGCTACGAAGTCGTCACGGTTTCGGAGCTTCTTGCGATAAATGCATTCTGCGACTGTGAAAACAGTGACGCAACCGCCCTTGCGAACGCAGGCTATTCAGTCGGCTATCGAAACAACACGCTTCATCCCGAGCGCGCGCTCACCTTCGGAGATCTCATCGCGATGACGATGCCTCCCGAGGAGGTTCTTTCCGATTATCGCAAATACGTCGATTCCGACTTCTCTGCAGATACGGAGCTTTCCGCAATCGCGAAGAAATACGGCGCGGATGAAAAGAGCCCATATTTCATCTCATTCATCACCGCCGCAAGACTCGGTCTTCTTGAGCGCGACAATGCAAAAAGGCTTTCCTCTTCATCGCGTGTCACGGGAGAAACCTTCTCGGCTCTTATGCACAAACTCAATTCCGATTATTCATTCACCATCACTTCGGGAAAGCTCATCCGCGAAGATATTTTTCCGCATCTCGCAAAGGCACTTTTAAAATAACGGAAGGCTCGTGATTTCATTATGACAAAACTTATAGTCCGCCTCTTTATCAAGGATGCGGATAATCTCTCAAATCCTGCGGTAAGAACGAAATACGGAGTCGTCGCAAGTTCCGTCGGCATAGTCTGCAACCTTTTGCTCGCGGCGCTCAAATTTATTCTCGGCATTATTTCAAACAGCATCGCGGTTACCGCTGATGCCGCGAACAATCTCTCCGACAGTGCATCAAACATCGTCACACTTTTTGGTTTTAAGCTTTCTTCAAAACCCGCCGACAAAGAACACCCATTTGGTCACGGAAGAATTGAATACGTCGCGGCTCTTGCCTGCGCCTTCTTTATTCTTCTCGTCGGTTTTGAACTCGGTAAAAGCTCTGTGATGAAAATCATCCACGGTGAAAGCTCTGTCTTCTCGCCCGTCGTCGTCATCGGTCTTGCCGTTTCCGTCCTGCTCAAGCTCTGGCTCAATTTCTTCTACCGCTATATCGGAAAGAAGATAAACTCCACGGCAATACACGCCGTCGCGACGGACAGTCTCTCCGATGCGCTTGCGACATCAGTCACATTGATTGCGATAATTGCATCGAAATTTACAGACTTTCCCATCGACGGTTGCGTCGGAATCCTCGTCAGTCTTCTCGTTATGTGGGCAGGCATCGGCATCCTGCGCAACACACTCACACAGCTTCTCGGAGCGACACCAGACCCCGACCTTGTCCGCAATATCCACGACGAGGTTCTTTCCTATGAAAATATTCTCGGAATCCATGACCTTATCGTCCACGAATACGGACCCGGAAAACTCTTTGCATCTCTCCACGCGGAAGTTTCCTCCAGTGAAAACATCATGGACAGCCACGGTCTTATAGACAAAATCGAATACGAGGTCTCAAAGAAGCTCTCGGTTGAGCTTCTTATACATATGGACCCTCTTGAAGTCGAAAACGAAGAGGTCTGCGAAATCCGCGACAACGTTTATAATGTTATAAGAAAACTTGATAACTCATTTTCGATGCACGATTTCAGAATCGTTCCGAGCGGAGACCATAAGAACATTCTTTTTGACGTCGTTATCCCGATTGACTATCCCGCTCCCGACAAGATAGTCTGTGATATGGTCGTCACTGCAGTTTCCGCGCTTGATCCGTGTTTTAATGTAAAGCTCGTCATCGACCGAAACCTTGTATAATTCAAGTTATAATTTTTCCATATGGCAAAAGCACTCAAAAGAGTGCTTTTTTTCTTGTTTATTTATAAAAAAATACTATTGAAATTCCCAAGATATATGTTATACTAATAACAGTGCCGTCGATACGGCGCGAAAAAAATCAAATTTTCAGGAGGAATTCTAAAATGGCACGTTTTACACTTCCCCGTGACTTATACCACGGCAAAGGCACCCTTTCCGTTCTTAAGGAGCTCCGCGGCGAGCGCGCAATGATTTGCGTCGGCGGTGGCTCGATGAAGAAATTCGGTTTTCTTGACAAAGCTGTAGCATATCTCGAAGAAGCAGGCATGAAGGTCGAGCTTTTCGAGGGTATCGAGCCGGATCCGTCCGTTGATACCGTTATGCGCGGCGCAGAGGCAATGAGCAAATTCCAGCCTGACTGGATCATCGCTATGGGCGGCGGCTCTCCGATTGATGCAGCAAAGGCTATGTGGATTAAATATGAATATCCCGAAACAACATTTGAGGATATGTGCAAGGTATTCGGTCTTCCGAAGCTCCTCACAAAGGCTCATTTCGTTGCTATCCCGTCCACATCGGGAACAGCTACTGAGGTTACTGCATTCTCCGTCATCACAGACTATGAGAAGGGCATCAAGTATCCGCTCGCTGACTTTGAAATCACTCCGGACATCGCAATCGTCGACCCCGACCTTGCTGAGACAATGCCGAAGAAGCTTACTGCTCACACAGGTATGGACGCTATGACACATGCAGTTGAAGCATATGTATCTACTGCAAACTGCGATTTCACTGATCCGCTTGCACTCCACGCAATCAAGATGATTCAGGCTGATCTCGTTGATTCCTACAACGGCGATATGACAAAGCGCGCTTCGATGCACAACGCACAGTGCATGGCAGGTATGGCATTCTCCAATGCTCTCCTCGGTATCGTTCACTCTATGGCTCACAAGACAGGTGCTATCTTCGAAGACTTCGGCGCACACATCATCCACGGTGCTGCTAACGCTATGTATCTCCCGAAGGTCATCGCATACAACGCAAAGGTTGAATCCGCTGCAAAGCGCTATGCAGATATTGCAGATGCAATGAAGCTCGGCGGTGAGACAGTTGCAGACAAGGTTGCAAACCTCATCGCATATCTCCGCAAGATGAACGACGACCTCAACATCCCGCAGTGCATCAAGCACTACGGTGCAGACAGCTATCCCTGCGAGCAGGGCTTCGTTCCGGAGAATGTCTTCCTTGAGAGACTTCCGGAAATTGCAAAGAATGCTATCGCAGACGCTTGCACAGGCTCCAACCCGCGTCAGCCGAACCAGGAAGAGATGGAAAAGCTCCTCAAGTGCTGCTACTACGACACAGAGGTCGATTTCTAAAAAACACTTATACAAAAAGGTCAGTGAAAAAAATCACTGAAGTGATAAAATGATGGTAGACACAAAAAAAGTGACTACCATCATTTTTATGTGTTAGAATAAAAGAAAAGGAGAAGAAAGAAATGGGAAGACCAAAAGGTGGAAAGAATACACACCACAGCAAAGAAGAGAAATTATCATTAGTCTTGCGTAATTTAGAAGGAGAAACAGCGACGGCATTAGAAAAAGAAAGCGGAATAAATAATAGCCAAATACACAAATGGACAAAACAATATTTGGAAGGAGGCGAAGAAGCATTAATCAACAAACGCAAGCCCGGCAATCCTCTTGCAAAATATCATAACAAGAAAGAACTTACACCAACAGAACAGCTTGAATACAAGGTTGCTCTTCTGGAACGAGAGCTACTGAAAAAGAATGGAGAAATTGTACGGTTAAAAAAATCCATAGAACTCGAAAGGGGCGATGCCAAAAGAAAGTAATTCAACGGATATATGCTTGTATAGAGAATGAAAGCCGAGAACATTCAATTCAGGAGCTTTGCGATGTGTACGAAGTATCTCGCAGTGGCTACTACAAATGGTTGAAACGCAAAGGAAAATTAAACTCTTATGAAATCAAACAAAAAGAGCTGGACTACTATGTATTAGATATACATTCTCATTTTCCGTCACAAGGTTACAGAACGATAGCAGACACTTTGCTCAATATGTATGGTTGGGTAGTTACAGATGTATCTGTGTGGAAATCAATGAAACGACTTGGAATATCCGGATATATCCGAAAACAAAAAAATCCTGAAACCGAAGGCTCAGAACACGACAGATATGCAAATATATTAAATCGTGAATTTTATGCTGAAAAACCCATGCAGAAGATAGTGACGGATGTTACATACATAAAACACAAAGGTAGATGGAATTATCTTGCGTGCTATTTGGATTTATTTAACAATGAAATACTTGATTATGAGTTAAGTGATACATTTGATAATTTCCTTGTCATAAAACCTGCAAAAAGAATTCTTGAAAAAGCAAAGAGTACCGATACCCCTATCCTTTTGCACAGCGATCAGGGTGTCCAGTACTCATCAGCAGGTTATTGTAACCTGCTTAAATCATACAACGTAATTCAAAGTATGTCAAGAGCAGGTGTGCCAAGAGATAATGCAGTTATTGAATCTTTCTTCGGAAGATTCAAAGATGTTCTTCGTTCTCACTTCGAATATTGGAAATGCGATAACCTGCAAAAGGTCAT
>JAZSHZ010000219.1:0-5125 GCA_045533555.1 Eubacteriales bacterium
GCTGTTGACAATTTAATCCACGGAATAAAAAAAGCATTGAAAAACCTTTTCATACCATCACTGTTCTTCGAAGATATGGGATTTACATATCTTGGTCCTGCTGACGGTCATGATATAAAGTATATGATTTATTTGCTTGAGCTTGCAAAGGATCTCAAAAGACCGGTTGTCATACACACGATAACTAAAAAGGGAAAAGGCTATGAGCCTTCAGAGCTTCGCCCGCAGGATTACCACGGAGTTGGTAAATTTGATGCCGAAAAAGGAATTTCTTCTGTTAAAAAGGATTCCTTTTCATCTGTTTTCGGAGATGAGCTTGTCTTGCTTGCGGAAAAAGATGAAAAGATTTGCGCGATAACCGCAGCGATGACTTCGGGGGTTGCCTTGACTGATTTTTCCGAAAAATATCCGGAGCGATTTTTTGATGTTGCGATAGCGGAAGAACATGCTGTCGCTATGGCGGCAGGGTTGTCTTCACAGGGAATGAAGCCTGTCTGCGCCATTTATTCGACATTTCTTCAGCGTGCCTACGATATGCTGATACATGATGTTGCAATATCAAAGCAAAATGTCGTTTTTGCAGTAGACAGGGCAGGGCTCGTCGGTGAAGACGGTGAAACGCACCACGGCGTTTTTGATGTTGCATTTCTTTCCGATATCCCGGGAATGAGGATCCTTGCTCCTTCAAATTTCTCGGAGCTTCGCGGAATGCTTTCCTATGCACTCGGCAAGGGTGGGCCTGTTGCGATCAGATACGGAAAAGGCGGCGAAGGTGCATATAATGGGAATTCCTTTGCGAATTGCGCCCAAAGTTGTATAATCCGTGAAGGAAATAATGTTGGTTTGATAACATACGGCATATTGGTTAATAATGTCGTGGCGGCATGCGAGAAGTCAGCACAGAACGGAGTTTCCTGCGAAGTTCTGAAGCTTAATTCAATAAAACCGATTGATCGTGATGCAATAATTGCACTCGCGAAAAAGATGGGCAGAATTATTGTTGTCGAGGATGTTGTCCGGCATGGTTCCGTTTTTGAAGAGGTATCTTCGATTGTTGCTGAAAGTGATGTTCATTGTAAGATCCGCGGCATAAACTGCGGAGACACTTTCGTGACACACGGAAGTCAAGCAGAGTTGTATAAGGTTTTAAAATTGGATGTTGACGGTATATATAAGACTGTTATGGAGGCAAATGAAAATTGAGTGCTAAAAAAAGATTGGATGTTCTCCTTGTTGAAAAGGGACTCGTTGCAAGCAGAGAAAAGGCAAAAGCGATAATAATGAGCGGCAATGTATTTGTTGATGGGCAGAAAGCGGATAAAGCCGGTGATTCATTTTTAGATGATGCTAATATCGAGGTTCATGGAAATGAAAATGCATATGTAAGCCGCGGCGGTCTGAAACTTGAAAAGGCTCTTGATTTCTTTGGCACCGAGGTTGAAGGAAAGCTTGCGATTGATGTCGGTGCTTCCACGGGTGGATTCACTGATTGTCTTCTTCGCCGTGGTGCGAGAAAGGTATATTCCGTCGATGTCGGCTACGGACAGCTTGCGTGGGCAATAAGGAATGATCCTCGTGTTGTCTGTATGGAAAGAACAAATATCCGCTATGTAACGCACGAGCAAATACCGGAAGTTATTGAACTTGCAGTTATTGATGTCTCTTTCATTTCTCTGAAAATCGTTCTTCCTGCTGTGAGGGCGCTTATGGGTGATGTCGGTAATGTATATTGTCTTATAAAGCCTCAGTTTGAAGCAGGTCGCGAAAAAGTCGGAAAAAAGGGTGTCGTGAGGGATCCTGAAGTTCATTGCGAAGTTCTTGAAAACTTTATCATTAATGCAAATGAGGCGGGATTCGGAGTTCGCGGATTAACATTTTCTCCGATAACCGGGCCTGAGGGGAATATTGAATTTCTCGGAAGTCTTAGTTGCGATAATAGCGAGAATGCAGAGGTTGATATTAAAAAAACTGTTGAGGATGCCCATAATTCGTTGAAAGGATAGATCGGTATGAAAAGCGTATTGTTAAATCCGAATCCTTCAAGAGATATTGACTTGGAGTGTACAAAAAAAGTTGCGTCATTTTTTAAAGAACGCGGAATCGACGTCTATATTGCCGATATAGCGGACGAACATGGTGTGACCGGTGCGATCAAATGCAATTTGGCAGAAGCGGCAACATTTGCAGACATTATAATATCTTTCGGAGGGGACGGAACTTTGCTTCACACGGCAAGTCAGGTTGCTCAACTTGACGTTCCGATTCTGGGTATCAATATAGGCCGCATTGGATATATGGCTGAGCTTGAATCCAACGAGCTTCATTATCTTGAAAATATTATTGCGGGGAATTACAGCGTCGAAGAGCGAATGATGATAGATGTTTCGGTAAGACGTGATAATGAAATTGTTTTCAGTGCAACGGCGCTTAATGATGCGGTGATAAACAAAAGCGGACTTGTGTGGATTGTCGATATGGATATATATGCAGACAATACGTTCATCTCAAGGTACAGTGGTGACGGTGTCATAATTGCCACTCCGACGGGTTCAACGGCATATTCACTTTCAGCAGGTGGTCCGATAATTGACCCGATTGCAAGAAATATTATTATTACGCCTGTTTGTACTCACGCCCTTGCGGCAAAACCGATTGTTCTTTCGGAAAAAAGAGTCATCAATGTTCTTCCTCAGAATATCCAGAACGGTGCAATAGTTGTCAGTGTGGATGGTGCGTCGGGGTTTGAGCTTGTCCGGGGCGATAGCCTTGAAATCAAGCTTTCCGAAAACGTAACAAAACTGATTCACGTCAAGAATACAAATTTCTACGATGTATTATATTCAAAGCTTTCCGACAGGAGGTTTGATTGAATGAAATCAAAAAGACAGACGATTCTATTGAAACTTATAGAAAAATATGATATTTCAACTCAATCCGAATTGACAGAATATCTCAACGCGGAAGGAGTCAATGCAACTCAGGCGACTGTGTCCAGAGATATAAAAGAGCTTCGGTTGATTAAGTCGGTCGGAAGCAACGGGAAGAGCAAGTATGCGGTTTCTCATTCTTCGACCGATTCGGGATTTTCGGAAAGACTCCTGACCATATTTAGAGAAAGTGTTTTGTCCTATGACAACGCGCAGAATATTGTTGTTATTAAGACGATGCCGGGGCTTGCTTCTGCGGCGTGCTCCGCAATAGATTCAATGCAATCATCTGATATCGTCGGAACACTTGCAGGAGATGATACTGCTTTCCTTGTGTTACACACGGCGGAGTCTGCAGCTGAATTCTGCGAAAGATTGGGAGATATTCTTTCATAATAAAAGTGAGTGAGTAATATGTTAAAATTGCTTCATATTGAAAATATCGCGGTTATAGAATGTTGTGACATTGAGTTTCAGCGAGGCTTTAATGTCCTGACCGGTGAAACCGGAGCGGGAAAATCTATAATTATTGATGCAATAGGTGCAGTTCTCGGTTATAGAACGACTAAGGATATCGTTAGAAATGGGGAGAGCAAAGCTTCTGTAACTGCTGTGTTCAGCGATTATGGGAATGAAGTCAATGAATGGCTTTCCGAAAACGGGTATGAAACAAATGATGAAGAAATAATAATTTCAAGAGAAATTTCCGCAGACGGGAAGAGCAGTGCCAGAGTAAACGGAAAACCCATAACCGCGTCATTGCTCAAGTTGCTTGGAATATTACTCATAAATGTTTTGGGGCAGCATGACAGTCAGCAGCTACTTGATCCCGAGGTGCATCCGATATTCATCGATAGATTTGCGGAATCTGAGAGATATAATTCGTTATGCGCGAAGTATGCGGATTTATATAACAATCTTCAGTTAAAGATTGCGGAGAGAAAACGCCTTGATATTGATGAAACGGCAAAGACTCGTCAGGTTGAAATGCTTAAGTTCCAGATTGAGGAGCTTGAAGCGGCAGAGCTTCAGGAAGGGGAAGATATCAGGCTTCTTGAAAAGCAACGCGTTATAAGAGATAGCGTGAAGGTGCTCGAAAAGCTTGCCTGCGCAAACTCTGCGTTTTCGGGTGAAGGGGATTTTGTTGGGATATGCTCTGCACTTACCGATGCATCGAAGGCCTTGATTATGATATCTGATATTTCCGGGGAAATCGGTGAAATATCGGAAACTGTTTCCGAGTTGAGCTATGCGGCGGAGGATATTTCGGAAAAACTTCGCAGAATGGTCGAATCTCTTGATTTTTCGGAGGGGGAGATCGATGCTGTCGAATCGAGACTTGATGTTATCCACAAGCTTAAAAGAAAATATGGAAATACAGTTGAAGAGATGCTTTCGTATCTTGAAAAAGCAAAAGCTGAGCTTGCGGAAATTGAATTTTCGGAAGAACGCATTATTGCGCTTGATGCTGAAATCAATAAGCTTAATAATTCGGCAAGAGCAGTGGCAAAAGAACTTTATGATATTCGCGTTGAAACATCGAAGGTGTTTGAAGAGCGCATAATGCGTGAACTTGCAGATCTTGATATGAAAAATGCAAAATTTTTCGTTAAAATTGACTTGAACGAAGAACTTGCACCTCGGGGCATTGATTCAATCAGATTCTATATAGCGACAAACCTTGGAGAAACGGAAAAACCTCTTGAGAAAATCGCTTCAGGCGGTGAGCTTTCAAGAATAATGCTTGCAATGAAAAATGCCCTTGATGAAACCGATTATGTTGGAACATTGATTTTTGACGAAATTGACACGGGTGTCAGCGGCAGAGCAGCACAGAGAATTGCCGAAAAACTATACAGACTTTCGGTTAAAAAGCAAGTTTTGTGTGTAACTCATCTTGCACAGATTTCTGCGATGTCCGATGTTCATTTTAAAATTGAAAAAAAAGAGCAGGATGGAAGGACTTATACGTTTGTCTCTCCGCTTGATGCGAAAGGTCGAGCTGAAGAATTGGCAAGAATAACCGGTGGAAGTGAAATCAGCGATATAACGATGAAAAGTGCGGAAGAAATGCTTATTCTTGCAGAGAAGAATAAGCGGATAATAATCGAATCATAAAAAAACAGCAAGGCGTTAAGTTTGAAGTGATAAAATGATGGTAGACACAAAAAAAGTGACTACCATCATTTTTATGTGTT
>JAZSHZ010000087.1:0-2793 GCA_045533555.1 Eubacteriales bacterium
AAGGAAGAGGAAGTTGTATGGGCAACGGAGCCCGTAACCGTTGATTTCGGAAATATGAAGCGCGGTGAGGACGATGACGGTGTATACGGCACTGCGTGGAACTGCAACGGAATGTTCGGCGAAAACTTCACTACCGTCGCGAGCGAAACTGCAAGCTTTGCAAACAAGGGAACGCGAATTGACCTTACGGTTGCAAATGAGCAGAATGTTCAGGAAAAATTCCTCATTGCCGATATCGGAAGAAAACCGTGGGATGGAACAGCGGGTTCAAAAATCGGTAAATGGACGATCGAGGTTGACCTCGGCGAAGGCTATCATTCAGGCTACTATGCAGTATCTCTCCGCGGCGTAAAGATGGCATCGGGTGCAAAGTTTGCAGTCTATGTCGACGGAGCATATGCGGGCGAATATTCAAGCACGCTCCTTAATGATAAATCCTCATGGATATTCGGAGGAAAGAAAGACCTCAACACGGTTTATATAACACCTGACAGCAACAAGAAGATTCAGATAACTTTTGCCGCAACGCAGAACGGCTACTATGCGGTAAACGGTATTGCTGATACAAGCTCACCTTATGAAACGGCAAGACTTTGCCTTAACACATTGACGCTCACTCCGATGCCGGAGATGATAGCACTTGAGCATAAGGAGAACGTCCATGATCTTCCGTCCGAAGCGGTCACGGGAGATAAGATTGCATTCACGGCAAATGCGATTATGTCCAATGATGAAATATTCAGAATGGGCAAATATGCAGTTGCGGGTGGCGAAAACACAACGGATAAGTTCACGGTAACCGCAAAGACGGGCAACGTCAAAATCGAAGGTGCAACAAACGATGGCATTTTTGAAGGCGAGCTCACCGCAATAGCGGGCGGCGAAGCGGTTGTCGAGCTCTGCGCAACGATAAACGGCACGGAATATAAGACGGAGCACAAGATCAATATCGCAGATACGGTATGGTCAGGCGAGCCCGTTATCGTCGATTTCGGAACAACGGTACGCGGCGAGGGCGATGACGGCAAATATGAAAAGAAATGGAACCTCAGAACTCTCCACGGAAGCGGATTCGTAACGGTTCCGTCAGAAAGCGTAAGCTACGAGAGTAAGGCAACAAGAACAGACCTTGATGTAAAAAATGAAAAAGGCGAGATGGAGAGCTTCCTTATCGCAGACTGCGGAACGAAGGTATGGCCTAATTCCGCAAGCGGCCTCTACGGAAAGTGGACGATCGAAGTCGATCTTGGAAGAGGTGCTCCTGCGGGTTACTATGGAATTTCCGTCCGCGGAACAAAGAACTCGGACGGTGGTATCTTCTCCGTCTATGCTAATGGAACTTATGCGGGTGAATATGCGTGTACGCTCTTTGAAGACTCAAACACATGGGTCTTCGGCGGAGAAGAAAGACTGAATACTGTATATCTCACTCCGGATGCAAACGGAAAAATCAAGATTGCATTTGTTGTAACCGAAAAGGGTTATTACAGAAAGGGAACAAGCTTAGACCTTTCGATGCCATATGACACCGCAAGACTTTATCTTAATGCGCTTAAGATTACACATCTTGATGATGTCACATCTGTTGCATATGAAAGCATCGGACATACTCTTCCCGAGACAATGTATGTCAAAGATACGGTGGATTTCACCGCGAATGCAATTATGAGTGACAAGTCTGCATATTATATGGGCAAATTCAAGAAGGACGGCAGTGAGAACACAAACGATGCGTTCACTGTCACGGTAAAGGATCCCGAGACGGCGGAAGTGTCGGGCGAAGTCAAGGTAGGAAAGTTTAACGGAAAAATCAAGGCGCTTAAGACAGGCCCGATAACGCTTGAGCTTACTGCAAAGATTGCAGGAGAGGAATATAAGTCCGAATATACAATCAATGCGGTCGAAGCACCGAAGCCGCAGCTTACGGTCATTGAGCTTTCGCAGGATACCATGAAGTATGAGGATAAGGCAATTCCGTCTGCCGCATGGGAGACAAAGGGATTTGAGCTTGTTCTTGATTCAGGTAAGATGACGAATTATCAGTGCCGTTATACTCCGCTCAAGATAAATCTCAACGACGGAACGGAAAAGCTCCTCTGCCAGATTCAGACAGGAACAAAACCGTGGCCGACGAGAGCTAACTCAATGTTTACAATCAGAGCAAACATCGAGGCGGCAGGATATTATAATGTCCGATTTACGGGCGCAAGACTTGCAAACTTCTCAAACAGCTATATATTCGTAAACGGCGCATATGCAGGAAACTTCATTTTTGATGACCCGAAGGCGGATTTCAACGCAGGAACGATGTATCTTGCAACAGAAAACCTCAACACGGTTTATCTCGAACGCGGTCCCGTTGAAATTTCGATCCGTCCCTATGAGATGCCGAGCTGGTGTGCGTTCTTCATTCCGTATAAGATAGAATTCGTGCCGGTTGATGTAGATGAGGTATCGGTTTCCGAAATCGTGACGGAAATCCCTGAAGTCATCGCAATCGGCGAAAAGCTCGAAGCACTTGTAACAACAAAGATGAGCGATGGAACGATTCATTTCTTCGGCCCTGCAAACAACGGAACGGCAGTTGATGCTCAGAATACAGTAAATATTATTGATGCGTCAGGAAAGATCACCGCAGCAAACAGCACCCGCAAGGCAGAAAAGGGAACAAGTGTTCTTGACATAACAGGTAAGGCTGCCGGTGAAACAACATTTGTTGTAGAAGCTGTCATAGACGGCAAAAAGACAACAAAGGAGGCATCGATCCGCGTCGAGGATGATCCGATTGCGTCA
>JAZSHZ010000081.1:0-5084 GCA_045533555.1 Eubacteriales bacterium
TGATGTTTCAAGGCGTTTTATATACAATTCTCCGTTTTTTGTAAATTGGTTTTGTGAAAATTTGAGACAGAACGACACATAGATCGTTCCCTATATATAAATTCTCCGCTTGTGTTCTTGTGCCTTTTTCGACAGTCTGAAAGAAGCTATCGGATGATAGCTTCTTCTTTTATCTTATTCTACATATGCTGCAAGAACCTGTGCAACTCCTGTCTTATCTTTTGCGGGAATCGTGTGATCGTAGTGATAATTGTCACCCCGGAAACGAACTATAGCTTCCTTGGAGCTTGCAATAGCTCTGAGCATCTCAACATCGCTGCTTGATGCAACATAATCTCCCGTTTCCCAAACTTCGCCTCCATCGTTATCACGATTTCTCTCTCCCGAGCTTACAAACTTGTAATATCTCTTTCCGTCAACCATGATCGTAAGGGTTCCCAAAACACCCGGTCATCTCCAAAATAGTTTGCAAGAATGCCAAGTGTCTGCTTCATATTTCCACCTCAATTCTGCTTTTATTTTACCACATAAAGAAACATTAAGCAAATAAAAAAGTTGCCTTCAGAAGGCAACTTTTTTCAAAAACTATATATTATTTTTCAGGAGCATTTCCATCATATCCATACTCCTTGCGGCATCGGCTATCGTGCAGAGAGGCTCTTTCTTTTCAAGAACGCAATTTACAAAATCAATATCCTCGCTCTTGTAGCCGTAATACTGATAGTATTCTTCTCCGCCGGCAAAAGCAATTCCGTCGATATACTCTATATTATTGTCGCCAACACCTGCCGCTGCAGCGGAATAGAGCGAAACACCGTCATTGTATATTATTTTCGCATCGCAAGAAGGAACGCCGAAGCCCATATTTATAAATGCGCTTGCTCCTCTTCCGTGAATTTCAATATCATGAACTCTTCCCGATGCGCGATAGTTTGCACGAAGCGTTCCGACAATTCCGTTTTCAAAGCGGAAAACGCTGTTCCATGAATTGTCAACGGGAGAATTTACTCTTCCGATAACAGTCGATGCGCTGACGGGCTCGGATTGTGCAACATAGCGGACGAGATCAAGTGCGTGGATTATGTCGCAATTGAAAGCGCTTTCATAGAACCATCCGCGATCAATATCGGAATATTTCATAAATCTGCCGTCAATCTGGATGATATCGCCTGCCTCACGCACTTTTTTAAGAACGTGCTGAACAAGTGGGATATGACGTCTGTTCATCGCAACTGCAGCAATAACTCCGTTGCGCCCAGCACAACGTTCAAGCGAATGTGCCTGATAAGCATTAAGACCCGACGGCTTTTCCATAATAATATTGTTTCCTGCCTGCATACAATCATATGCGACACGCATCATACAATCAGGCTGAACAAGACAGAAAATTCCGTCAAGCTCTTTTTCGTTTTCAAGAAGCTCATAATGAGTTCCATAAACTCTCGGAATGTTATATTGTGCCGCTTTTGCCTCAGCTTTACTTTTCACCATATCGGCAATAGCAACTATTTCGCAATTTTCAATTTCTGAAAGGCTCGGGAGATGCACATTCGTTGCTATTCCACCTGCGCCGATCACGGCAATCTTTGCTTTTTTCATCAAAATCATCCTCTCTTGCTATTTGTCTAAATGATAACACCGTTTCCGAATTTTGTATTTAGAAAAAATTCTTTTTACAGGATGTAATTTGCACAAAATTCTGTTTATTGATTGAACAAAACAGAATTTTGATGTATAATCTACACATAAAGGAGCTGACCTACAATGGATTTGCACGTTTTTTTCGTATCGGACCACCCTGCAACGTATATTCCTCGCCATACGCATAATTTCTTCCAGTTGATGTATTGCAAAAGCGGAAGCGGATGCATAACAACGGAGGGAAAATCATTCCAAGCAGTAGCAGGGAATGTTTATCTTGCAAAGCCCGATTCTGTCCATGCAATTGAGAATTTTGACTCACTCAAGCTTCTTGAGCTTAAATTTTACGCATACGGCAATACTGCGGAGAAGCTTAAAAATCTCCCCGAGGTATTTTCCATTTCAGATAACGATGAAGCATATGCTTTTCTCTCCCGAACGGTTTCGGAAGGACTTGCAAAACAACCCGAATACAACGGAGCGGCAGATTCCTGCCTTTCGCTATTTTTCATAAGCGTCTTAAGACAGTTTTCAGACCCCATTCCCCTTCTGCAAAATCAAATCTCCGCCATGCTTGACACCACGAAAAGCGCACGTGATGATATTGATATAATGATGCTTAATCTCAATTCATTTATAGAAAATCATATTACACAGGAAATTACGCTTGATATGCTCGCTGATGAAACCCACTTCAATAAAACATACTTCGTCAAGCGGTTCAAAGATATATGGGGAGTTTCCCCAATGAAATATGTCAATAACATGCGCCTTGTCCGTGCACGTGAAAAGCTTCTTTTCTCCTCTCAATCAATCTCTGAAATTGCGTTGGGGACAGGCTTTCATTCGGCGCATTATTTCAGTCGTAAATTCAAAGAGTATTACGGAACAGCTCCACAGAACTACAAGAACCAGCATAAAAAGCGATAAAACACAAAAACTTCCCATCTTTTCGGATGGGAAGTTTTTACTTTTAATAAAGCAAATATTTTTCTCTTGCCTTCTTAAATTCCTCTGCGCCCTGCTTCCACTCTTCGATGATGGGAGCGAGGCTCTTATGCTCCTTGAGCGCATCGCAGATTTTATCCGTGCACATTCTCGGTCTTGCAAGCGAATGATGCTCAAAATTGACTTCATCGGGATACATGCGGTTGAGTGTCTCCATGATATGGAGCTGCGTCTCGACCGGTCTCCACTCATTGCGGTCATTGATGACCATATATGCGCCGTTACAGAGCGAAAGCTCGCGCTTCGCGCCTTCCTCGGGGTTTCTGTAGGTCATTGCCATATAGTATTTCGGGATGAAATAGATTCCCGGAAGATCGAGCGCGTTGAGCTCTTCTGCAAGAAGCGCACCGTCAAAGCCGATATCCCCGACATATTCAAACGGAGTTGTCGTGCCTATTCCGAGAGAGAAGCTTGACGCCTGCAAAAGTCCCGTTGCCGCAAAGAAAAGCGGTGTGTCCATATCGGGCATATTGGGGCTTCCCGGCACCCAGACAAGACCTGTTTCGTCATACCACATATCGCGGCGCCATCCCTTCAATTTGAGGACGGTTATATTTGCACCGATATTTCTGATATCATTATACATAAGCGCAAGCTCGCCGATCGTCATACCGTGACGAAGCGGATACTCAAATCCCGAAAGGAGATCTTCTCCTGCATATTTCGTTTCTGCGGGCGCACCCTCAACTATATCGCCGCGAATCGGGTTCGGGCGGTCAAGAATGATGCATTCGCGATTTGCCGCCGCGCATGACTCAACAAGAAGCATAAGCCACGGCGTATACGTCCAGTGTCTTACGCCGACATCCTGCGCGCAGAATACGACAGCATCGACCTGCTCAACCCATTCAACCGGGGGCTGAAGACGCGGATATTCATAGAGATTGACGATCTTTATTCCCGTCTTTGCATCAGCATCGGAAAGCTTTCCGTCCCCCGCATAGAGGTCTCCGCGGACACCGTGCTCCATACCGAAAAAGAAGGCAACCTCTGCCCATTTTTCCTCGACGATGACATCGATGAGAAGTCTTCCGTCGTTGTCAAGTGCCGTTGTGTTCATCATAAGCGCAATTTTTTTGCCGCGGATCTTCTCGCGAAGTTCCTCTGTTGCAAGAGTAACCGCGCCGCCGTTCCATTTTTTCATTTATGCTCCTCCTTAACCCTTTCGGGTGAAATTCCGAATTTTTTCTTGAATGTCTGCGAAAAATGGGGTAATGTATTAAAGCCCGATTCAAAGCACGCCTCCGTTACCGAAAGCTTTGAAAGCTTCAAGAGATTCATTGCAAAATCGAGTCTTAATTCCTGAATATATTTCTGAAATTCGACGCCTGTTTCCTTCTTGAATTCCGCGCTGAAATAATTCGGCGAATATCCGATATGCTTTGCGACATCGGAAACCTTTATGTTGCGCCTGAAGTTATAATGTATGTATGCAAGTGCGCGGCGCACCTTCGTCATTCCCTCGCTTCCCGCCGCTCTTCCCGATGCGCGGAGCGCGAGTATGACGAGCTGCTCAATGAGATTTGAAGAGAATTTATCCGCTCCGAGTGCACTTTTCTTTTCCTGTTCACGAAGAAGCAGCTCGAAAAGCGATCTCGCCGTTTCATAATCCTCCCCCGAAAGCGCCGCCACTATGGGGAAATCCTGCAGGGAACAAAGTGAGCCGAGCGAATCATAGAAAAGCTTATCGGAAAACTTTACCGCGCAGACGGAGACATCCTCGCCCTCGCGGATAATGTTTCTGTGAAAATCCAGCGGCGAAAGGATTATTATGCTTCCCTTATGGATCGGGTATTCCTTTCCGTTTATTTCCTGAAGACCTTCACCACCCGTGAAGAGGTTCAGAAGAAAATGCGAATGCCAATGAGTTTCAACCATCGTGAGGCATTCAATCGTATATGCATCATAAATGCTTTCATCTATATGCCATCGCTTGGGTATGCTCTTTGACATCACTCTCACCTCTTATTTTCCATTATACCATTTCAAAAGGAAAAGGCAAGTTTTTTTAATCAAAATCGTTGAATTTCTTAAATGATTTATATGATAAATTATAGAACCACCCGCAGTAATGAACAGGTTCATTAAAAACGGACAATAGACAAAACACCCCCTGATGTAGGATAATACATCAGGGGGTGTTACTATGCCAAGACATTATCAGCACACATTAAAGCTTTTACCACAAATCAAGGGAATGCTCAAACAAGGGATGACACAGAAAGAAGTAGAAAATGCACTTGGATTGGTTGGAGACAGGCCGATTCATCAGCTTCTTAATCGAGAACGAAAGAAAGAACTGCAAGGAATACCAAAGCAGAGAGGAAGAAAACCGGCGAAAACATTACAAGAATACAAATATGAAAACAAGCGGTTAAAAATGGAAAATGAGTTGTTGCGGGATTTTCTCTCGCTCACAGAAAGGAAGTGAGAAC
>JAZSHZ010000251.1:0-17400 GCA_045533555.1 Eubacteriales bacterium
CCGCTTGGCCTCCGACTTGGATGGTTTTCCATCCCTCTTTTTATTTTGCAGTTTTCAGTATTGCGGCAAGCTCCTTTCCGAAAAGTCTTACAGACGCGAGAGCTTCTGCCATTGAATTTGCGCTCGTCCCAACCTCGACGAGCATCGAACCGCGTGTCGCGTGCATATTGAAGCGTTCTTTGCGCAGATTCATCGGACGCATAATGCCCGGATATTTCGATGACATCGCATTCTGCACCTTGACGGCAAGCTTCAGATTTTCCGCCCAATCGGGATGCGGAAGCCCGCTCTCTCCCGTCGACATAACAAGCATCAGCTGCGCGACCTGTTCTCCGCCGACATTTGCGACGGTGCGATATTTAACTCCGTCTGCCGATGTCATCGCATCGCGGTGGATATCTATGATGACCTTGATCGAAGGATTTTTCTTCAGCGCCTCTCCTATCGCCGCGAGACTTCTCGAATATGATCCGTTATAGGATGGGCTGTCATATATATTCCTGTCATGAATAGCGGCAACCCCATTTTCCCTGAGGACTTTTTCAAGCTCATCGCCGACTCTTATGACATTATATCTCTTATCCGATGTGCGCTCAACATCCTCCAGTGTGTAAGTCTCCCTGCCTTGCGGAAGGTAACATTCACTGCCGTGGGTATGTATTATGAGAACATGGGGACCTTTTCCCGAAAGCTCAAAGGGAAGCTTTGCGCCGAGAAGCCATTTGAGATCAATCCCCTTTGTGCTGTCATTCTTCACCCATACGTTTTCGTGGTGCACATATCCCTTTTCGGATTTAGGGCTTATCGTTGTATTTTCTATCGGATATGTATTTGGCCTGACCTCTCCTCCGGGAGTATATTCCCAGACAACGAGCTCCTCTTTCTCCTGCTTTTCCGTGGGCGTTCTCTCCTCTTTCTGTGTTTCTTCCTTCTCTCCGATAATAGCCGCAAAAAAATCGCGTAAATTCAATGTCTTTTCTTCTTCCACGGCATATGCGGACGGAATATGAGAAAAAATCCTTTCCTCTGCTTCCTGCTTCCATTCGCCGAGCTTTCCGACGATTCCCTCCGATGAAATCAGGCGCACAAATACTGCGCAAAGTATCATCGCAACTGCGAAACGCCCGAGCCCTCTTTTTCCGTTTTTCTTCAACGGCACTTCACCTCCGCAAACTTCCTTATATATTATTTATATTGCGGTGATGCCCGAAAAATGCAAAGAACCGAAGCGCACTTTTAAAAAAGCGCACTTCGGTTTCTGGTTATTCGAATCTTTTCAGGGTCTGCGCGGACGGCGCGAGACTCTTCTTTCGGAATACTGCTTGATTCCGGAAATCTTGCTGTCACTGTCCTGCATGAACTGCTTCAGCTTATCCTCAAAAGAGAGCTCGACCGGCTGACGCGGTGCCTGCGGCTTCGGAGCAAAATTCTGAGCGGGACGCGGAGGCGCCGGCTCTGCTTTTCGGATAGACAAACTGATTCTTCCATTATCATCTATTCCGATAATCTTCACCTTGACTTCCTGACCTACCTGCAAATGCTCATTGATGTCATTTACATATGTGTGCGAAATTTCGGAAATATGCACCATTCCGCTTTTGCCGCCCTCAAGCGAAACAAAAGCTCCGTATTTTGTTATTGATGTAATTTTCCCTTCGCAAACGGTTCCTACTTCGAGTCCCATACTCTGCCCTTATCCTCCTTTGTTTTTCGAAAAGCCTCGTTCAGCTTCCCGATACATCTACAAAAACGCGCTCATTCGGCGCGGCGTAGCCCTGCTCTTCAGCTTCTTTTTTTATGTAGTCATCATCTATTTCCGCAGAAAGCACCTGCTCAAGCTGAGCTTTCTTCATGCTCTCCGTCGTTATAAGCTCATCGAGCTTTGCGGTATCCGCTTTAAGCCTGTTTATCTTGACCTGATTTGAAATCAAAGTCCCTGCGGCATACACAACGAACACGAAAAGTATTATCCTGGCGAAAATGCCGCCGCTTTTCTTTTTCTTTCTCGCCGCCATCCGGAACCACCTTTCTTTTATCTTTACACTTCTTTTTTCTTTCTCTTATCTTTCTCTCCATATTGCCCGCCGATTTTTTTGCCGCGCGGAAGCTGCGGCTCAAAACGAAATAAAGCGGATATGTCATCATCCCGAGAAGCTTTTTCAATATCAGCACCGATGCTCTCATTGATCTGAACACAATAACGCTGAGCGATGCCATATAGAGGAAACCTCCGCCGAACACACCGAGCAGAACATAACATCGCATAATTCCTCCCGATACGGTCAGAACGAAAAGCAAAAGCGAAAAAATCGCAATTAACCAATATAGTATGTCAAGCAGTGCATCGGTCAACTTCCGATGCGGCAGAAAGGATCGCAAAACACGGAAAAGATCATAGACCGCGCCGAGAATAACGCCGAGAAAAAGCGAATATAAAAATTCGGTGCTCTGGACTGTTATGGGATTTGCCACATAAACCTCCGTCAACCGAACAGACGCGACCAGAAGCCGCCGCCCGTTTCCTCGGCGCTGTATTCCACTCCGTCTATAAGACCCTCAACGGCAAGCTCGCCGGTCTCAAGGCTGAGCCTTTCTATGTGCAGCCCCTGCCCCCTGACGGTCAGAAGCCCTCTCGCCGTATTGAGAGTTACGGAATTATCATCAAAGCTTCCCACATCCGAAACTCCGGATATGCTCATTCTCGATCTGTTTTCTATTATTATGTTCTGCGTTGCATCGCGGGAAATGTTTTTATCATCAAACTGCATTGGCGCACCTCCGTACTTTTTAATAAAGTATATTTGCGCCGCCGCAAGATTATTCTCAAATTTGAAACTTCAATATAAAAATCAGCGCACTTCCTCATACATTGTGTGCGCTTCTTCCTTGTTCATATGCTCAGAAACAGCAAGCACACGGATCTTAAGAGTCCGAGTACCAAAAGAAATCTCAATAATATCGGAGACCTTGACATCATAGGATGCCTTGACCGGTTTTCCGTTTACTGAGACTCTGCCATTGTCGCAAGCTTCGTTTGCGGCCGTTCTTCTTTTAATTAATCTTGAAACCTTGAGATATTTATCAATTCTCATATATAATCTTATTCTTCTTTTCTTTTTTGGTATGCTGTTCGGGGCAAGAGGACCTTGCCCCGAACACAAAACTCGCAGTATTTAATTACTTCGCAACTGCATCCTTAAGAGCTTTGCCTGCCTTGAAAACAGGGCTCTTGGAAGCCGGAATTGTGATAGTCTCTTTTGTGCGCGGGTTGCGACCTGTGCGCTCTGCACGTGTCTTAACCTCGAATGCACCGAAACCAACGAGCTGTACCTTGTCGCCTGCCTGAAGAGCTGCTGTGATAGCATCAACTGTTGCGTTGATAACCTTCTCTGCATCCTTCTTGGAAAGGCCTGCCTTTTCAGCTACTGCGTTTACCAATTCTGTCTTGTTCATCTGCTTTTGCCTCCTATCAATTTTTTTATCTAAAAGGTCTGAAAGATTTATCCCCAGCCGTTTAGCCTGATTTTATCAAAGCCTGTCCGCATTTTTGCGAAGGAGAACGGAGAGCTCTTCCCCATTTTCCTCAAGCTTCTTGAAGTTTTCAAGAAACATTTCGTTTCTTTTATCGAGCGCCTCTTCGGGATTTATGCCGCGAAGCCTTGCAAGCCTGACAACTCCGAGAAGAAGCTCACCGATATCGGAATCTTTTCCCTTTGAAAGCTCTGAGGAAATATCCGATATTATCTCATTTTCGCTCTTCTGCGGAAGCCCTGCCTTCTTTGCCTTGCTCTGGAGCTTTTCGCATCTCATAAGCGCGGGGAGACTTCTTGCGACGGAATCCATCGCGGAGAAATGAGTCTCCTGCTTTTTTTCTTTTCGCTTTATATCATCCCAATTGCGGAGAACCTCTTCCGAGGTATCTGCAATGACCTCTCCGAAAACATGGGGGTGACGCTCAATGAACTTTTTGCACACACCGTCGGCAACATCGTTTATATCGAATCTGCCTGCCTCGCTTTCAAGCTCCGCATGAAAGACGACTTGTGCAAGAACATCGCCGAGCTCTTCTCTGAGAAGCACCGGATCATCATTATCTATTGCCTCGCACGCCTCATAGGTTTCTTCGACGAAATTCATTCTGATGCTTTTGTGATCCTGTTCCCTGTCCCACGGGCAACCTTCATCGGATCGGAGAATCTTTGTTATCTCCACAAGATCTTCAAACGCATATTTTTCTTTCCTTAAAAAATTTATCATATTTATCGCTCTCCTGCAAGTATTTTTTATAAATACCTAAATTTTTCAATCATTATCCAAAAAATTGAGTATTCTTTTTTTGCCAAAAATCCGTTTTTTCGCCTCTTCGTCAATCGCACCCGTGATAAAAGCAACAACCGCAGATACCACGGCGCCGACAAAAATCGCAATTACCGTCAGCATTTCAGGTTCAACCGCATCGCTTCCAAGCATAAAACACACTCTTGCCGATGCATAAGTTGCCACCGCCATCACCAACGGTTTTATAAAATTTTTAGATATATTCATCTCTAAATATGAATACTTTCTTAATGATTTCACATTCATAACCGCAATAATAAGATAGCACAGGACAGTACTTATCGCGGCACCGTATATGCCTGTTCCGCTCCTTCCGACGAGGATAAAATTGCTCACCAGCTTAAAAATCGCGCCCGTCGCCATTGAACGCAACGGTATATTCGGATGCCCGAGAGACTGGTGAATTGCATTCGTCACCGTTGCAACAGAAAGCGGTATTACCGCAAGCGAAAGTATTCTCAGAAGCCGCGCTGAAACTTCAATGCACTCATATCCGACGGATGCACCATAGAGTAGATCCATTATCTCGCAAGGTATCGCCGCAATCCCCGCCGCTGAAGGAAACGCAATAAGCATCGCCGCAAGAATCCCGGAATTCGCCGTCCCGTCAAGGCGGTGCAGCTCGCGCTTTGCCGAAAGAGCCGAGAGTGCGGGAATGAGAGAGACGGAAAGCGTCGTTATTATTCCCGTCGGCAGATTGAAAATACAGGTTGCATATGTATAAGCTCCGAAAAGCCACTTTGAGCGATATTCCTCCACCCCCGACCTTTGCAGGAGATTCAGGCACATCGCGCTGTCTATGACATTTGCAAGGCTCATCACTGCCGCACCTGCCGTTATCGGCACCGAAAGCGAAATGAGTTTTTTTGCTATTTCTCGCCTTCCCATCTGCGGAGGCTTCTTCTCTCCGCCATTTTTATCCCCGCAAAGAGAGAGCCAGATAAAAGAAAGAAGCGCACCGACCGTGACTCCGAAGACCGCTCCCGCAGCGATGACATTCTCCTCATATCCGCGTATTTTGAGATATCGGGCGCAAAGAAGACCCGCACCGAGCTTCCCTAGAGCTTCGATTACCTCCGACACAGCGGTCGGTATCATATCCGCTCTGCCCTGAAAATATCCTCGGTTTATCGCAGAAAGCGTGACTAACAACACTGCCGGCGAAATTGCCGCAATAGCAAGCTCTGCCGCCCTGTTTCCCATTGCGGCGGCTATCTCTTCCGAAAAGAAGAACATGGTCGCAAAACCTGCGGCACCAATCATCGCAAACAAAAAATATGCGACTCTGTATATGCGGAGCATATCTCCGCCAAGCCCTCTCGCCTCGTTTTCGGAAACAAGCTTTGAAACCGCGGAGGGAACTCCCGCCGTCGAGATTACAAAGAGAAGCGCATAGATATTATAGGCAACGGAAAAATCCGCCATTCCGACAGGTCCGAGAATTATACCCAGCGGTATTTTATAGAAAGCACCGATTATTTTGACAATAATCGAAGCCGCGGCAAGTATTGCCGCTCCGAAAACAAAGCCTCTGCCTTTCGTTTTTCTCACATAAATCCACACCTTTTTTATTCTTATACTGTGAATTTATGTTCTTAATAATCCGATTATGCTCTTATATCAGCGATTGCGCGCTCAATGTCTATCGTTTTGTATTCTCCGTTTTCATAGAGTATCTTCCCTGCAACCATCGTCATAACCACATCACTTCCGCGAGCCGCATAGACCGCATTTGAAATGACATTGTGGCACGGTGCAAGATGCGGGCGGTTGAAATCGAGCATTATTATATCCGCATCAAAGCCTTCCTTTATCATTCCGCAGTTATCTCTTCCCTGCGCTTTCGCGCCGTTGAATGTTGCGAGTCTGAGAGCCGTCAGCGCATCGATTGCCGTCGGATTCTCATTTATGCCTTTATGCAGGATTGCCGCAAGCTTGATCTCCTCAAACATATCCGTGCTGTTGTTGCTTGCGACACCATCCGTCGCAAGAGTAACATTGACGCCGTTTTCCATCATCCTGCAGACGGGAGCGACACCCGAAGCAAGCTTTAAATTGCTGACGGGGCAATGCGCGACCGAGCCGCTCCTTTCTCTTATTATCGCCATATCCTCATCCGTGATATAGCAACAGTGAGCAAGAAGCGGTGTGACTCCGTCAAAAAGCCCCTCGGATTCAAACTGCGCCGTCGGAGTTTTTCCGTATTTCTTTTTGCATTCCTCGTGCTCCGATCGGCTTTCCGAAACGTGAATCTGAAGTATCTGCCCGTTTTCTCTCGCAATTTCCGCAACCTTTTGGCGGCATTTCGTCTCACTCGTATATTCCGCATGAATGGAGGCATCAATGCGTATTCTTCCCTCGTCCGCCATGTGGAAGCCATCAAAAAGATCCTTTGCTCCCGAAACCGACGGCATATTTTCAAAGCCTTCGCCGTTTCCGACTATTGAGCGGGAGAGATTCGCCTTGATTCCCGTTTTTGAAACAACATTCGCTATCGCATCGACAAAGAAATAGCTATCCGAAAACGAAGTTGTTCCCGATGCGAGCATTTCCGCAACCGCAAGCTCCGTTCCCGCGCGGACAGATTCATCGCAAAGCTTGTCCTCCGCGGGCCAGATATGCTCGGATAACCAGACATGAAGCTCGCAATCATCGGAGAGCCCGCGGAACAGCGTCATCGGGACATGGGTATGCGTATTGATAAGCCCGGGCATAATCACCTTGCCCGATGCATTGACGGTTCGCTTTGCGGATACCTCGGGTTTTTCTTTTCCGACATAGGCGATTTTTCTTCCGCAGACGCCTACATACGCATCTTCGATATACGGTGCGCCGTCATCCATCGTTATGACGCGGGCATTTTCAAATAATATATCCATATTCTTTCCTCACACAATATTTTCGGGCGGCTTTCACCAAACCGCCCGAAAAGCTTTTTTAATCTTCCAGTTTTGCTCCGCAAGCTGAGCAGAACGCCGCGCCCGCTTCGTTTTCTTTTCCGCAATCGGGGCATTCCTTTTTTGCCTTCGCGCTCTCGAGCTCGTCCTTAAGGACTTCTATCTGCTCCATCTTTTCATCGATTATTGCAAGATATTTATCTATCTCATCCTCTGAGGTCTCTTCACCTTTATGCGCCGCATAGATTGCACGCCCAAGCTCTTTATAGAGAAGATCGATATCCGTCTTGAGATCGAAAATCTTAAAATTCGTCTTTGATGCATTGAAGACATCCTTTGCCTTTTCGCCCGCGCTTTCCGCAGTCTTCGTTGCAAATTCGCCTGCAAGAGTTGCTCCTGTGCGCATCTTATCCCATATTTCGCGTATCTTATCGTTCATTTTTTCTCCTCCTTATATATTCGTCTGTATTTTCAGTATACTACTTATTTTCGCTTTTATCAATAGTCAAAGTTTCCTCCGCCGATAAATTCACGGAGAAGCGAATCCTTCGGAACATATTTATCCTCAATATCATCAAATGCATTTATGTTTTCGAGCAGGCGACAGACCTCTCCATATCTCGCAATACCCTCCGGAACTTCCGTCACGCATTTTTTAAAATGCTTCTTGAGAACGGCGATTTCATAGGAGTGAGTCGAATTGACGGTTATATCAGCCCTGTCCTTGAACGGAGAAATATAGAGCTTCTCTCCGCGGCGGATTCCGTCCCAGATGCCGAGCGTGAAGTTTGCGTCCGCGCCGCGGAAAAGGTCATCTCGAACGATTCTTCTCGTGAGACGTGTCCACGTTCCCTTATAGAAAACTTCGCCGTCCAGCGTAAAGTTGCTTCTTGCCGATATATAAAGCTTTATCCCGTGGCTTCCCGTCGCCGCGGTAATCTCATCATTGAGTGCGTGTATTCCCTCGAATATGACGACCTCATTCTTCTTTCTCTTAAGCGGAGTTACGGTTTCCGACCTCTTCTGATTTGCAAAATCAAATTTCGGAATGAGTATCTCGCGCCCCGCGACCATATCGTTTATATGCTTTCCGAGAAGCTTCATATCAAGGCAGGCGGGCGACTCATAATCGAGCTTCCCGTCCTCCGTCCTCGGTGCGGTTGCGGGATCAACAGTCAGAAAATAGTCATCAAGAGCGATGGCGTGCGTTCCTATTCCAAGCTCCTCAAGGCGACGCTCAAGCTTAAGCGACGTCGTCGTCTTTCCCGAGCCGGATGGCCCCGATATGAGAACAACGAAGCTTTCGTCAATTCTCTCCGCAATCTTTTTCGCCGCATTTTCTATCGATTTTGCATATTTTTCTTCGCATTCGCCGATGAATTCCACGGGATCGTTTTTTATTCTTCCGTTGATTTCCCTGATATCGAGTGACATTCCCTGACTCCCCCTTTTAAACAAAGAATTCTTTGATTTTCTTCTGCGTCAAATTGATTTTTTCTTCCGCATTGTTATATTCATAAGGATATTTCGGGTTGAAAATTCTCTCTATTCTCGCATCGCGCGGGTCGATAAGCTTCGTTACTCCACCCGCACCCGCGGAAAGGATCGTATGAAGTTCATCCATTATATAATTGTTGTAGTCGCTCTCGCAACCCGGTTTTGAGTAACCGACGTTTTCAAGGTTACCTGACATATATTTCTGGCGGTAAAGATAATATGGGTCATATCCCGCATTCCCGAGCGCATTCATCGCATATTCGACCATATCCGCCGTCTCTTCCCCATCAGGCAGGATATATTTCTCACGATGAAGCTCCGAGCCTTTTTTTATCGCAAGCGTATGCACCGTTATATTCTCGGGAGAAAGCTCTATCATCCTGTCAACCGAATTTTTAAAGCTTTTGAAATTATCCCCCGGGAGACCTGCGATGAGATCCGTGTTTATCATCAATCCGCCGACTTTCCTGACATCTCCAATCGCGCGGACGACATCTTCCGCAGTGTGCCTTCTATCCATCGCGCGGAGAATATCATCGTTCATCGTCTGCGGGTTGACGCTGATTCTCGTCGCCCCGCAATCGCGTATTACTTTTATTTTTTCAAGTGTCAGCGTATCGGGCCTTCCGCCCTCGACCGTATATTCCGATGCCTTTTTTATATCAAAACTTCCGGAAATCTTTTCCATAACAAAGCGAAGCTCCTCTGCCGAAAGCGCCGTCGGCGTTCCTCCGCCTATATAGATCGAGCGCAGCTTCAATCCCGCATCATTTGCCGACTCTCCAAGAAGCGCAAGCTCTTTTCCGAGCATTTCGAGATAGGGCGAAACAAGCTTTCGTGCATGCTCTATCGAATGGCTGACAAACGAGCAGTATCTGCACCTTGATGCACAAAACGGAATTCCGGCATAGAGAGACATATCGCGCGGCTCCGATGCTTCGGAAAGCTTCACTGCGCGGGCGGCACATTTCGCCGCAAGCCTTGCCCGCTTTTCACTGACGAAATAATCCTCGCCCATCGCGCGAACCGTTTCTTCCTCGCCGAAACCTTCGCGTATGTATTTTGCGGCAACCTTTGACGGTCTTATTCCCGTAAGCGCTCCCCAATCGGGTGCTTTCGGAAGTCCCGTCACACACGCGCGGTAAAATGAAGTTTTTATTGCTCGCTTATATGCGCGTTTTATATCCTCATTGTCCTGCGCCGCCTCAAAAGATATCTCACTTTCTCCCCTTCTCACCTCATCTCCGATATGAATCTCGGTTTCTGAGATGCATTTCTTTCCCGAAACGGAAAGTGAGGAGATTATATAATCCCCATCCGCAGGGCATTCGGAGACGAATTCCGCATGGGAATTCGGAAACATACACATATATATCTGCTGCGCCGCAAACTCAAAATCATGTCCTTTTAAATAAAGCTTCACCGTCTCATCGCCTCTGCCATATATGGATTATAGATGCGCTCGCGGGAAAGCATCGTCGCACTTTCGTGTCCGGGGAGAACCTTATAGTCTCCCTCAATAAGATAAAGCTTTTTAAGCGTTCTGAGCATCTCCTCATAATCGCCGCCTGCGAGGTCGCATCTTCCGCAGGTTCCCGCAAAGAGCGTATCTCCCGAGAACATCGTGTCATCGCATATTATACACATACTTCCCTCCGTATGTCCCGGAGTTCTCACAAATTCAAAATGCATCTCGCCCACATCAATGGAGCCGCTTTCAGCAATTTCGATATCGGCATAGAGCGGAATGAATTCGCGCCTGCGAAGTGCCGTATGCCCCGAAAGCTCCGAATCACAGAGGCGGTTTCTCTCTCCGATGTTTGCAACGAGCTTTGCACCCGTCTTTTTTATTATTTCCGAGACCGCAAGCACATGATCAAAATGAGCGTGGGTCAGAAATATATGCAAAATTGCGACTCCGAGCTCCTCCGCTTTCGCAAGGATCCTCTCCGCATCCGCACCCGGATCGATGACAACGGCATTCTTTCCGTCGTGCGCTATATAGCAATTCGTGTCGATAAAGCCGACAACAAGAGTTTCTACTTTCATTTCTTTTCTGCCTTTCCGAAAACATCCTCCGTATCCATAATGACGGTAACCGGACCGTCATTGACGGATTCAAGCTCCATATACGCACCGAAAACTCCCGTTTCGGTCTTATATCCCGCATCCCTGAGAAGCGATACGAAATATTCATAGAGTGGCTTTGCAAGTTCGGGGCGCGCCGCATCGATGAAATTCGGGCGGTTGCCCTTCTGCGTGTTTGCGTAAAGCGTAAAATTGGAGACGACCATCATCGAGCCGCCGACCTGCGAGCACGAGAGATTCATCTTTTCCTCCGAATCCTCGAATATACGCATCTGCGATATTTTCTTTGCGAGGTATTCCGCATCCGCCGTTGTGTCGCCGTCCCTGACGCCGAGAAGAATGAGGAAACCCTTTCCTATTTTTGAATGCGTCGCACCGTCGATTTTAACCTCCGCCGATTTGACGCGCATTATAACTGCTCTCATATTTTCCTCCTAAAAGAGTGTTTTAGCTTAGTGAGCGCTTGACGTCTATGACTCCGACGACGCTGTGGAGCTTGTTCATAACGAATTCAAGCTGCTCCTTTCCGTTGGTATTCATAACAATATTTATAACGGCATAGCCGTCTCCGAGTCTTCTCGCATCGAGCTGATGCACCGCAACTTTGATATTGTTGAGAACTGCCGCAATATCCATGACAAGTCCGTTCCTGTCCTTCGCGGAGATCTGGAGCGATGTCTGGAATTTATCCTTTATGTCATCCGCCCATGTAACGGCGATCCATCTTGTCAGATCCGTCGCGTCCTTCATCGCATTGACGACGTTCTGGCAATCAGCGCGGTGGACGGAAACGCCATATCCGCGCGTTATAAATCCTATGATCGAGTCGCCCGGAATCGGGGTACAGCAACGCGCAAACTTGACAAGGCAATTATCAACGCCGGGAACGATGACACCCGAATTTGATGTCTTCGGCTTTGGCGATGCCGCAATTTTTTCCGCAACGGTTTCATCCGATTCGGGAGTTGCGGGAGCGTTTTTTGAAATCTCATTGTGGATTCTGTTGACAACGCGGGCGATCTTCGTTCCGCCGTAGCCGAGGCTGGCATAGAGCTCCTCGACCTTTGAGAAGGACATTCTCGTCGCAACCGTCTGGAGGATCGCCTCGAGTTCCTCTTCCGAAAGCTTTATTCCCTCGCGCTTGAGCTCGCGGTCAAGCTCCGTCTTCCCGCGGAGTATATTTTCCTCGCGGCATTCCTTCTTGAACCACTGTTTGATCTTATTTCGTGCCTCGCCCGTTTTGACTATCTTTATCCAGTCGCGGCTCGGCCCCTTTGATGCATTTGACGTCAGAACCTCAACGATCTCGCCGTTCTGCAGCTTATAATCAAGCTGAACCATGCGGTTATTGACCTTTGCACCGATCATGCGGTTTCCGACAGCAGAATGGATCGAATATGCAAAATCTATCGGAGTTGAGCCCGCGGGAAGGCTGACAACGTCTCCGTTCGGAGTAAAGACATAGACCTCATCACTGAACATATCCGTCTTGAGCGAGGTTATGAAATCCTCATCCTCAACCTCCTGATTTTCAAGAAGCTGGCGCACCCATGCAAGCTTTTCCTCAAGGTTTGAACGCGATACGCCCGACTTATATTTCCAGTGCGCGGCGATACCGAATTCCGCCGTTCTGTGCATATCATGTCTCCTTATCTGCACCTCGAAACGAATACCCTCGCGCCCGTTGACCGTTGTGTGAGGAGACTGATACATATTGGGCTTTGGCGTGCTTATATAATCCTTGAATCTTCCCGGGACGGGATGGTACATATCGTGGATAAAGCCGAGGACGTTATAGCAGTCCGCAACAGTATCGACGATGACGCGCACCGCATAGAGGTCATAGACCTCATCGATCGTCTTATGCTGGGTATACATTTTGCGATAAATTGAATATATATGCTTGATTCTGCTCTGCAGCGAGGCTTCTATTCCCGCCTCCTTGAGCCTTACGACGAGGCTTTCCTTGATGTGCTCAAGGAATTCATCGCGCTCCTCGCTTCGCTTTTCAAGCTCCTCTGTAATCTCGCCGTAGCCGACGGGGTCAAGGCAACGGAGCGAGCGGTCCTCAAGCTCCCACTTGACCTTCTGCATACCGAGTCTGTGTGCAAGCGGGGCATAGACCTCCATCGTCTCGAGCGCCTTCTCGCGCTGTTTCTCGGGTTTATGGAATTCAATCGTGCGCATATTATGGAGTCTGTCCGCAATCTTGATGAGAATGACGCGGATATCCTTGCCCATATAGAGAAACATCTTGCGAAGATTCTCCATCTGCGCCTCTTCCTTGCTTGTATATGGCATTCTTGTGAGCTTTGAAACGCCTTCTACTATGTCCGCAACTTCCTTGCCGAATTTGGATTTTATCTTTTCATATCCAAGCTCCGTATCTTCAATGCAATCGTGGAGCAGCGCGGCTATGACAGAGTCTGTGTCAAGCTCCATCTCCGCCACGATTTCCGCAACGGCGATCGGATGCGTGACATAATCGCTTCCGTCGCGGCGCTTCTGCCCCTCGTGCGCTTCCGTTGCGCAGTCATAGGCATCGTGTATTCTCTGCTCATCAGCTTCGGACATATATCCGCGTATCTTTTTTATAAGCTCCTGATATTTTGCTTCAGGCATCATAACTTATCATCTTCTCCCACAGCTATTATATAATGTATATGTTTTTGAATCTTCAAGATTTACCTTGTTATTATGCTCGGCAATTTTGATTTTTACCCTGTAATCCGAGCATTCATAGCTCATCAACCCTACCTCCGAGAAAATTTCAAAGGCAAGAAGAAGCTTTGCGACGCTTATATCCCTTGTCACGGAATAGAGATGCTTCTTTGCTTCGATCAAAGTCGCATCAAGCGGAAAATCCGCCCTCGTTATCATTCTCCAGACCGTTCCGAGCTCTGAATATTCTATGGTTACTCCGGGGAAAACATTTCCGTCTCGCGCGGCGGAGATGCATCGGAACGCATCATTCATCTCGCGAAGGTCATTCTCACTCGGTCTTGCATCCTTGATATGAAGCTGAACACTCTCGCCGAGGAAATTATTTATTTCGGGCGTGAACACAATATCCGCAAAATCGCCCTCCGCAAACGGAAGCTCATCACTGCGCTTGCCGAAATAGACGCATTGGAATTTGCCCGCATGCTCAATTGTAAGCTTGACATGGCGGTTGTTTCCTATCGGGATTATTCTTGCGATCCTGCACTTGTTCATCCGAAGCTTCGGCGCCTCATTTTCCTTTCCGAACGGCTCCATAACCTTGAGCGCGCGGAGTTGCTCAAGCGTAAGCTCCTTCGAATCAACCTCGAAATCTATATCGAGCATCGGAGTATATTCGCGCATTTCCTCGCGAAGCTCTTCGTTGAGACGGCAGCGGAATTCATCTATATTTTCTTTTTTGACTACAACGCCTGCGGCGAGATCGTGACCTCCGAATTTTTCGAGAAGGTCGGAGCATTTACCGAGCGCCGAATGAAGGCTGACGCCCTCGACACTTCTTCCCGAGCCGCGGCATTCCCCGTCCTCGACGGATATGAGGATCGTCGGCTTTCCGAATCTGTTGCATATGCGCGAGGCGACGATTCCGAGAACTCCGTGGTGCCATCCGTCACCCGCTATGCAGAGTGCCGCATCATCCGCATATTCGGGATGCGCATCCATAACGGCAATTGCCTCTTCCATTATATTGCTCTCGCACTGCTGACGTTCGCGGTTTTTCTCATTGAGCTCGCAGGCAAGCTCATGCGCATTTTCCTCGTTTGCGAAAAGAAGCTTCAGCGAAAGCTCGGCGCTTCCCATTCTTCCCGCGGCATTCATTCTCGGGCCGACAAGGAAGCCTATCGCACCCGCCGTAAGCGGTTCATCCTTTTTTGATCCCGCCTCGTCAAGAAGCGCGGTCAAGCCGATTTCCCTGCGCTCGTCAATGAGCTTCAGTCCGTTCGCAACAATGATCCTGTTCTCATCCGCAATCGGCATAACGTCCGCAACCGTCCCTATGCAGACATAGGGCAGATATTTTTCCATAATTTCGCGTTCGCTTCCGCAAAGCGCGCAGATGAGCTTGAACGCAACACCGACACCTGCAAGAAGCTTGAAAGGATATCCGCAATCCTCGCGGTTGGGATTGACGACGGCGCAAGCCTTCGGAAGCATATCTCCGCATTTATGGTGGTCCGTAATGACAAGCTCAAGACCGAGCTTTGACGCATATTCCGATTCTTCAATCGCGGTAATTCCCGTGTCTACCGTAATAATAAGGCTGACGCCTTTCTCCGCGAGCGCCTCGAGCGCACCGGGCGAGACTCCGTAGCCATCCCCGAAGCGATCCGGTATATGATAGATGCAATCTACTCCGAGCGAAGTGAGAAAATGAACGAGGACATATGTCGCTGTGACTCCGTCCGCATCATAGTCTCCGTATACGGCGATCTTCTCCCCCTGCGAAATCGCTCTCGATATGCGTTCAGTCGCCTTATCCATATCGCGGAGCAGAAAAGGATCATAGAGATCCGAAAGCGATTTGTTCATAAAAGCCGAGGCATCGGCAGCGGAGGATATTCCTCTCGTCGCAAGAAGCTTTGCCACAAGCGACGGCACTCCGAGCTCCGACATAAGCGTATTTACTGTTTGTTCGTTATAACTTCCCGTTATCCATTTTGTGTTTTTCATATTCAGACATTTCCTTTATTCTTTATCCTTATATTATAACAAAACAAATCACAAATTACAACAAATAATATAAAATGATTCCATATTTTCAAAACGCAAAAACGGGTGTATAATAAAAGCGGAGGTGATTTCGTTATGAAAAAATTCTTCTCGGAATTAAAGCTCTTTATCCTTGCTCTTTACCGCCGCTTCCGCGAGCATAAGATAACCTTCATGGCTGGTCAGGTCGCGTTCTTTTTCATTCTCTCGCTTTTTCCCTTTCTCATATTCACCAACGCGCTGATCGCTTCATTCAATATTCCGCCCGCGGTGGCGATAGATTTTCTGCGCCCGTTCTTTCCCGAAACCGTTGTTTCCTATGTCGCGGGATATCTTGACTTTGTCAACTCGCAAAGCAATATGCCGCTTCTCTCGCTCGGTATTGCAATCGCGCTCTTCTCATCCTCGAAATCCGTGCGCTCGCTCGCATATTCCTTCAACCTTGCCTATGACGCAGAAAGCGATAAACCCTTTTTTATTGAAATACTCTTCTCTATGTTCTTTATTTTTATATCGGCGCTAATATTCACTGCATTTATTGTCGTCGTTGCACTCGGCAATGATTTCCTGTTTAATGTTCTTGCTGATATGAATATCAATATCGGTTTTCTTGATATTATCGCAATCTGGCGATGGATAACTATGGGCGTTCTTCTTTTTCTCTCGATTTCCCTCGCATATAAATTTCTGCCAAGTGAAAAAATCTCTTTTTCGGAAACTCTTCCCGGCACGCTTTTCTCTCTCGGTGGCTTTCTTCTCCTGACTCTCGGCTTTTCCTTTTACGTCAACAACATCGTCTCCCGCTCGCTCATCTACGGTTCTGTCGGCGCGGTCATCCTCCTTATGATCTGGATGTATTTCGCGGGAATAATTCTGATGCTCGGAGCGGAAATAAACAAAATTCTATCGGGGCGAAAAAAGAATTGACATCATTCTTTCCCCGTGTTATCCTATGCTTGAAAGCAGGTGTTATATATGAGAATAGCAATTATGACAGATATGGAAGGCGTTGCGGGGGTCACCAATTTCAAGGATTGGATTTTCCCCGAAAGCCGCTATTATGAACAGGGAAAAATTCTTCTCACGGAAGAGGTCAATGCGGCAATCCGCGGATTTTTCGATGCGGGTGCAACCGAGGTTTTCGTCGTTGACGGCCACGGTCACGGCGCGATAAACACGTCTCTTCTCGACGAGCGCGCGCTCTATTCGCGCGGTTGGGGAATTTTCCATGAATTCGGTCTCAGCGCAGGCTGGGATGCCGTTGCGTGGGTCGGTCAGCATGCAAAATCGGGAACAAAGCTCTCCCATCTCACCCACACGGGCGACCCGCGCGTCCTCGAGGTCAGGATTAACGGAATCTCCGTCGGTGAATACGGCGAATGCCTTTTCATCTCGGGCGCATACGGAACGCCCGTCATCTTCGCGTCGGGCGAGCGCGCTTTCTGCGAAGAAGCTCGCGACCTTGCTCCGTTCGTACATACCGCCGAGACGAAATACGGAGTCACGCTCGATGACGGCCGCGATTGCTCCGTCGAGGAATATTGGGAGCATAATCTCGGCGCGGTGCACGTCCACCCCAACGTCGCAAGAAAGCGCATCTATGAAGGCGCGAAGGCGGCGCTTGAGGATTATATCGCAGACCCGGGAAAATTCGAGCCCATCTGCCCCGAGCCGCCTTACACCCGCGAATGCTGGGTAAGACACGAAAAGGATAAGCCCGCCTATAAGATAATCATCCGCCACGAATCCGATATTCTGAAAATGTTCGCCTCTACCCCTGAAATTCTCAAAGACGGCGAATATTCTCTTCCCGATTAACAACAAAAAAGGGGCTGTAGCAAAACAGCCCAGACCGCATAAAGTGTAAAAG
>JAZSHZ010000079.1:0-15418 GCA_045533555.1 Eubacteriales bacterium
TACCTTGACGGTAATCGGCATATCGTAGTCTGTGTTGAGAAGATAAACCTTATCACCTTCATATACCGACCAACGGAGTCTGTCGCTTCCGAGAACCTTTATATCGCAGTTTCTTGAGCTCTCCGTTATCATTTCTCGGACAACAGCATTGTAAAGAGGATAAATGCATGGGTTTCCGGGATAGTTTATGCTTGTGACAAGAGTTGCCGTTCCCTTACCCACGCGGTTCTCTATAACTCCCGGAAGGTCGCTCGTGTCATTGATGAATGCCCCCGTTACAACAGCTATATCATTACCTCCGCAAAGCTCAAACTTCGCATATTCCGCATAGCCTGCGCTGTATATCGGGTCGCAGAATAAATCACCGCTTCCGGGATAGAGTCTTCCCTTCTCGATAGAATCAAATTTAAATTTCACTCCGTCATTCGTTCTTACCGTCTCGCCCGTGAAACGCGCTCCGAAAAGCTTTTCAAGCTTTTCCTGCGACGGCATTTCAAACTTTCCGCCGCGAATAGCCGATTTATTGAGATGCGCCGCACTCATAAGCAGATTTCCGCCGCGGCTTACATAATCAGTAAGCTTATCAAGATTTTCATCCGTCATTGAATTCCAACCGAGGAATACAAGATAATCGTATTCCGAGAGCTTTTCAACAGGCGCTTCAATTGGAACGATATCAAACATTCCATAGGCAGGGCTTGCGGAAAGGTCGCTTTCGCCGAAGTTTGCGATATCCGTCCAGTTTCGTTTCTGAGCGGTATTCTCGGCAATACGCCACGAATGCTCGGCTTCGCCGTATCCCCATTCCTCGCGGTGGAACTGATTCCATGCGGAGCTTCCGCCCCATCCGCCCCAGGCATCGTGAAGCCCCGAAACAAAAGCAAACTTCACCTTCGGGCCGCCCTTCGGACGAGCATCCTTCTTTATGAATTCCGACATATCGGACATAGCCTTGCGATATTCCCTGCATATTTCAGAATCCGTGTCATGGCGCTGACCGTATGCACTTACTATTTCATCTCCGCTCTCGAGGCAGATGACATTCGAGCCTGCGAGATATGCATATTTATATGTGAGCTCAAGTCTTTTGCGCTTGATTATATCACTGTGCCTCATACCACCGTACCATTCGTGAGCAACATAAGTTCCCCAGACAGGCAATCCATATGCGCGCGCAGCTCCGCGGAGAGACGGAACAAGAACATCAGGATTGCCGCACATTATCTCAAGAATCGGAATATCGACTCCCGCCTCAAGATTATATTTATTGAGCCCCGTCGCCTCAACCGACGCAACATTCGGCATTCCCAGTTTTCTGTCGATTGCGATATATCTCTCAATTTCCTTTATATAGCCTTTGTGTGCCGCCGCCATATCCGCATAATCCGTCTTGATTACCGTCGGGTCGGCACCCGTGCCTTCCTTGCGGTTGAAATATCCTGCAAATTTGCAGGCAAAAGAGCTTCCGGTTTCACCAATCATATCTCCGAGGAAGTATTCGCCCGCCACTTCGCGGATCTTCGCGACAGTTTCGGCTGTAAAGTGAGTTTCTTTTCCATCAGGTGCAAACTGAATCATATAAAAGAATATGAAGTATATCTTGTTTTCGGCAAGATATTTTGCCCACTCGACATAATATTCCTGAGGCAGCTCATCTCTTCTGCCCATATAAAACGGGCGAATCGTCACGAAGTTATATCCCGGCTTCACGCACCTCTCATATAACTCCTCAATCATATTTTCCGCTTTGAAATTATGCTCACCGATATGAATACCGTTTAAAATAATATCCCTCTTCATTATAAAACCTCCGTTGTAAATCGTTATATTTGCTTAAGATATCTTGCGACATCTCGGCGATTGCGAAAGATTATCACTTCGTCACACTGCTTTATCAGCTCGTAATACCGTTTGCGGTTGCGTCGGTTATACGACAGTGTGCTTTTATATAACCCCTTTGCTTTTGAAAAGGATTCAGGGCAGTTTTCGCCCATATCCTCGCGCGATTTTCCGTGGCTTTGTATTATCCGCTTTGTAATTCCCCAAAGGAAGGCAAGGGTAGGAAAATCAAAGAAGAAGACGGCATCGGCATATGAAAGCCTTCGCTGAAGCGTCCTGTCATAATTGCCGTCTATTATCCATTCTTCCTTTTCAAGCTCGCACCCGAGAGCTTCATCAAACTTCTCCCGGGAAACATGCTCCCATTCCCCGCTCCACCATATTTTATCAAGATGTATAAGCGGAATCCCGGTCTTTTCTGCAAGCTTTTTCGCAAAGGTCGTTTTTCCCGAGCCGGTGTTCCCGATTATGAGAATTCTCTTCATAGACTCTCCTCCGAGGTCAGCGCGATATTATAACTCTGCCCTTCCCGGATATTATAAACATAACCTTTCTCCGGTTTCATTGCATCGCGGAATTTGCGGATGAGAGTAACTCTTCCTATATCAAGCGCTATATGCTCTCCTCTTCTTTCCGCACCAAGTATCTTATATGCACCGCCGCGCGTCTCTTCTCCGTTTTCAACCGTTATGAGGCAACCCGCAAGCGCTTCGGGATCTGCTTCTCCTTCTATGAATATCTCATTTCTTTCCGCAAAAGCTTTTGTGAAGCCGCAAATCTTTCCCGTTATGTTTTTCTCACCGTGGGCATATTCAACCGTTTTTTCATCATCTGTAAAGCTGACCACCTTGACGGCTCCACAAGATGAGATAACCCGTTCGCCATCGGTTACCTTATGAATTTTCTCGTCTGCCGAGCAAATTATATAGTCAACTCTTCCGCTTTTATGCAAGTCGTTAAGTGCTCTCGCATCGCCATCCGTTTCAAGCTCTTTTATCTCCGCTATAAATCGCTCATTTCTGTATGGCTCAAGAACGGTTACGAAAACATTTTCGATATCCTCTCCTTCGGCCTTTGAAAAAACATATTTGAGTCTTTTGATATCTTTGTTTCTTCCTATCCTCGGCGGATATGCATCAACGATTGCGACCTCACAGCTTCCTTGCATCAAGCCACCAAGCATTGTCGCGCAGAGATGCAGCTCTTCCCCCGCATCAAACGCGCGATGAAAATCTGAAATTCTGAAGTCTATCTCCGCAATTCTCTCCGGATTTTCATCCCGTTCAACGTGCTCACACCATGTATATCCGCGCGGATATACCGTATCATACAACCAATCTGCGGGTGAATTCGGGTCAGGACCGAACGGAACATCCGCACCCGCATATGTTCCGATATAATTCCCGTTTTCATCTGCCTGAGGAATAAGTTTCAAACCTTTTGTTCCGCATATTTCATCACTTGCAGCGTGAAGGCTCAAAAGATGGCTTCTGCCGCCTTTTATACGGAAGAAATCGACGGCATAGGAGTTCTCCTCATCAACCTTTATACAGACAACCTGACGCCTGTATTCGCGGCACTGCGGATAAACATAGCTTGCATCGACATCAATAAAGCCGACATTCCCGCTCTTGTCAAAGTGCTTTATCTTTCCGCGCGTTTCCTCATTTGTTTCCTGCTCTTTCCCGTCCACCATTGCGGTATTGTGGCAAAGCGTACTGCGCACCCATTGGAGACGGTTTGGCTGATATCCCGTCTTTTCCGGGTATCCGAGGTCCGGCATGAAATTCAATCCGAATGCCGTAAGGCCGATCTGCAGTGTATCGCGGTGACCGTGACCTGTGTTACTGCCGAAATACATCCATAAATCGCGCTCTTTCTCACGGAGCGCGGCAAACCCGAATGAGGTCATTATATCCGATTCGGGAACAAATTCGCCGTATTTTTCAATCACTTCACGGACATCTTCCGCAAGCTTTTCGGGATTTTCCCTCGTTATCTCATCGCGGAGTCCCTTTTCGGTGTTTCCGTTGAGAAGATACAGAATCTGCGCAAATCGGATATCTCCAAACACGCGAAAGCCCTTCTGCGCAACCTTGGTGCTCATCCAGTGCTCATCGCTCTGCAAATACGATGTATCCCCTATCTGCGGCGAATATCCGCAGGACATGAGCGGAATATTTGCAAAGAACATCTGCAAAAACTTTGGATTGCGGTATAGGTCTGCGCTCGGGGAGGATTCGATTATATCCGCAATATCGATAAGTGTCTTATGCCACGCGGCATTATATCTCGATGCCTCATCTCCCTGACCGTCCGCATCTATTCTGTCGATAAGTACCTCATCAATACCTCCGCCGAGATTGGGAGGATTTCGGCTCCAACCTGGCGCAAGGAGATATTCAAGCCATTTTTTCGTCTCAACCTCGTCATCAAGCACTATTGCGGCAATCGCATTCGATGTCTGCGGAAATCCGAAGTTGCCCGCAATCGTGCAGTTCTCGACTCCGCGGAGTATCTCCTTTATAAGATTTTCTTCGATATTTCCGCGTATATCTGCGGCAGTTTCCTTTCTGCAACGCATTTTCCATATTTTCGCCTTTCCGCGGATGAAATCGAGGACAAATTCATCCTCATAGACATCGAATACCATATCATAACAAAGCGCAAAATCGCGTGAATTAAAGGTCTCCCAGATGCATCCGACGGTTTTCCCGTCGTTGCTTCCGCCATCGGAGTTCCAGACATCGTCACCGTATTTTGAAATATCATAGTCGGGATAAAAATCCGCAACGCGGTCAAGAAGTATTGCCGCAACACGGCCGTATTTTATCTCGCCCGTGTAGAAATACGAATTCGCACACGAAAGCAACGCATCCATAATGACTCCGCGCTCGCGCTTTGATGCCATTGACTCCGTATACCACATTCCGTAGTGAAGATACTGCGCGATATATGTATGCCGCTCGACCACTCCGTTATCATAGACTCTTCCCGTGACATAGCCAAACCCGTCATCGACACCCCAGTTTTTATCGCCGAATTTTTCTTCCGCTTCTGGATAGAGAAGATTGACAAGATAGCCCTGCTCTCCGCTCTTCACAAGCTCTTCGTTTTTCTTATGAGCAAGTTCACGGTCAAATCTTCCGTATTCATCAAGACCGAGCTTATAGAAGCCGGCAAAATCGTTTGACGGAAAAAGCCGCCCGCAATCGGGGCATTTAATCTTCCACGGGTTTTCAAACGGATCATGAATCCACGCGGCATCGGCATATTTCGCGCCGAGGTTGCAGCCGCAATATCTGCAGAAATACATATCGGGGTCTCCCTCCGCACCAACGCAGGTGCTTCTCGGGATTCCCTCTCCGACAACCATATCATAAAGCAGGTCGATTTTATCGACATACATATCTGCGCGCTTAATATGATTCGCTTCAATTTCCTTTCTTGCCCACGGAAGCTTTCTGAGATTTTCCCTTGCAATCGCCGCTTTCTCTTTCGTCATATATGTTGAGCGTGTTTTAGCCATAATATCACCTCTGAATCAGCAAAGAGGCGGAAGAAAAGTTCCCCCGCCTCCGTTGTTTTTAATAGAATGTTATTGTGTGTTTAAGGTTTTCGCTCTCGCCCGGTTTAAGCGTTCTTATGCGATATTTCTCCGAGAAATCACAAGGGAGCTTTTCAACAAAATCCCATGTGCCGCACCACGGCTCAATGCAGAGATATTCTGCATATGTTCTGCACTTTGTCCAGAAAACAAGTGTGTCATATCCGGGAAAATCGATATGGATGCTCTCACCCGTTCTGTCGTCGCGGAAAGAAAGCCCCTGAGATTTGAAATCAAGGAAGATGAGCTCATCATCGAAGAAATATTTATCGTGATCAAGCTTGAGCTCTCGCTCGTTTTCAAGACAAGGAACATTTCCTGTTTCATTTCCTTCGCTGTCCTTAATGACGGAATAGCGCGGAATCGTCTCATTCTCGTCAAAAATGACCGTGTAGTTATCGAGCTTACCTTCTATTGCATAGCCTTCGTGTGACCCCGCTGAGTAATACATATCACGCGAAGATTTGTTGTCTGTTATATATTCCTGATGAAGCTTGAGCCCATCGACCGTGAAACGGACGCGGAACTCAAAATCAAACGGATAACATTTTTTCGTCTCCTCATCCGAGCGAAGAAGCATTGTTACGCTCGATTCCGTCTGCTCCTCAACCTCGAATTCCTTATGCGATGCAAAGCCATGCGGCTCCATATGATATTCTTTTCCGTCAAGAGTGTATTTGTTCTCATGAAGACCGCTGACTATCGGGAAAAGAACGAGCGCCTGATCGTGCCAGGGACCCTGACCCTGCCAGAGAAATTCCTTTCCTGCATTATTCGTTATCGATGTAAGCTCTGAGCCAAAGGTCTTTATCTTAACCGTCAGCGCATCGCTCTTTATCGTTACGATTCCCATTCCTGCTTCTCCTTAAAATGTTATTGTATGAGTAAGTGTTTCACTTGTGTTCGGTGCAAGCGTTCTGATGCGATATTTCTTCGAGAAATCATCGACAACCTTCCAGGAAAGGTCAGGCGCACCTGCCCACGGCTCGACGCAGACATACTCAGCACCCGGTCTCTTCCAGATGAGAAGCGTATCAAAGCCGGGGAAAGCTATATGAATCTTTTCACCCGTTCTGTCATCACGGATTGCAAGTCCGCGCGATTTTGCATCAAAGAAGATGAGCGCATCAACCGCAAAATAATCATCATTGAGCTTGAGCTCACGGGAGCCTTCAAGAATCGGTGTCGGAATCTCACCGATAACTCCGCTCGGAAGAACTTCATACTTTGAAAGATTCTCAACTTCGTCAAAAACCGCTGTGTAGTTTCCGATTCCGCCCGAGATCGCAAATCCTTCATGCGAGCCTGCGGAATAATACATATCGCACGAGGATTTATTGTCGGTTATGAAATCGACCTTGAGCTCTCTTCCCGAAACGGTATATACAATTCTGTATTCAAACTCGAAGGGATACTGCGCGCGAGTAAAATCATTTGCTTTGAGAAGGAAGGTTGCGCTCGTCTCATCGGACTTTTCAACCTCAAATTCACTTAATTTTGCAAATCCGTGCATGCCCATCTCATATTTCTCGCCGTCAAGGATATATTTATTGTCGCGGAGTCTGCTGACTATCGGGAAAAGATTCGGGCACTGACCTTCCCATACTTCGGGATTTCCGCACCAGATATATTCTTTTCCGCTTGCGTCCTTCACGGATGTAAGCTCCGCTCCGAGGGTTTTTATCTTAACTTCAAGCTCTGCGCTTTTTATCGTTACAACTGCCATCTTCATTACCTCCGATTATGTTTATTTAATTGTAACACAGACGAAAGAAAAAAGAAAGTGCGAAAATCGCACTTTCTTTTGATTTTATTTGCTATAGATAACTTTTCCGCCCGCAAGGATTGCATAGCCGATTGCCTTCGGCTCATCCTCGAGGTCGTTATAAACCGAGAATTCGTCTCCGTCCGTATTCATCGTTACCTTTGCGGTATAGTTTCCGAGGCTTGCATCCTCACCGAAGAGAATTCCACGCTCGATAACATCTGAAATTCCGATGAATTCAGCGAATACATTCTTTCCGTCATTTGATACGACAATCTTTTTAATTGTTGATTTCTTCGGATTATATTCAGCGTAAACAGCTTTTACGGTTGCATTGCGGAGAGCCTTGAAGGTGTAGCTTAAATCAAAGCTTAAAACTTCACCGTTCTCATTTTCCCAGTAGGAAAATACGTTCATACCATTTCTCTCGTTTGCCGTTACCGTCACATTACTTCCATATGCAACGTTTCCGCCGCCGTTTCCGTTTGTTACGGTTATCTTGACATTCTGAACATCTCCATACTGTGCGACGAAGCTCATCTCTCCCGAGATTGCGCCGCTTGCCCCTGCCGCAAACTCTTCACCCGAGCCTGCGAGAGCCCAGTGCGTTGCCGCGCCGAAGCCCGCCATCGAGGGAAGCGCGGGAGCATTGAAGCTTTCTCCCGTCTGCGTTGCGAGAAGCTGACCGTTGCCGTTATAGAACATTGCGACATTATCTGCGCTTTCATTCTTTGCATAAACCGCCATAAGAAGCGTTCCGCCGCTTGTTACCTTGAATGAATATTTCTCATTATGAGAGACAACCTTGCGGTTTTTGCCGATACCCTTTGCCCAATAGAGGAATTTATAGCCTTCGATTTCGGGCGCGGTTGCATTGTAGCTTGAGCCGACCGCAACAGTTTCGGACGGAATGATTGCTCCGCTTCCGATTGCGTTGCCGCTGATATCCGCCGCAACCGCCTTGACCTCGGCATTTTCAATTGTCGTTGCAACTTCCTTGCCGTTACCTGCATCAATGTTTACGATTTCGTCATATGCCTTGTCTGACACCATAAGTTCTGCGTTATCAACGGGAGTAAGCTTTATTCCCGAAAGAAGGAAGAGCTGGAAATCGACATATTTTGTATCGTATTTTCTGTGATACGCCTTTGCATTTTTCTCAAAGCTATCGTTGCATGTATTGAACGAAACGAAATATTCACCCGCAGACGGGAAATATACATTACCTATTTCGGATGTCTGCGCCGTCTTTCCCGAATCATACCAACCTACAAAGTTTTTGTCATTGACAATTCTCGCATACGGAGTTGCGCTTCCGTCAGGATATCCCGTTCCACCCTGAACAAGTTCAAACTCTGCCTTTGCAACGTATACTTTGGTAAATACTCCGGTGGTGAACTCGCCTGTTGCCTTTCCGTTTTCGCGGAATGTATTTTGAATCGAGGCGCTGCTCGCTGCAAAATTATTGAGCACCGAAAGCGAGTATTCGCCCGCCTTCGGAACATTGATCCTCACCGTATACGACGGTGATGCAGGTGATGCCTTTGCATATTCATTGGATGTTTCTACATCATCAACACTATATATCTTGGCATACAGCTGAGAAACAAAGCCTTCCGAATTAAGCGCAGGTGCATTATCGTTGTTTGAACGTCCCTGGAATTCAAACGGATCCGTTTTTGAAAGATCGAGGGACTGACCTCCCTTTATTGCTCCTGCCGTCTGCGCATTCTTTTTGACAACAGTTGTGCCGTTCATTGCATAATAAACATCACGCCAGCTCAGAAGCGTCATTTCCGAATTGTCAATTGTCGCGTTATTAGTCGATGCCTTTATCAAGGTATCAGCCATATCGCTCTTGACCGAATTCGAAGATATGTTGTATGTAAGTGTCGGAAGCTCTTCCTTTGCCGGGAAATCCGCAAGAACGAAGGATCTGAGCTTGAGCGTACCAAAGCTGTAGTTTGCAGAAGAAGTATCCGGCACCCATTTTTCGTTTGCTCCGTTTGCCGTCAGGATGAAATAGTAATTTTTATCTTTATCGACTGTGACATTCGGGAAATATACTTTCTTCCCCTCGCCGTTTCCGTATGCATCAAAATGACCGATACGCGCTGATGCGGGGATTTTTACGACGACTTCTCTATAGGCTGCCGCGCCTGTGTTGGAGAAGTTTCCGTCCGGATCGCAATACCAGGCTGTTGTATCTTCAGGTTTTTCAAAGAGATAAACATCATATTGGACAGAGCTCGTCGCCGTTATGAAATCGAGGCAAGCCGTAAATGTTCCCGATGTGTCGGGTTTGAGCTCAAGTGCAACAGATGATGAGTTGCTCGAAGGAAAGCTCGGAACACCTTTTGCTCTGTTATGTCTCCACCAAAGATAGTTTTCCGAAACGCAATAAGTCGAAGAATAATGCTGGTTGACAAATCCCCATACATCCGAAAGAGATGTGTCTGCATTCTCCACCGTTACATTTCCTTTGTAGAAAGCATTTGTACCGGCTGTGTAATTCCCGTGTACATCCGTGGAGAAAACGAAAGCATTCTCGCCTGCATTTTCAGCGTTTGCTTCAGCCGCAAATGCTACGGGAAAAAGCGACACAACCAAAGCCAAAGCAATTATTGCCGATAATATTTTTCTCATATAAATTCCTCCAATTTATATTTAATCATTATAAAGTATAACACAAAGAAAACAGTAATGGCATCTTATCTTACATTTTTTTGAAAAATATTACTGGACATTCCCTTATATCGGATGATATAATTTATTTGGAGGTGATTTGTTTGGTTTCTGCTTCGGATTTAAAAACAATCCGCCACGGAGGACTTATCGGAACTATGTTTGGCGTCTTTTCGCAATTTCACTATCCATTGGCCGTGCGCTATGTAAAATACTCTGACTATCCCGGTGACGAATATCACCACCACGATTTTCCGCAGGTCTGGTATTGCCTCAGCGGAAAATATACACATATCGTTGACGATACGGTTTATGAGTGTGAAGGCGGTTCAATGATTATTGTTCCACCCGGTTCTTTCCACAACTACGCTGTCGAACCGGGAAATACAACAGAACTCATCTGTCTTGAGGGAACGTATTTTTTCTTTTCCGAATTTGCTGAGCCGCACCGCACAGACATAATAACAAACATTTTTTGCCACCATTTTTCGGAAGAGCTTGGTTTTCCAAGAGAATATTTTATCGAATTTCATTCAGAAGAAAGAGAAGAGCTCGAAAGGCTGCTCATTGCTCTTTCAAAAGAAGATTATAAGAGAAAGATATCTGATTTTGGCTCTGTAAAAAGCAAAATCGGAAAGCTTTTTTCGCTTCCAACCTTTTCTCTTACCGAGGAACAACACAGAAATGCAAAGGCTTTTATTTCAAACAAGCTGACTCCAATGATGAATTCCATTGAATATATGAACAAAAACTATTCAAAAAAGATCCATCGTGAGGAGCTTATAAAGATATCCACACTTTGCCAGACAGATTATTTCAAGCTTATCAAGAAAATCGTCGGCTCCACATATTCGATTTATCTGCAAATGATAAGGCTCAGGCGTGCACAGACAATGATCACCTTCTCGACATTTTCTTTCACCTATATTGCCGATAAATGCGGTTTTGGCAACAGGACATATATGGGAAAGCTCTTCAAAAAATACTACGGCAAGACAATGTCGGAAGACAGAGATGGCCGTGATGAGCATATTGCAGCTTATCCGCATATGATAATGACCCACGAATTCTGGGATAAATAAACAATCGGAGGAAAATACCATGAAAAAAGCATTCTTTTTTATAGACGATGTTATCTGGACCTTGCGCGATCTTACGGAGCAGCGCCCGAAATCGATTTATGACCATCCGTTTATTGCGATGCTCAATGATGCCCATGAGAAATACGGTTTCAAGGTTCAGCTTAATCTTTTTAATCGCACGGATTTCTTTTATCTTGGAAAGGAATTCACTCTTGCAGATATGACAGACGCATATAAATCCGAATGGGAAGAAGCTTCCGACTGGCTTCGCCTTGCATTCCATGCAAAGCAGGAATTTCCCGGATATCCTTACGCGAACGCCGATTATTCCGATGTTTATGATGATTGCAATTGGGCACGCCAGCAAATCAAACGTTTTGCGGGAGAAAAAGCCCTTGCAAATGCAACAGTCATACATTGGCTTCCGATGAGTAAAGAGGGTTGCCTCGCGCTCCGTGATTGCGGAATCAAAATCATTGATGCGTCAATCGGTGAAAAACTTCCCGATGAGGATAATTTCGAGCTTCTCGGGATAGATCTCGCAAGACCCAGAGTTCTCCACAAGCGAAAGCCGGAAACCATGATTTATCGCAGAAATCAACACGGCAAAATAAGCTATATGCTCGCATCCCACAACCACCTTACATATGAGCAAGTCGGAGAAAAAAGATACACGCTCGAAACGATAAAGGATAAAGAAACAGGTCTCCATTTTAAAGATATGTGTTGCGGTCCGTGTCTCGACCGATTCACAATGGAGGAGATCATTTCGATAGTGGATGGTCTGTCCGATCACGAATTCATCGGTGCTGCAACGCACGAGCAATATTTTTTCCCCGATTATTTCGCGCATCAGCACGACCACGGAGAAAAGATTCATACTTTCGCAAAAGCAATGCTCAAGGCTGGATTTGAATTCTTCTTCATCGAAGAGCTTGCAAACGATTAAACATTAAAAGAGGATGTAAAAAAAAATGAGTTTTTACATCCTCTTATTATATAGAACAAGAATTTTTTCATTAAAAAAAGAGGTATCGGAAACCGATACCTCTTTCAAAGTTTGGCTTAAATTATGCGTTGATGCCGATAACAACGCCCGAACCGACAGTTCTGCCGCCTTCACGGATAGCGAAGCGGAGACCTTCTTCGATAGCGATCGGAGTGATGAGCTCAACGTTCATAACAACGTTATCGCCCGGCATGCACATTTCAACGCCGTCTTCAAGTGTGATAACACCTGTAACGTCAGTTGTACGGAAGTAGAACTGCGGACGGTAGTTGGAGAAGAACGGCTTATGACGGCCACCCTCTTCCTTCTTAAGAACGTAAACCTGGCCCTTGAACTTTGTGTGCGGGTTGATGGAGCCCGGCTTTGCAAGAACCTGACCACGCTTGATCTCGTCACGTGCGATACCACGGAGGAGAGCACCGATGTTGTCGCCAGCTTCTGCGTAGTCGAGGAGCTTACGGAACATTTCGATACCTGTAACAACAGTCTTGCGGCTCTCGTCTGTGAGACCAACGATTTCGATTTCTTCGTTGAGCTTGATCTGACCACGCTCAACACGGCCTGTAGCAACTGTACCACGGCCAGTGATTGTCATAACGTCTTCAACCGGCATAAGGAACGGGAGGTCAGCCTTACGCTCCGGAGTCGGGATGTATTCGTCAACAGCGTTCATGAGCTCAAGGATCGGAGCATATGCTGCATCGCTTACATCATCGCCTGCTTCGAGAGCTGCAAGAGCAGAACCCTTGATGATCGGAATGTCATCACCCGGGAACTCATACTCGGAGAGGAGCTCACGGATTTCCATCTCGACGAGCTCGAGGAGCTCTTCGTCGTCAACCTGGTCGCACTTGTTCATGAAAACAACAATGTACGGAACGCCAACCTGACGAGCAAGAAGGATGTGCTCACGAGTCTGCGGCATCGGGCCGTCAGCAGCGGAAACGACGAGGATAGCGCCGTCCATCTGAGCAGCACCTGTGATCATGTTCTTAACGTAGTCAGCGTGTCCCGGGCAGTCAACGTGAGCATAGTGACGAGCGTCTGTCTGATACTCAACGTGAGCTGGGTTGATTGTGATACCACGCTCTCTCTCTTCCGGAGCCTTGTCGATCATGTCGTATGCTTCGAACTTAGCCTTACCCTGGAATGCGAGAGTCTTTGTGATAGCAGCTGTGAGAGTTGTCTTACCGTGGTCAACGTGACCGATGGTACCGATATTTACGTGCGGTTTACTTCTTTCAAATTTTTCTTTTGCCATTTTGCTTAATCCTCCTCAATTTATTATTAAAATTAATTACCGGTTATTACACTGCGTGGGATTAATACGCAGATGCATACTGTTATTTTATATTAAAACAACAAATTTTGCAACAGTTTTATTGAAATTTATCAAAAAAACTTAGTCTTTTTTAGAGCGAACGGAGATAATCTCCTCAGCAATGCTCTTCGGAACCTCAGTGTAGCTGTGCGGCTCCATTGTATACTGACCGCGTCCCTGTGTTCTGGAACGGAGGTCTGTCGCATAACCGAACATTTCGGAAAGCGGAACGAGAGCTTCAATCTGCTGTGCACCGAAGCGAGCTTCCATACCCTGGATAAGACCACGGCGGCCGTTAAGGTCACCCATAACGTCACCCATGTAGTCCTCCGGAGTGATGACAACAACTCTCATGATCGGTTCCATAAGAACCGGGTTTGCCTTGCGGCAAGCTTCCTTGAACGCCATAGAACCTGCAATCTTAAACGCCATTTCGGAAGAGTCAACTTCGTGGTAAGAACCATCATAAAGCGTGACCTTGACGTCAACAACGTTATAGCCTGCGAGAACACCGCTCATCATAGCGCCCTGGATACCCTGGTCAACAGCCGGGATGTATTCCTTCGGAATAGCACCGCCGACGACCTTGTTGACGAACTCATAGCCCTTACCGGACTCGTTCGGCTCAACGATGATCTTAACGTGTCCGTACTGACCTTTACCACCGGACGGACGGGAGTACTTGTGGTCAACATCAGCAGACTTGCGGATTGTTTCTTTGTAAGCAACCTGCGGCTTACCTACATTAGCCTCAACCTTGAACTCACGGAGGAGACGGTCAACGATGATTTCGAGGTGGAGCTCGCCCATACCTGCGATAATCGTCTGGCCTGTTTCTTCGTCAGTGTAGGTACGGAATGTCGGGTCTTCTTCTGCAAGCTTTGCAAGAGCAATACCCATCTTTTCCTGACCTGCCTTGGTCTTCGGCTCGATAGCTACGCGGATAACCGGCTCCGGGAATTCCATGGACTCGAGAATAATCGGGTTCTTTTCATCACAGAGCGTGTCACCTGTAGTTGTGTTCTTGAGACCGACAGCTGCAGCGATATCGCCGGAGTATACTTCTTCGATGTCTTCGCGGTGGTTAGCGTGCATCTTGAGGATACGGCCGATACGCTCTTTGTTGTTCTTAACAGAGTTGAGAACAGAGCTGCCTGCTTTGAGTGTTCCCGAATATACACGGAAGAAGCAGATCTTACCGACATACGGGTCCGTTGCGATCTTGAATGCAAGAGCGGAGAACGGGGCCTTGTCATCGGACGGACGGTTGTCTTCTTCGCCTGTATCCGGGTTTACGCCGTTGATAGCCGGGACATCTGTCGGAGCCGGCATATAATCGACAACAGCATCAAGAAGCATCTGAACGCCCTTGTTACGGTAGGAAGTACCGCAGCAAACCGGAACCATCTTAACAGCGATGGTTGCCTTACGGATAGCATTCTTGATAGCCTCTTCGGAAACCTCTTCGCCTTCGAGGTACTTTTCCATAATTTCATCATCGAATTCGGAAACTGCCTCGAGAAGAGCTGCACGATATTCTTCAGCCTTTTCGACCATATCTGCAGGGATCTCCTCATCACGGAAGTCTTTGCCAAGGTCATCATAATATACCTCAGCGCGCATTCTGACGAGGTCGATAATTCCGCGGAACAAGTTTTCAGATCCGATCGGGAGCTGAATCGGAACCGCGTTACAATTGAGTCTGTCTTTCATCATGGCGACAACATTGTAGAAGTCTGCACCCATAATGTCCATCTTGTTGACATATGCCATACGCGGAACCTGATACTTGTCCGCCTGGCGCCAAACTGTTTCGGACTGAGGCTCAACGCCACCCTTTGCGCAAAGAACGGTAACGCTACCGTCAAGAACACGGAGAGAACGCTCAACTTCGATTGTGAAGTCAACGTGTCCCGGGGTGTCGATGATGTTTATGCAATGATCCTTCCACTGGCAGGTTGTAGCAGCAGAGGTGATTGTGATACCACGCTCTTTTTCCTGCTCCATCCAGTCCATCGTTGCTGTACCTTCATGAGTATCACCGATCTTATAGTTACGGCCGGTGTAGTAAAGGATACGCTCGGTGGTGGTTGTTTTACCTGCGTCGATG
>JAZSHZ010000191.1:0-18309 GCA_045533555.1 Eubacteriales bacterium
GAAGCTCAGAAATGCCTCTGTGCGGGAAGCCCTTGATTGCCTCCGGCTTATGGACAAGTCCACCGTAGTTTGTTCCGCGATCCCAGATAACTGCCTTGAAGCGGGACCAGGTTGTTCTGAAAGTATATTTATCTGCGGTTGCCCACTGATCTCTTACATGGCGCGTGAGCGGCGAGCGATAGAAGAGAAGGACATTGCCGCCGCGCTCAAGCTCTTCAAACACAGTGTCATCAAGAACATCGGTTACATAGAGCTTCTCACCCTTCTTCGGGCAGAGCGCAACCTTCTGATAACGCGACTGTGCGTTGATTCTCGTGAGATTGAATGCGCAGTCGGAAAGGTCGATTTTTTCGGGCTTATTTTCAAATACCCAGAGATCCCAGTCATTCTCGATGACTCTGCCTGTCTTTTCGGAGACGAGGCGAACAACAAGACGGAGATTTCTTGCCTTATCGGTTGCAGGGAATGTGATGTGAATCTTGCAGAGGTCGAAGTATCCGCGCTTGTCGATATCGAGATTCTCGAGCGCGCCGGAGAGAAGAACCTCTTCGGAATCCGTGTCGATAAGGTCATAGCTCAGGTTGCATTTGCCGTATTCAATCTGCGAATAGTTGGATGCGGAGATGGGAGCGATGAGCTTCTCTCCCTCAAAGAACGCGCGAACGGGAATATCGGCAAGGACAACCGTATCGCCGTTGAAGCGGAGGAATCTCTCTGCATCAACACCCGATTTTTCATCGAAGCAGTCGACGACGCCGTTGCTGTTTTCATAGCGGTCTGTATCTGCAAACTGAAGCATATGGAAACCGCGGAGAATCGGACTGCGGCGGATTCCTTCAAGAGCAAGCTTCCAGCTCATAAGCTGAAATGCCTTGCTTGCGCGGAACATTTCGGGATATTCCTTCTCAAGCCCCTTTGCGGCAATCATCTTCTTTTCTTCCGCTATCCACCACGGTGCGGGTTTTCCTGCAGCTTCATATTTCTTTGCAAGAGTATCATAATCGCGGAGCGCCGTGTAGTGGCAGACCTCATGCGCGATAATCGGACGCTGAGGAACGATTGCGCGGGTGATTTTTCCGCCTTCCTTATCAGACTCCGTGACGGTGTCAAGCCCCGTGCAGGAACCGTATACAAGAAGGTTATCTGTGTTTTCAAACATATCGTGATTCTTTCCGAACGGATAGAAATAGCTCATATGCTGAACATCAAACTCGACATATTCGCGGTCAAACTCGCCGTGGGCACAGGTATCGATAAAGAGACGCGACGGGTCTGTTTCCTTGATGACCTTCGCAATCTGCGGGACACGCGGATTGGAGCCCGGATGCTTGATTTCGTTGCCGATGCAATATACCATGAAAGACGGATGGTTCATAAGGTTATATGCCGTCTCGCGTATTTTATCATCGGAAACATAAACTTCAACACCGTTTACCATTTCCTCGAGGTTATTGTATTCATCATCGCCCGTGCGGAGCTCAATATGAACAAACATACCGAGCTTATCAGCCGCGCGGAAGCAAGCCTTCGACGGAATGCGCGAATGGAAGCGCATCGTATTGAAGCCATATTCCTTTGCCGTGCGGATAAATTTCGCATAGAATTCCTCTTCATCAAGATCGAGGATATTATCATGGTCATGGCAGACCGTTCCGCGGATGACGGCGCGCATATAGAAGGGCTTGCCGTTGAGAAGGATATCGCGCCCCTTCACGCCAAGGCTTCTCATTCCGAACGTATCGCTGACGGATTCTTTTTCGCCGCTTGCGAAAGCTACCTCTGCGGAGAACGTGTAGAGGTAGGGGTTTTCAATCATCCAGAGCGTCGGATTCGGTACGGGCGCGGAGAAAGCCTTATCAGAAGCCTTGCCCTCTGAAACGAGCTTTCCATCGGCGTCGCAGATTTTATAGCTTACCTCTTTGACATCCGCCTCGGTGCGAAGAACGACCGAAACCTCGGACTTATCAAGATCGGGAGTCATACAAAGATATTTGATTAAACTCATACGTAAAATTTCCTCTCTGCCGGAAGGCAAAATATTTATAAGTATATAATATAATTTGTTGCGCGAAAAGTCAATTCCTTCAAGTGAATTTTTCCCGAATGTTCAACCTTTTTATTTTCCGCGCGCCGCGCGAAGCATTATATCTCCGGAACTATATACCCCTGCTCTTCAAGCTTTTTTTCGATATTATCAAGTATATCCTCCGAAACGGCGCGGACTGTATGGTAGTGGTAGCCACCCGTGATATGCATAAGCTCTGCCGATTTCCCGCTTCTCACGCCCTCGAGGAATTGCGCGATATGATGTCTTGACGATATATTCAGCGCGGCAACCATCTTGCCGTAAACCTTATGCCACACATAGACATCAACGACGATGCCGCCCGAACCGACAATGATATCAAGCTCATTTTCCGTTTGGCCGCTCGTGTGGAATACCTTGAAAACCCTCTCGGGCACATTGGCATTTTGAATTACATATCCGCTATGGGTGGACAGTATATTTTCTCCCTCGGCCTTGAGCGTCGAAATATCTCGGACAATAATCTGCCTTGATACGCCGAGCTTCGCGGAAAGCTCGCCTCCCGATACCGCCCTTTGCTCGGAAATGATATAACTGATTATTTCTTTTCTTCTTTCGGCTGCCTTCATCAGCATACCTCCATCAAACCGCGCGAAGATTTTTGAGAGAAAGATCAAGAATCGGCGATGAATGAGTCAGGGCGCCGCTCGAAATATAATCCACGCCGATATCAACAAGCCTTGCGACGTTTTCCTTCGTCACGTTGCCGCTGCATTCCGTCTCGGCCTTTCCCGCAGTCAGCTTCACTGCTTCCTTCATATCCTCAACGCTCATATTATCAAGCATAATAATATCCGCGCCCGCTACAAGCGCCTCCTTCAGCATATCAAGATTTTCGACCTCAATCTCGATTTTGCGGACAAACGGAGCATATTCCTTTGCCATCCTTACCGCTTCTTTAACGCCTCCCGCGGCGCCGATATGGTTATCCTTCAGCAGAATGCCGTCGCTCAAATTGAATCTGTGGTTATATCCGCCGCCGACCTTGACGGCATATTTTTCAAACACGCGCATATTCGGCGTTGTTTTTCTCGTGTCCAGAAGTTTGGTTTTCGAGCCTTCGAGAAGGTCTGCGATTTTTCTCGTGTACGTCGCAATGCCGCTCATTCTCTGCAGATAGTTGAGTGCCGTTCTTTCTCCCGAGAGGAGAACGCGGATATCTCCGCGGACAACGGCGAGCTTATCGCCTTTCTTCACGAAGTCTCCGTCCTTGCAGAAAAACTCAACCTTTGTTTCCGCATCCAAAAGCTTAAAAACTCTTTTAAAAACTCCAAGACCCGCAATAATTCCGTCCTCCTTGCAGATGAGCTCAACCTCACCCGCTTTATATTCGGGCATAACGGAATTCGTCGTTATATCCTCGCTCGTGATATCCTCTTTGAGCGCAGATAAAATCTGATCATCGACATTCATTTTCATAGTAATGCTGTTCATGTTTTTTCCTCTCCTTATCAATTTCTTTCAAAATAAGCTTCTTATATTCTTCCTTATAGTTTTCATATTTCTTCGCGTCTATATCTGTTTCCGCCATATCCTTGACGGTATTATAGCTCAAATTGATATGTGACGCTGCTCTTTTTGCAAAAACAAGACTTTCCAGAAGCGAATTGCTCGCAAGCCTGTTTCTGCCATGAACTCCGTTGCAGGCCGTTTCTCCGACGGCATAGAGTCTTTCCATACTCGTTTTGCTGAAGGCATCAACGTCTATTCCGCCCATAAAATAATGCTGCGACGGGACGACGGGAATCGGCTCCTTCGTTGCATCATAGCCCTCATCGAGGCAACGCTTATAAATATTCGGAAAATGCGACTTTATCTCTTCTTCGGGAATGGGCGCGAGAGAAAGCCAGACGTGCTCCGTGCCCTCCTTCTTCATTTCCTCAAATATCGCTTTTGTCACAACGTCGCGCGGGAGAAGCTCATTTACGAACCTTTCGCCCTTTGAATTCAGCAATATTGCGCCCTCGCCGCGAACAGATTCCGAAATAAGAAATTCTCTTCCGTCCTTCTTCGTATAGAGCGTGGTTGGATGTATCTGTATGTAGTCAATATTCCTGAGCCTGACGCCGTATTTTATTGCAAGTGCAAGCGCATCGCCCGTGAGGTGTCTGTAGTTGGTGGAATGCTCAAAGAGACCTCCGATGCCTCCCGTTGCAAGAACCGTGTAATTCGCGGTTATCGCTTCATAATTTCCGTTTTCATCGTGGCCTATGATTCCGCCGCACTCATTTCCCTCGCAAATCAGATCGACCATTGTGAAGTTTTCCATAAGCCTGATGTTTTTGCGGCTTCTTGCAGTTTCCAGAAGATTGGAGGTGATTTCCTTTCCCGTCTCATCCTCGTGGAAGAGTATTCTCGGAGTTGAATGCGCGCCTTCCTTGGTATAGTTGAATGCCTCTCCGTTTTTCTCAAACCTCACGCCGAAAGAAACAAGGTCTTCGATGACGCCCTGAGAGGAGCGAATCATTATATCGACCGATTCGGGATTATTTTCATAATGCCCTGCCTTCATCGTGTCCTCATAGAAAGCTTCATAATCATTTTCATCGCGCAGAACGCAGATTCCGCCCTGAGCAAGATAAGAATCGCTTTTTCTCGCTATGTTTTTTGTCACTATTAAAATATTCCTGTTCTCGGGAAAGTTCAAAGCGCAGTAAAGCCCCGCAACTCCGCAACCGACAATCAATATATCTGTTTTCATTTTACTTTGCACACTCCAGCATTCTGTCAAGCGGCGCAAGAGCATTTTTTCTTGTCGCTTCATCCTTTTCAACTGCATTGTCTTCTTTTTCAAGAACCGAAAGTATGTTTTCAAGGGTATTGAGTTTCATATCGGTGCAACACGGCAGAGGAGAAACAAACCAAAACCTCTTATCGGGATTATCGCTTCTCAGCTTATATTCCACACCCGCCTCCGTGCAGATAATGAACTCATCCTTATCCGATTTTCCCGCATAATCGATTATCCCCGCCGTGCTTCCTATATAGTCGGATAACTCGAGCACTTCCGGCTCACACTCGGGATGCGAAAGCACCAAAGCTTCGGGATGGCTTTTCTTTGCCGACAAGAGCTGTTCCTTCGTTATTGCCGCGTGTATCGGGCAACAGCCGTCGTTTATAATGACGTTCTTTTCGGGAACCTGCTCTGCAACAAATCTTCCGAGATTGCGGTCGGGAATGAAAAATATGTTCTTATTCGGAAGTGATTTGACTATCTTCACCGCATTTGATGATGTCACGCACACGTCACTCAGGCATTTAAGCTCTGCCGTTGAATTTATATAACATACCACGGCAAGGTCATCATAAGTTTTTCTCATTTCCGTAATTTTGCCGCGGCTGACCATATGCGCCATAGGGCAGTCTGCGGATAAATCGGGCATAAGAACCTTCTTATCGGGATTCAGTATCTTTGCGCTTTCGCCCATAAAGGAAACTCCGCAGAAAACGATTATATCCGCCGTCGTTTCCTTTGCCACCTTTGCGAGATAGAACGAATCACCGACATAATCCGCAATGCTCTGTGCCTCATCGGGCGCATAATAATGCGCGAGAATTACTGCATTCTTTTCAGCTTTCAATTTTTCTATTTGATTTTTCATTTTTATTTTCACCTCATAAAACACTGAAACATCGCCATATATGTTAACACACCACTTTACATCTGTCAACATATCTGTAAACTTTCTCCGACTTACACAAAGAGAAAGAGCCCCGAAAGTCAATTTCAAGGCTCTTTTACAATATTATTCATCAATGAGGTTTCCCTTTTTTGCATTATCCTCAATCAGCTTTTCAGTGTATGACCAAATCGTTTCCGAGCCGAGTCGGGATTTCTTCTGGCGGTTTATGACCTGAGATTTCTTTATCCGACGCACTCTCCAATCTTTTCCGTCGTTTGAATCGTTGAGGAGCAAGGGCTGAAAATTATCCATCGTCCTCGCAAATTTTGCTTCCGCGGTTTCTCCCTTTTCAAATTCACCAAAAAGCTCCGTCAGCTCCTTCTTCTGCTCATCGGGAAGAAGCCCGAAAATTCTTTCGGCAGCTTTTTTCTCCCGCTCCTTTTGCGTTGCAAGCCTATCCGAATCATAGGCATACGTATCTCCCGCATCAATCTCGACTATATCGTGAATCAATGCCATCATCATTGCTTTTGCAACATCGAAATCCTCGTTGGCATATTCCCGAAGAAGATAAATCATTATTGCCATATGCCAGGCGTGCTCCGCATCGTTCTCCTGCCTTTTATAGCCTTTGAGGTGAGTTTGGCGGTATATTTCCTTTTCTTTATCTATTTCAAGAATGAAATCAAGCTGTTTCCGAAATCTTTCCGAATCCATTTTGCAGCGCTCCTTCCGATTTTACCGAAACCTATATGATTTACGATTTTATTATAGCATACTATTCTAAAAAAGGAAACACACGGAGAAAATCATTCTTCCGTGTGTTCCGTTATAATTCTGCCTTCGGATTCATAGGCTATATATTTGCCCTTTTTTCTGCCATTTGCAAGGAACGCCTCTGCAAGCGGAGCTTCAAGCTCATTCTGAATTGTTCTGCGGAGCTTTCTCGCTCCGTATTTTTCATCAAAGCCGCGCTTTGCGATGAGCTTTTTAGTGCTCGCCGCAACTTCAAGCCCGATCCCCTGCTTTGCGGCGCGCTCTGCGGTCTTTTGAAGCATAAGCTCCGAAATTTTCTCTATCTCCCGCTCTCCGAGTCTTCCGAAAACAATTATCTCATCTATTCTGTTTATGAGCTCCGGGCGAAAAAGATGCTTTATTTCATCCATAACGGATTTCTTTATATCGCAAAGCTCTGCATCCTTTCTGCCGAATCCGACCGAAACGGAGCTAAATCTTTCCGCACCGCAATTTGAAGTCATAACAACTATCGAGTTTTTGAAATCCGCACGCTTGCCGCTCGAATCGGTGAGATGCCCTTCATCGAGTATCTGAAGGAGAATATTGAATACATCGGGGTGCGCCTTTTCGATTTCATCAAAGACAACTACGGAATAAGGAGCGCGACGCAGACGGTCGACAAGCGTCGTGCAATCGTTATGACCGACATATCCGGGCGGCGAGCCGATAAGCTTTGATATTTCATGCCGTTCCATATATTCGGACATATCAATTTTTATGAGATTTCGTCCGTCGGCAAAAAGACATTCAGCAAGAGCACGGCAAAGCTCGGTTTTCCCTACTCCCGTCGGTCCGGCAAACAAAAACGAGCCTATCGGCTTTGTCGGCTCGGAGAATCCGCATCTGCTTCTTCTTATCGCGCGGGACAGCGCGGCAATTGCCTCCTCCTGACCGACAACTCTCTCCGAGAGCTTTTCTTCGAGTCTCTGCAGGCGCGCGCTTTCATCTTCCGATATGCGGGATACCGGTATTCCCGTTCTTTCGCAGACGATATCCTCTATATTCTCTTCCCGCACCTCGGCTTTTCCGGCTATTATCCCATGCCATCTTTCACTTATCTCGGAAAGCTCTTCCGAAACCTCCCGCTCCTTTTCGAGAAGCACCTGTGCCATTGCGAAATTTTCTTCCCGCACGCAGACTCCTTTTTCATAACGGATATCGCGCAGCTCATTCTCAAGCTCCGCCATCCGCTCCGGAGGTGAGCCTGACATAACGGATATCTTTGATGCCGCCTCATCAATGAGGTCTATCGCCTTGTCGGGAAGCTTTCTGTCATTTATATACCTTGCCGAAAGCTCAATCGCGCGTCTTATCGCCGCTTCGGAAATTCTCACCTTATGATGCTCTTCATATTTTCCGCATACGCCCAGAAGAATCTCGCAACAAGTCTCCGGATCGGGTTCATCCACGGTAATCGGCGCAAATCTTCGCTCAAGCGCGGCATCCCGCTCTATATGTTTTTTATATTCCTCAAATGTCGTTGCCCCGATAAGCTGAACCTCGCGCCTTGCAAGCGCGGGCTTCAATATATTTGCGGCATCAATTGCTCCCTCTGCCGACCCCGCTCCGACGATCGTGTGAATCTCATCAACAAACAGAATGATATCCTTCATCTTTGCGACTTCGCGAAGTATCGACTTCACGCGCTCTTCAAACTCGCCGCGGTATTTCGTCCCCGCTATGACACCGGGCATATCGAGCATAAATATGCGTTTTCCGGAAAGTATTTTCGGCACGTTTCCGTTAGCCATTGCAGACGCAAGCCCCTCGACGACCGCAGTCTTACCAACGCCCGGATCTCCGAGAAGCACGGGATTGTTTTTAGTTCTTCTCGCAAGCACCCGAATCAGGCTTTCGATCTCCTTTTCTCTGCCCACTACCGGATCAAGCACTCCTTCTCTTGCGAGCGTGCATAAATCACGACCAAAGCTTTTCAACAGCTTCTCGGATTTTTCCTTTACCTGACGTCCGTCTGCCGCTCTCTTATATTCGGCGTTGCCTTCTCCCGATGACATCACCACGCGGCGAAGCTTATCCGTGTCCGTTTTCATATCGAGCAAAATCTCCTTTGCCGAGGATTCTTTCTCTTTAAGTATCCCGAATAGAAGATGCTCTGTTCCGATAAAGCTGGCACCTTCTTCTCTTGATCGGACATATGCCTCCTCGACAATACGCTTTGCACACGGTGTCAACCCCTGCTCCGTGTTTCTCCCCGGGACGCCCTTCCCTTTTCTTTTATATATCTCCGCGGCAACGGCATCGCGCTTCACTCCTCCGCTTGCGAGAAGACTTGCGGCGCGACTTTCCGGATTTTTCAATATCCCGAGAAGTATGTGCTCACTGCCGACATAACCGTGGCCCATCTCTGCCGCGCATTCGTGCGCCGTGCGTAGAGCATATTCGGCTCTTGCCGTAAATTTGTTTTCAAAAAGCATTGCAGCCTCCGTTTTGTTCTGTTTCTTCCTTAATTATTCCCCCGTTTTGCACTTTTAATAATTACCGTATTTATTATGCTCGCAAAAATTTTTTCTTAAATTTACTAATTTTTTAGTTTTTCCCATTGATTTTTTATTTATTCACTGTTACAATAGAAATATCAAATACATGGAGGTGTTATTGACATGGCATATGTAATCAGCGACGAGTGCGTAATGTGCGGTTCCTGTGCAGGTGCTTGCCCGTTAGGCTGCATTTCTGAAGGCGATACAAAGTACATTATCGACAAGGATACTTGCGCAAGCTGCGGTGAGTGTGCAAGCGCTTGCCCGGTAGAGGCTATCTCCGAGGAATAATTAAAGAAAAAAGAACGGCGCACCCATTTTGGGTTGCGCCGTTTCTTTTTCAGAACGAGGTGCGATGAAAAAATTTCATCGCACCTCTTCTTTTTTATTTCATTCTGTTATATGCCGATTCATAAATTTTGATGAGCTCATCTATACCCATACTCTTTATTGTTGCGACATATTCATCCCACTTTGAAAGCGGCTCCTGTCCGAGAAGGAATTTTGTTATCATCTCTTCCATATACGTCGTTATCTCGGTTGTTTTCTCATCGCGGATCTTCTGCTCCTCCTCGCTGAATGCAAGGTAAGCGGCGGGGTTTGCATTCGGCATCGTGTAGCCAAGAACCATTTCGCGCGTCGACGCGATGTTCTCAGTCTCCATCGCCTCGATCGCAGTCGGGTCTATTCTTGTAAATGTTCCGCCCGTTGAGAAGCCGTAAAGCGTGTTCGGCTGTGCGCTGTTCTCATCTGTGATGAAGACCTTCTTGCCGTCGACAACGTTATACGTCTCGCCTTCCTTGCCCCAGCCCATAAGAAGCTCTGCTTCATCGGAATAGAGCCAATCGAGATACTTTGCGGCATTTGCGATTCTTGCATCGTTGCCCGTATTGCAGAGTGACATTCCATACGGGTCAACATTATATTTATTTACCATTGCGACACCCGTCTCGGGATCTGCTATCGGAGGAACCATTGCGACGAGGTTGAATTCAGGATTGTTTTCCTTTGCCATTCCGTTGAAGAAATCTATTCTCGTCTGATACTCGGGCATAATGAAGCCACGGTCTGTCGTTATGAGTTCCTGCCACGAAGCAGTGTTTATCGTGAGGAAGTTCGGCGGGCAAAGACCTTCTTCAATCATCTTTTTATGGAAGGTTACGACATCGAGCATCGTGTCCGTAATTGCGCCGTAATTCCATGTTTCCGTCTCATAATCATAATGGAAGCCCGATGTCCAATAGGGTTTCCATGACGGACCCTGAACATCGAAGTTCGTAAACTTTTGACGGATGCAATAGGGGTATGAATCGGGATAAAACTCTTTGAGAGTCTTGCTTACTTCATAAAGCTCATCAAATGTCGTCGGAACCGCAAGGTTGTGCTTATCGAAAATATCCTTGCGATAGAGCCATGCGCGAACGTTCTGGCTTCTTTCTCTTCCGAAGACGGGTGTGTAGTATACCTTTCCGTCATGCGCCTTACGAAGACCGACGGTTGCATTGTATGTTACCTCATCAAGCCCTTCGATATAGGCATTATAATTCGGCATATATTCGGCAACATCATCAAGCGCGATGAGCGCGCCCTGCTGAGCATATCTGTCGCTACCCTGCTTATAGTCAAATGTAATAAGGTCGGGAAGCAAATCGGGAGATGCGAATATTATCGGATATTTTGTTCCGACATCGGAATTCGGGACAGCTGTGACATCAAGTGTCGCCCCCGATCCCTCAGCTGCATACTGCCATGCCTTCCAGTCCTCGCGATAGGGCCAGCTCGGATGGGACATGATCGTAATCTTGATGACGTCATCCTTCGTGAGCGGCTCTGCATTCGCAGTCTTGCTTTCATTTCCGCCCGCGCATGCTGCAAGCGCAAAAACCATAATGAGAGCAAGAATAAGAGCTGTTATTCTTTTCATCTTTTTTCCTCCTTAAAATACACTTTCGTGTTTTTTATTATTTTAACATAAATAATAAAATTTTTTCTTCATATATTACGAAATTATTAAAAAAGCAAAAGCAAAACCGCAAGGCACAAGTGCCTTGCGGTTTTCTTTTTAATATCTCTTTTTCTTTGCGCGTGCGGCTTCGCTCTTCTTGCGGCGCTTTACGCTCGGGCTTTCATAGTGCTCACGCTTACGCAGCTCGGAGAGAACGCCTGACTTTGCGCAGGAACGCTTGAATCTTTTGAGAGCGCTCTCCAAAGACTCATTTTCCTTTAAACGGATTTCTGACATTGTTATCCCTCCCTCCGCGATCAGAACCAAAGAAATAAAAATTAACATTACTATTATAATGGAAAACTTTCGATATGTCAACCATAATAATCTTGAAAAATTGGTAAATTTTAATTTTTTATTTAATAATGAGATTTACGAGTCGATTCTTGACGACAATGCTCTTGACAAGCTTGCCGTTTTCAAGAGCTTCCTTGACCTTCGGCTCTGCAGTTGCAAGCGCAATTGCTTCATCATCAGATATATCTGCAGGAATTGTTATTCTTGTTTTAATCTTTCCGCAAACCTGAACTGCGATTTCAACCTCGGATGCCTTCGTCTTGCTCTCGTCATACTTCGGCCACTCGCTGATTGCAAGCATCGTCTTCTCGCCATAGCTCTCCCAGAGCTCTTCTGCCATATGCGGTGCAAACGGAGCGAGGAGCTTGAGGAGAATCTTCATATCGCCGCGTGTTGCGCCGTTTGAAGAGAAATCATTGATGAGTGCCATCATTGCAGCAATAGCCGTGTTGAACTTCATATTCTCGATATCGTCGCCGACCTTCTTGATCGTCTTATGGATAGCAGCTTCATTCTTTGCGCTGATTTCCTCGGACGGATCTGCACTTTCCGCAAGATTCCAGATTCTGTCGAGGAAGCGCTTGCAGCCCTTGACAGCCTGGCTGTCCCACGATGCGACCTTTTCAAAGTCGCCGATATACATAATATAGAGACGCATCGTGTCCGCACCGAACTGATTGATTATATCATTCGGGTTGATGACATTTCCGCGCGATTTGGACATCTTCTCGCCATTTTCGCCGAGAATCATTCCGTGGCTCGTTCTCTTTCCATACGGCTCCTTCGTCGGAACTACACCGATATCATAGAGGAACTTATGCCAGAAGCGGGAATAGAGAAGGTGGAGAGTCGTGTGCTCCATACCACCGTTATACCAATCAACGGGTGCCCAATATTCGAGAGCTTCCTTTGATGCAAGTGCCGTATCGCAATGCGGATCCATATAACGGAGGAAATACCAGCTTGAGCCTGCCCACTGCGGCATTGTGTCCGTTTCTCTCTTTGCAGGTGCTCCGCAATGCGGGCAAGTCGTGTTTACCCATTCCGTGATATTTGCAATCGGGCTTTCGCCGTTATCTGTCGGCTCATAGGATTCAACATCCGGGAGGCAGAGCGGAAGCTCACTTTCGGGAACGGGAACCCATCCGCACTTTTCGCAATATACGAGCGGAATCGGTTCGCCCCAATATCTCTGACGCGAGAATACCCAGTCGCGAAGCTTATAGTTCGTCTTGGGAGTTCCGAGGCCTTCCTTCTCGAGGAATTCGATGATCTTCTTCTTAGCTTCCGATACTTCGAGACCATCAAGGAATCCGGAATTGACCATCTTACCTGTTTCGACATCCGTAAATGCTTCATTCTGAACATCGCCACCTGCGACGACTTCGATTATCGGAAGATCAAACTTCTTTGCAAAATCCCAGTCGCGCGTATCGTGAGCGGGAACAGCCATGATTGCACCCGTACCATACGACATAAGGACATAGTCGGAAATAAAGATCGGGATCTCCTTTCCGTTTACGGGATTGATTGCCGAAACGCCATCAAGGCGCGCACCTGTCTTATCCTTTGCAAGCTCGGTTCTCTCAAAATCGGATTTCTTCGCCGATGTCTCGACATATGCCTTGACTTCGTCATAATTCTTGATTATATCTTTCCACTGCTCAACATACGGATGCTCCGGAGAGATTACCATATATGTAGCGCCGAAAAGCGTGTCGGGGCGAGTGGTATAGACTGTGAGGACATCACCTGCGGTAGTCTTGAACTTAACCTCTGCACCGTTGGATTTTCCGATCCAGTTCTTCTGCTGAATCTTGACGCGCTCAATGAAATCGACATCATCAAAATTATTGATGAGCCGTTCTGCATACTCTGTTATTTTGAGCATCCACTGGCTCTTTTCCTTGCGGACAACTTCGCTTCCGCAACGCTCGCAAACACCGTTTACAACCTCTTCGTTTGCAAGAACACACTTGCAGGATGTGCACCAGTTGACGGGCATCTGATTTTTATATGCAAGGCCCTTCTCGAAGAGCTTTAAGAATATCCACTGTGTCCACTTGAAGTAGTTCGGATCTGTTGTGTTTATCTCGCGATCCCAATCGATGGAATATCCGAGAGATTTGAGCTGTGATTTGAAGAACGCAACATTATTCTTCGTTACTTCTCTCGGATGGATCTTGTGCTGAATCGCAAAGTTCTCCGTCGGAAGTCCGAATGCATCCCATCCCATCGGGAAGAGAACATTATATCCATCCATCCTGCGCTTTCTCGAAATAACATCGAGAGCGGTATACGGGCGCGCATGGCCTACATGGAGACCGTTGCCCGAGGGATACGGAAATTCGACGAGAGCATAGAATTTCTCCTTATCGCCGCCGTTTTCCGCGTGGAAGACCTTTGATTCTTCCCATTTGTCCTGCCATTTCTTTTCAATTGAACCAAAATCGTATTTCATCTTGAAAACCCCTTTTATTCACTCAGCATATCGTCGGTCGGGACAGGTGTTGCATCCGCCCATACCTTGTCAAGCTGATAAAATCTTCTTCCTTCGTCTGTGAAAATATGGATTACGATGCTGCCGTAGTCCATAAGCACCCATGTGCCGCTGTGACCCTCAATGTGGTGCGGTGCGATTCCCGCCTCATCGAATTTCTGCTCAACTGCTTCCTTGAGTGTTTTGACATGCGTGTTTGAGTTACCCGTGCAGATTATGAAATATTCCGCAAGGCTCGTTAGTTCTTCGATCTTGAGGACATTGATATCCTCTGCAATCTTTGCATCAAGTGCTCTGACCGCTACTCTGAGCTGTTCATTTATATTCATTTATTTCACCTCTTCTATTTTACAAACAAATCAAGCTTCTCAATGGGTGTTTCATACGGATTATAATATTCATTGACAAGCTCCAGAATCTCATCTTCCTTCGGGAAATAATATGAGAGACCTTCATAATAATTTGCATATCCCGGAAGCGTGTGTATCGCGACATCGGTTTCGAGATTCATGCTGAGCATCTGCTTTCCGAGCCATATTTCGTTTCCGAGAGTGAGATCCGTTTCAATGTTTTCCATAAATATTTCCGCAAGCTCCGGAATTCTTGCAAAGGTCGTCGGCTTGAGCATCTTTTTGATGAGCGCCTCAACGAAGAGATGCTGAACCTTGATTCTTCCGATATCGCCTTCCGCATATGTCGCACGGTAGCGCATAAAGCCCATCGAATCATAACCATCAAGCGTCTGCAGACCTTTGTCTATATCTATGACGAGATCCTGCGCAGGATCCTCATATTTCATATCAAGCGGGACATCAACCTCAACTCCTCCGATTGCATCAATCATCTCGACGAATCCGTCTACCGAAACAAGGACATATTTATCCGGGCGCACACCCGTCACCTCTTCGATACTGTCATAAAGCGCATACGGGTCCTTGCCGCTTGTTGAATATACTGCATTGATTTTCTTGTTCGCGCGGTTTGTGTTCGTTATTGTGTCACGCGGGATGCTCATTATGTTCATTTTCTTGTTTTCGGTATCAAATGATGCAAGCATGATCGTATCCGTGCTGCTGCTTGCCGCATCCGTTCCGAAAATAAGGATGGAGAAAACGCCGTCCTTTCTGTCTACTCCGATTGAGGAAACTGCCTCATCGCGGATCGCGCTTCCTTTTCTTCCTCCGATTTCCGGAGGTGCGATATTATCAATCGCAAGAGCCGCTCCTATCATTATTATTGCGGTAATAACAAGGAGTGCCGATATCAGATATTTTTTCTTATTGCCGTTTTTTCTTTTTTTCATCTTTCGTCATTATTCCTTTCGACTGCGGCGCGATATTTCAAAATTGCGCGCTTCTATCATATTGGCATCAATCTCGCTTCCACCGGATATCAGAAAACTCAATGTCGTATCAAATCCGAGAATAAGCGCCTCATCCATATTCTCGAAGGCAAGCCTTCTTATCTCTTCTACTCCCGGGAAATTTCTCCCTTCCTCAGTGAGGTCTGCAAGCCAGATTATCTTCTCAAGAAGCGTCATATTCCTGTGCGCCGTCGTGTGCCACCTGATCGCACCGCACACATCCTCGCATTCGCCGAAATCCTGCCATGCTATAAGCGCGCCGGTAAACGCATGGATTATCTTTCTGTTCTTTTGAGTTCCGGTTAATATGATACCAAATTTATCTGCTGTTTGCAACTGCTCTTCATAAGGAATTTCCTTTGCGATATCGTGAAGCCATGCCGCGCGTATCGCAAGCTCCTTTGAAGCACCCCAACGCCCGGCAAGCTTTTCTGCCATTCTTACGCAACCTTCCGTATGCCGGAAGCGTTTTTCGCTCATCGAAGCTTTTACTTTTGCGATGATCTCATCCAATGTCATTCCGCATCATCCTCCGGATTGCAATAGAGCTTATGCTCCGCTATATATTCGCGGACGCGCTCCGGCAAATATCCGAGGCTCTTTTCATCCGCCACATCAGGTCGAAGCTCAGTCGACGATATTGTTACCGCCGCAACATCGATTATCCTCGTTCGAGCGCCGTATTTTTCGCGAAGAAACTCCGAATGCTCCCGAAGCTTTTTCATATCTCCATCATTGCGCGGTACTGCCGCTATGCATGTTTTTTTAAGGATTTCTTCCGCACGCCGCCATGTCTCGACCGTGAGGAACATATCGGTTCCCATAATGAGCCACAACTCGGCATCCGGATATACATCGCGGAAATGCGCCAACGTATCGACCGTGAAGCTTTTGCCCTCGCGACGAATCTCAACATCGCTCACCTCTGCGCCAATCTCTTCCGCGCAAAGCCGCGTCATTTCGAGTCTCTGCTCAACGGTCGCGGAATTTTCCGCCATTTTCTTATGCGGCGGAATTCCCGCAGGGATAAGTATGAGCTTATCGAGCGGAATATTTTCCTTAGCGGCGGTGGCGGCATTCAGATGCCCCATATGAGGAGGATTGAACGTTCCTCCCATTATTCCGATTTTCATTTATAAAACCTTCTCAAGCTTTTCTGCCATAATCTTAAGGGACTTTGCTCTGTGGGATATTTCGTTTTTTCGCTCCTGTGACATTTCCGCAGTCGTCATCCCCTCAGCGGGGACATAGAAGACAGGGTCGTAACCGAAGCCGCCCTCGCCTTTTGCCGCACGCAATATCTCTCCTTCGATCTCACCGCGCGCCGAAAGCTCGCGTCCGTCCGGGAAAACACAGGTTATAACAGAGACGAAGCGCGCACTTCGCTCACCATCCGGAACATCTTTCATATTATCAAGAAGATAGATATACCTCTCGACATCATCGGCGCATTTATTTCCGCCGTATCTCGCCGAATATACACCCGGCTCACCACCGAGTGCATCCACCTCAAGCCCCGAATCATCGGCAATTGCGGGAAGACCCGAGACCTGCATTGCCGCTACTGCCTTAAGCCGCGAATTCTCTTCGAACGTGACTCCCGTCTCCTCGACGTCAGATTCAATGCCTGCTTCCGAAAGAGAAACCGCTTCGACTCCAAACTTCTCAAGAATCGCGCCCATCTCACGAAGCTTCTTCTTATTATTTGTCGCAATAATAAATTTCATCGTCTTCACCCTATTCAAAAAGTGCATCTACAAACGATGCAGGATCGAACTCCGTCAGATCATCTATCTGCTCACCGACACCTATATATTTTATAGGAAGATTCATTTCATCGGCAATAGATATTACAATTCCGCCCTTCGCCGTTCCGTCAAGCTTCGTGAGCACAATGCCCGAAAGATTTGCAACCTCATTGAATTTCTTTGCCTGAATGAGAGCATTCTGCCCCGTTGTCGCATCAAGAACGAGATATGAATCTATCGCGGCATCGGGAAGCTCGCGCTCGAGAACTCTTCTTATCTTCGCAAGCTCGTTCATAAGGTTCTGGTTGTTATGAAGCCTTCCCGCTGTATCGCATATGAGGACATCGGCGTTTCTCGCTCTCGCGGCATTTGCCGCATCGAAGACGACCGCGGCGGGATCTGCTCCCTCACCGTGACGCACGATTTCCGCACCGGAACGCTTTGCCCATATATCAAGCTGCTCACCTGCCGCCGCACGGAATGTATCTCCCGCGGCGAGAACAACCTTCTTGCCTTCAGCGATATATCTCGAAGCAAGCTTGCCTATGGTCGTCGTCTTGCCGACGCCATTTACGCCGACAATGAGGATAGCATGCTGCGGGCTTTTCTTCTCCTCAGCGATATTCGCTGTGAGTATCCCAAGCAATATGCTTTTGAGCTCCGCGATTATCTCTTCATCCGTTTTGAGCTTTTTCTCCTTGACACTTTCGCGGAGCTTTTCCGTTACATTCATAGCAGTCGAAACTCCGAGGTCTGCCATTATGAGCGTCTCTTCGAGCTCTTCAAGCATCTCCTCACGATTTGAAGAAAAAGACTTTATGACCTGGCTGAGCTGACCGCCGACTGCGGCGCGCGTCTTTGCAAGTCCTTTTTTTATCTTATCAAATAATCCCATCAGGAAAACCTCTTTATGTTAATTTTACACCGACAGATGCTTCGACCTCAGAGATGCTGATTGCGAGCATCTTGGAAACGCCCTTTTCCTGCATCGTTACACCATAGAGCGCATCTGCCTCTTCCATTGTTCCTCGGCGGTGCGTTATGACGATAAACTGCGTCGTCTTTGCAAGGCGTCGGAGATATTCCGCATATCTTGCGACATTGACATCGTCAAGTGCGGCCTCAATTTCGTCGAGCACACAGAACGGAGTCGGGCGGATTTTCATGATCGCAAAATAGAGAGCGATTGCAACGAGCGCACGCTCTCCACCGGAGAGGAGCGTTATCGTCTTGAGCGGCTTGCCCGGAGGCTGAACCTTGATTTCGATTCCGCAGTTGAGAATATCCGCTTCGTCTTCAAGAACAAGCTCTGCCTTACCGCCGCCGAAGATTTCAGCAAAGGTCTCGCCGAAGTTCTTGTTTATAACCTTGAACTGCTCAGCGAAAAT
>JAZSHZ010000097.1:0-3015 GCA_045533555.1 Eubacteriales bacterium
GAAGCTATATACTCCGCCCGAAATGAAAGAACAACCCATTGTAGGGCGCGGCGATTTTCGACGCGCCGTCATTCCCCCCAAACCAACCCGCAGAAACGAACAAAGCAAACGGACTTTTAAAGGAGTTTAATATGAAAAAGCGTATTAAAAAGTCAATAATTGCTCTCACGCTCGTCATAGCGATGTGCGCGGGTATGTTCGCGTCTGCGGAGACGTCTGCAGGAAAGATAAATGACCATTACAGATATTTTTTGTTTGGAGCATCCAATAATGGAACAAGCAGCGTTAGTCCTAAAGATGGAACATACGGTTTTTGGACATATTATTCCAGAGATGCCAATATCGCAAACTATAATCTGTATTTTTACTATGAATATAATGGTAGCGAAAAAGAAGACAAAGCATCTCATTTTCCGGGAAGTGCTACAACGTCAACACGATTTGGTTCTTCGGATGATAGCAAGTGGTTTGAAATATATTCTACAGATAAAGCAAAGGTGTCAGTAGATGATGCTGCTCATAAAGAGTATGCTTATAAAATTGCAAGAAACTCTTTGGTTGCGTCAAATTGCAAAGTCAAATTCCGCACACATAGCACTGTGATAGACACACCTGATGCCAATTATCTTGGAACTTTCAAAATAAAACCGCGCGTAACAATCACAGGTGGTGACGGAGGAAGCGGCGATTATAAGAAAAATTGCAATGTCAAAATATATCTTAACGGAAAGCTTGTAGACGAGATATCAAATTTGGCATTTCCGAATGATACACGAGCATACAATGAAGGCACAGGTATTAATGTTACTCAAAAAGACAAAAATAGATATAGATATGTTGACTATACATACTCGGGAAATACATATACGATAAATTTCTATGACTATTCATACACGTTGAAATATAATTTGAATGGCGGAAGCGGAAGCTTTGCAAATCAGACAGCATCCGCAAGCTCCGCAGTATCAAAGAACTTCACTGTCAGATCGGGAACTCCGACCAAGAGCGGATATAAATTTCTCGGTTGGGCAGAAAGCAGCTCTGCGACAAGTGCACAATACTCGGCAGGAAGCACTGTAACAATTAACAAATCCGGAGATTCAACTAATGGAAGCACACAGAATACGGAAAAAACTATTTATGCCGTCTGGCAGAAACTTGCGGAATACCCGGTTACTTATAATGCAAACGGCGGAACCGGAGCTCCGGGAAATCAAACGAAGTATGAGGGACAGAGCCTCACATTGAGTAGTGCAGAGCCAACTCGCGAGGGATATACATTTGCAGGGTGGAATACTGCTGCAAACGGATCGGGAACAAACTATGCAAAGGGAAGTTCATATACTGCAAACGCGGCATTAACTCTCTATGCAAACTGGACACCCATCACCTACACGGTCAGATATGAGGGCAACGGCGCGACAAGCGGAAGCACGGCAAGCCAGACTTTCACTTGGAACGAATCAAAGGCGCTCTCTGCAAACGGCTTTAAAAAGGAATACACCGTCACATACAATGCAAACGGAGGAACGGCATCGAAAGAAAGCGAGACCGCCGCTTCAACCTTCAACGGTTGGGAAGACCGCAACGCTATAATCTTCAATGGCGTAACGTGGAGCTGGAATAGCCCCGATGCCAACTCTCTTTTAGACGCGGCTTATTATGCAAACAATAACGAGGATCTGTATAAGGCGTTCACATATAACAAATATAGCCTCGTTCAGCACTATGTTCAGCACGGTAAGGGCGAAAACCGCGTTCCCGTCAATCCCGACGGAACGGCAGGCTATTATAAAGAGAAATATACATATACTCAAGACGGAGAGCAGGTAACCGTCACGACCGTTGCATCAAACCTTACAACGGAGAACAACGGCGAAGTCGTTCTCATCGCAAACTGGACACCGAAAAATGTCAATCTCCCGACCGCAACAAAAACGGGCTATACCTTCGATGGATGGCTCGGAAGCGATGGCGTGACATATGCGGCAAATGCAGTTGTTCCGATAACGAGCAATATGACCTTCACCGCGCAGTGGAGCGCCGCTTCCTACACAATCGACTACAATCTCAACGGCGGCTCGGTTTCGGGCAACCCGACTTCATATACAATCGAGTCGAATGCAATAACGCTCAATAACCCGACAAAGACGGGCTACACGTTCACGGGTTGGACGGGAACGGGACTTTCGTCCGCAACAACCTCCGTAACTATTGCAAAGGGAAGCACGGGCAACCGCACCTACACTGCAAACTGGACAGCAGAGAGCTACACAATCAGCTATAACCTCGATGGCGGCAACGACCCCGGCAACCCGACATCGTATACAATCGAATCAAGCGACATAAGCCTCAAAGCCCCGACAAGAACGGGCTATACGTTCACGGGTTGGACGGGTTCAAACGGCTCAACGGCGCAGACGAGCGTGACAATTCCGACAGGCTCGATGGGAAACAAGTCCTACACTGCAACGTGGATAAGAAGCGACTATACGATAAAATGGGTAAACCATGACGGAACGCTGCTCTATGAAGAGAAGGTAAAATATAACACCACCCCGACCTACGGCGGCGAAGCTCCGACACGCGCATCTACCGCGGAGCACGATTTCACCTTCAGCGGCTGGTCGCCCGAAATTGCACCTGCAACAGAGGATGCGACATATACGGCGCAGTATACCTCAACCGTCCGCAAATATGCGATAACCTTCCGAAACGAGGACGGAACTGTTCTCGAAACGAAGGAAGTCGAATATGGAAAGACCCCGACCTACACCGGCTCGACTCCGACAAAGGCGCCGACGGAGTCGGAGGTGTTCACCTTTAAGGGTTGGTCTCCCGAGCTCGGCACTGTCACGGGTGAAGCTGAATATGCCGCGACTTACACAAGCGCGCCGAGAAAATATACCGTAACCTGGAAGAACGGCGAAACGGTTCTTATGAGCGAGGAATATGAATATAACGCGATGCCGACCTATAAGGGAGAAGAGCCGACGAAGGATAAGGATAAAACAT
>JAZSHZ010000303.1:0-40285 GCA_045533555.1 Eubacteriales bacterium
AAAGCGTTTTCATGACGGACTCCTTGGTCATCAGGGATACATAATGCATCTTTTGCCCGTAAAAACCTCGACGCACATCATTGCCAAGGGCGCGGTAGCTTTAATCTGGCATATTCTCGGAATACTTGCGGTTATTGCTTCGTGGTATCTTTATATCTGTTGGTTTAATGATAATACTCCGTTAGAAATACTTTCGGGGACGTTCGAATTCTTTTCAAGCATAGACATAGAGGGATGGATTATGTTTCTTCTGTATATCGTAGGCTCAGCGATATGGCTGATCGGTCTTTATATGCGTGTTTATGCAAGTATGGCGGTCGGATATTCTTTTAATAAATACAGACTTCTTATAACTGTTGCGGTATATTTTGGTGTTGATTTTATAATTGGAACAGTAACGAATATAATCTCTGTTACAATATATATAATTGCAAAAGCTGTGTTTTCTGGATCTCCGGACTTTTTATATGAAGTAGTGAATATAACAACGCAAGGGGCAACCGTTATGATGTCAGCTGCGATAGCTCTTGCATACTTCTTTGTAACGAACTATTTCCTTACCAAGAGACTTAATCTTCAATAAATAAGTTTTTGTCAAAATAATAGAGCAACAGAAAAAGGTGATTTTATGCGGATTCTTATTGATGCGGACGGATGTCCCGTTGTTGACATTGCGCTCGGTATTGCAAAATCAAATAAGCTTGAATGCCATATTTTCTGCGATACCTGCCATGTTTTTGAAAAGGAAGGAGCGGAGACGCACGTTGTGCCCAAGGGTGCCGACAGCGCGGATTTTGCGCTTGCAAACTTTGCAAAGCGCGGGGATGTCATCATAACGCAGGATTACGGGCTTGCATCAATGTGTCTCTCACGCGGTGCGATTTGTATAAATCAGGACGGATGCGAATATAGCGAGGATAATATCGACGGGCTTCTCTTTGCAAGACACACTGCAAAGAAGGTCAGAAACGCAGGCGGCAGGATAAAAGGCCCACCGAAAAGGACAAAGGAGCAGGATGTTCGTTTTGAAGAAAAATTGAATGATATTCTGAGGAGAGAATCAAAATGAAGATTAGTGTGCATACAGGAAAACTTGTAAATCTTTTTGGGTTTGAAGAAGGCTGCAGGATGATTTGCGATGCAGGCTTTGACGGGATAGACTGGAATTTTAATGATGTCTGGGATCAGAAAGAAGTACGACAGGGAAGATTGGGATATTGTATTTTTGAGGAAAATACAGAGGTCGTTTTAAAAGCTTATGAAGAACGGATTTCTGCAATACGAAAAAGCGGACTTCGTGTTTTTCAGGCACACGCACCTTTTCCTGCTTATGTTCCGGGGTTTCCCGAACTGAGCAAAAGAGTGCCGAAAATATATGAAAACTGCATCCGTTTATGCGGAGCTGTGAAAATACCGTATCTGGTCATTCACGGAATTTCGAGAGCATATAACGGAGCCGATATGACGAGAAGAGAAATGATGGAGAAAAACATCGGGCTTTATTCGTCAATGATTTCTGCGATAAAAGAAACGGGAGTTATGGTGCTTCTTGAAAATATTTTCTGGGATCTTGATGAAAAATTCTATGATGCAACCTGCTCCGACCCCGATGAGGCTGTTGAGCTTATTGACACACTAAATGATATTGCGGGGGAGGAATGCTTTGGACTTTGCTTTGATGTAGGTCATTGCAATCTTCTTCGTTGGGAAATGTCATCATATATAAGGAAGCTCGGAAAAAGAATTAAAGCGTTGCATCTCCACGACAACGACGGAAAAGGGGACTGGCACGGATTTCCCGGGTCGGGGACCGTGAATTGGAAAGAACTTTGCAATCTGCTGAAGGAAATAGAATACGAGAGGACGCTTAATTTTGAAACTTATTCATATTACGACTTAAATCGTGTTATGCCGGAGGTTGTTCCTGTCATGCTGAAGTATCTGGCAGAATTGGGAAAAGAATTCGGAAAAGCAATAAAAAACATTTAAAAAAACTTGACAAATGGCAACTGCGATGATATAATAGCTAATAATTTAATATTAAACGCAGTGATGCGGAATAGTATGCGAGTGGTTTTCACTCAAGAGAGATGCCGGAAGGTGCGAGGCATTGTGAAATATGCGCAGAACTCACCGCGGAGCGGTTGTCGCGAAATTGCAAAAGAGTAGGGGCGAACGGGAACTCCCGTCACAGAGTTAAGATGTGTCTGCATCTGAGGGCATCCCTTGAGGATGAAAAAGAGTGGTACCGCGGAAGGTTTAAAAATTTTGAAGTTTAACGCTTTCGTCTCTTTGAATCAACAAAGAGATGAAAGTGTTTTTTTGTTGATGCCCTAAACCTGAAAATTGAAAGGGGAAACACGAAAATGAAAAAAATGAAAGTTACCGACATCACATTGAAGAAGCTTTCGGGAGAAAGAAACATATCGCTTCTTTTCAGGGAGAAGACAGCGATTGCCGCAACGGCGGATTCCATCGGCGTGAATGCAGTTGAGCTTGCTCCGATAAAGAATCTCCGCGAGGACACGATCATTTATAAGACGATAGCGCAGAATATAAAAAACAGCTCGGTTGCGATTCCCGTCGGCTTCACGGCGGAGGATGTCGCAAATGCGTGGGAGTGCATCAAGGATGCAAAAGCTCCGCGACTTCAGGTCGAGCTTCCGACATCGACTGTGCAGATGGAATATATCTATCATATGAAATCGGAGAAGATGCTCGCAAAGATCGAAGAACTTGCAACAGCAGCAAAGGCGCTTTGCGATGATATCGAATTCTCGGCTCTCGATGCGACCCGCGCAGATGAGGCATTTCTCATTGAGGCGGCAAAGGTTGCCGATAAGTGCGGCGCAAAGATCATAACGATCTGCGATGATGCGGGCGTTTCGCTTCCGAATGAGATTGCGGATCTTATCGCAAAAATCAAGGCAGCGGTTTCTGCAGAAGTCTATGTCCAGGTTTCTGACCGCATCGGTATGGCGGTTGCATCCGCAGTTTCTGCAATCGGAGCGGGTGCAGACGGAATCAAGTGTGCAATGGCAGGCGGAGATGCGCTCTCAATAGGCGAGCTTTCCGATGCGATTTCCGCGCGCGGAGATGCGATCGGCGCGGAGACAACGCTTGCAAACACGAAGATTCATGCAAGTGTCGATGAGATGCTTGCGAAGATAAGCCACGAAAGCTATGATCCTGCCGATATAAGCGATAAGAAAAAGATCGTCCTCGATGCGGACAGCTCAATTTCCGAAATCGCTCAGGCGGCAAGCATTCTCGGCTATGATCTCTCCGACGAGGACAACGGAAATGTCAAAAAGGCAATTGCATCCGTCTGCGAGACGAAGAGCTCGATAAGCGCAAAAGAGCTTGAGGCGATAATCGCAAGCTCCGCGATGCAGGCTCCTTCGACATATCACCTCGAGAGCTACACAACGAATTGTACAAACCTCGGCGCCTCCATGTCGCAGGTAACGCTCCGCTGCGGAGATGAGCCTATATGCGGCGTCAGCACGGGTGACGGTCCGATTGACTCCGTCTTCCGCGCAATCGAGCAGAGCATAGGTTATCATTATGAGCTTGATGATTTCCAGATTCAGGCAGTAACAGAGGGTAAGGAAGCTCTCGGCTCCGCAGTGGTCAAACTCCGCAACCGCGGTAAGCTCTATTCGGGCAACGGCATTTCGGCAGATATCGTCGCCGCAAGTGTCCGCGCATATATAAATGCGCTCAACAAGATAGTTGCTGAGGAGAAATAAGAAAATGAAACTGACATTCTCAACAAAAAATGTTAACAGACCGAGCTTTCTCGATCTCTGCCAATATGCATATGATTATGGATTTTCCGGCTTTGAGATCTATGATGCGATAAACGAAAGAAAGCAGCATTATGACAGCGTTCTCAGAAGTGACCGCGTTGCGGATGCAAAGAGAAAGCTTCTCAACCGCTCGCTTTCCGTTTCCGCGCTTATCTATCCCCACGCGATCGACAGTGAGGAAGCGACGGGTGATGAAATACTCAAATATGTGACGATGGCAGATCAGGCAGGCATTGAGCGTGTCATAGTCCGCATTGAGAATAAGACGGAAAATTCCGTTCTTGCCGAAAAGCTTTCAGCTGCAATCAAGCGCGCTGAGAGCGCGGATATTGAGATTCTTCTCGCGACAAGCGGGTATCTCGCAAACACGGAAAACGTCATAGATATAATAAACTTTTTCTCGAGTGCGGCTGTCGGCGCTTCGTGGAATATCCGCGAGACGTATTTCGGAGCGGGAGAGACCGCGGAGACAACGATAAAGAACCTCGGCGCATACATCAAATATGTCCGACTCGGAGATATGAAGGACGGAAAGCGCGTCCTCATCGGTGAGGGGAATCTTCCCGTTACCGAGTTTATAAATGCGCTCACCTCGCTCAATTTTGATGGCTTCGTTTCCGTTGCATGGAACGATGAGATAAGCGATGCGGATATCGTCCTCACTCATTTTGCGAATTATATCGCAAATCTTTCGAGAACGAAGGTTGAATATGACCACGCATATTATAACCGCGCAAAGACGGGAACTTTCGTCTGGAAGAAATATGATGTCATTGAAAAGACCTTCTCCGATGTTCTTGACACGATGGTCGAAAATTATCCCGACCAGTATGCTTTCAAATATACGACGCTTGACTACACGAGAACATATGCGGAATTCCGACGCGATGTCGACGAATGCGCCGCGGCGCTTATTTCGCTCGGCGTCAAGGCAGGCGACCACGTTGCCGTTTGGGCGACGAATGTCCCCGCATGGTTCATCACATTCTGGGCGACGACGAAGATCGGCGCAGTTCTCGTCACCGTCAACACGGCATATAAAATCCATGAAATTGAATATCTTCTCAAGCAGTCCGACACGCATACGCTCGTTATGATAGAGGATTGCAAGGATATAAACTACCGCGAAATCATATCCGAGCTCTGCCCGGAGCTTCAGACGATAAACCCGGGCGATGCTCTCTATTCAAAGAATCTTCCGTTCCTTCGCAATGTAGTAACCGTCGGCTTCTCAATGCCGGGATGTCTTACGTGGGAGCAGATGCTTGACCGCGCAAAGCTCATTCCGAATGAAGAAGTGCGCCGCCGCGCATCGCTCGTCAAGCCCGATGATGTCTGCAATATGCAGTATACCTCGGGAACAACGGGATTCCCGAAGGGCGTTATGCTGACGCACAGAAACATCGTCAACAACGGTAAGACAATCGGCGACAGAATGGATCTCTCAACGGCTGACCGAATGATGATTCAGGTTCCGATGTTCCATTGCTTCGGAATGGTTCTTTCCATGACTTCAATGATGACTCACGGCGGAACTCTCTGCCCGATGCCGTATTTCTCTCCGAAATCATCGCTTGCGTGCGTCAACGATGAGCATATAACCTGCTTTAACGGTGTTCCGACGATGTTTATTGCAATGTTCAACCACGCGGATTTTGCAAAGACCGATTTCTCATATATGAGAACAGGGATCATGGCGGGTGCAAACTGCCCTGCAGATCTTATGCGACGCGCCGCTGATGAAATGAATATGCGCGAGATTATCTCCGTCTACGGTCAGACCGAGGCTTCGCCCGGCTGCACTATGGGAGAGGTAAATGAAGATATAGACCACCGCGTTGAGACTGTCGGAAGCGCGTTCCCGGGTGTCGAATGCAAGATAATTGACCCTGAGACGGGCGAAGAGCTTCCCGACGGCGAAAGCGGCGAATTCGTCGCCCGCGGCTTCAATATAATGAAGGGCTATTATAAAATGCCGCTTGCAACGGCACAGACCATCGATAAGGATGGATGGCTCCATTCGGGAGATATCTGCTGCCGCACGCCGGACGGATATTATAAGGTTACAGGTCGCCTCAAGGATATGATTATCCGCGGCGGTGAAAACCTCTATCCGCGCGAGATTGAGGAATTCTATCTCACGAATCCGAAGATCCGCGATGTTCAGATCGTCGGTGTTCCCGATGAGAGATACGGCGAGGAATGCTGCGCGTGGATTATTCTTCATAAGGGTGAAACCGCAGATGAGAACGAAATGCGCGAATTCGGAAATGCGTCAATTGCGCGTCATAAAGTGCCGAGATATTTCCTTTTCGTAAATGAATTCCCGATGAATGCGGCAGGAAAAATTCTTAAATACAAAATGCGCGATGAGTCCGTCGAAATGCTCGGGCTTAAGAAAGGCTGAGTCTTATGAGAAAATATCTGTTACCTGAAGGCGGGAAATTCTATAAAGCGAATCTTCACAGCCATTCAACTGTTTCTGACGGAAGATTTACTGCGGAAGAGATGAAAACAGAATATATGAAGCACGGATATTCCGTCATTGCATATACGGACCATCATGTTATGATTCCGCACAATGAACTGACAGATGAAAACTTCGTCGCATTAAACGGAGTCGAGTTTGGTGTGAATAACATAACGGAAGAAAATCCTGTTCCGTATAAGACGCGCAAAAATTGCGATATATGCATGATCGCGCTCTCTCCCGATAACCACAATCAGCCCTGCTGGAATAAGGTTGATAATCTTCCTTGTTGCTGCGATGCCGCAGGTAAGGCAATTGTTGAAAGGTTCGTGGATGTCCTTAAGTATGACGATTCAAGACCATCGTTTGTTATGAAGTATGACCCCGAAATCATAAGCGCAATGATGCGTGAGGGAAGGGAATGCGGCTTCTTCGTAACGCATAATCATCCGGTCTGGTCGAGTGAGGAATATACCGATTATATCAATTATGACGGTATGCACGCGATGGAAATCTGCAACTACGGTTCCTGCTGCAGTGGTCACGATGAGCACAATGCAAAGATATATCTTTCTCAGCTTCGTGCGGGAAAACGTATATTCTGCACCGCGAATGACGATAACCACAATAAAGCCGGACGCAAATGCGATTCCTTCGGCGGGTTTACGATGATAAAGGCGGAAAAACTTGAATATACTGCGATAACCGATGCGCTTTTGCACGGAGATTTCTATGCATCCGAAGGTCCTGTCATCGAAAAGCTCTATTATGAGGACGGAAAGGTCTATGTTGAATGCTCTCCAGCGCAGGCGATAACGATGACGAAGATGACCAAAAACGTCGCCGCGGCGTTTGGTGAGGACGGTCTCATAACCTCCGCCTGCTTCGATATAGCGGACGATGAAGGATTCTTCTTCATAACGGTTATTGACGAAAAGGGATACAAAGCATATACAAATGCATATTTTCTCGATGAAATATTGAAATGAAATAAGCTCCGCCGAAGCATTGCTTCAGCGGAGCTTTCCCTTATAAAAACTACCGTGTCAAATCCGACACGGTAGTTTTCTGTTTAAATCATATCATATGAATCAAGAAGATTATACATAAGCTGAATGAGCTCTGCTCTTGTGACGTAGGATTTCGGGTTGACTCTGCCGTGGTTATCTCCGTTGACAACGCCTGCCTTGACGCATTCTGCGATATCAACCTTTGCCCAGTCATCAACCGTGCCCGCATCCGTAAACTTTGAGAGAACGGATGTTGCTTCGCTGAGAGACATTTCGGAGGAAGCGGAAACGCTCTTTCCGTCCATAAATCGCATCGCGCGAGCCAGGATTGTCATAGCTTCGGCTCTTGTGAGCTTTTTGTCCGGCGTGAATGTTCCGTCGGGAAGACCGAGAATGAGCTGATATTTATATGCCGACATAACTGCGTTATAATAGCTGTCGGAGGAAATCATATCAAAGAAGGGGCTTGCGCCGCTTGCATCTGCCATAACACCAAGCGTTCTGACAAGGAGTGTTGCGGTCTCGGAGCGGGTTATCTGTTCATCTCCCTTGATGCTTGTTCCCGATTTTGTCGTGAGAACGAGGCGGGAAGCGAGAACGTTCGTCGGGTTCTGTACCCATGATGTTGTCGGAAGCTCGTGAGAAGCGGAGATAGCGGCATAATCGCCGTCAACTCTTGTCTTTGCCGTGATATAGACGACACCGCCGTTGACTGTGTTTGAAGACGGAACAGGAACGATCATTCCGGAATTTTCGATTCTGACAACAGTGAACGATGTGCGGTTTGAACTCGGGTTTTTGAGCATAAATCTCTTTTCTGCGAATGCATTGTGTGTGATATCTGTGCTCTGACCGCTTGCAGTAATGACCTTTGCCGAGAAATCAACTGCGGGAGCTTCGATTGTGAATGAATCGCTTGAAGATGAGCTTGCAAGCTTCTGGGTAATGCTGCTTGCGGTTGTTGAGAGGTTAATTGAAAGCGTGTCTCCACTTGCAATTGATGTGATATTAGATGTCGGGAGATAATAGGTCGCATTTCCGAGTGAAAGAGCGATCTTTCCGCCATAACGCTTGATTTCTTCAACAGCACTTCCGCTTATGTTGAGAGTTCCGTTTGTTGCCGTTCCGGGGATCTTCACGAGAAGCTCAATTGCTCTGGAATAGGAGCTGAGAAGTGAAGCATCTGCGATTGTCGCGGTGACGGATGAGCCGTTGTTTTGTGCCGTTGCGATACCTTCAACCGCTTTGTTGTTGATATATGTTCGAATCTCGCCGTTTGCCTCTCCGAGCGGAAGGGTTGAAATCGTTCCCGTGAAGGAGCCTTCGTCTGCATTCTTGAGCGCGCCGGATAAAATCTTTATCTGCGATGAATATTCGGTGGCAGGCTGCTCAAGCATAATGAAGATTTCGTTTGCAGCAGAATCAATGCGGACGTAATCGTTTGAACCGAGCGTGTCAAATGAGCCGTTTCTGGAAATCTGAATCTTGGACTTGAGAGCGTCAAGCGAATCGGTGTTATTGTATATCGGCTCATCAAATCTGAGTGTTACGGAATAGAAATCATCGGAAAGCGTTGCCGTGACATTACCGCTGTATGTCGAACCCGCGCTCGAAGCTGAGCCGGAGCTTGAAGAGCCTGACGCGCTGAAATAATCTGTTGTTATAGTTGAATTCTGGACATAGCCTGAATCATAATCCGCGAGGGTGTTTCCGGCGATTCTGATTGCGTTTTGCGACCCCGAAAGCGGCTTCGAAAGGACGATCGTGAGAGCATTTGAGGGAGAAATCGTGACGATGTCGCTTGAGGAAAGAGTTGTGAATGAGCCACCGTCGCGCGAGATATAGATATTCTCGTTGAAGTTCGCGGAGGAAACCTTGCGGATATCGCGGTTGAAAGTGATACGGATGCGCTGTGCGGAGCTGTCATATGAGATGTCAGAATATTCGGGCGCTTCCGAATCATAATAGTCGTTGTTGCTTCCTGAGGATGAATCCGACATTCCCGCGACGAGTGCGGATGTTGTGAAGGTCGTCGAAAGAAGAACACCTGTCTTGGAACTGAGCGTATTTCCGAGGACTTTGACTCTGTTGCCGCTACCCGTAAGCTCATTGCGAAGCGTAATTGTCATTGCGTTTTCCGAGAAGGTGACGGAATCTGAGGATGTCAGCGCCTGATATGCTCCGCCCTGACGGGAGATCGAAATTCTTTCACGGAGCTCAGAGGTCGTTATATCAGAGCTCTTCTGAATCGGCGTCGTGAAATAGATGACGATTTTTTTGCTGCTTGAGAGGAAAGCGCTTGCATATGCGGGCTTTGCGGATGCGGAAGTGGTCCCGCTTGTGATGTTATCGGTAATTATATCCTCGAAGATATAGTTGCCTTTGCTGTCCGTGAGGCTTGTCTTTTCGATTTTGATATAGTTTTTGCTAGCTGTGATCGGCTCATCGAAATTGATTCTGAGATAGTTGGAGCCGATTGTGAGAGTATCCTCTCCGCCGAGCGGTTCATATTTGCTTGAGCCTCCGCGGCTGATGAGGATATGAGATTTGAGGAGAGAGTTCGCAACGGAAGCTGAAACTCCTGTTGTGTAGGCATTTTTGATATATGCCGTGAAATAGAGAGTTACCGTCGCTCTGTCTGCGCTGACTTCGACTCTGTCAAGCTCGGGAGTTGACGTCGAATGGGAAGCGTCTATTGCGGGGGTAGTTATGTCGTTCAAGTTGATGTTGCCGGTTGAGCGGTTCTGAAGCTTGCCTGCCGCGATTCTGACTTTGGCTCTCGTGCCGGTGAGCGGCTCGGAGAGATAGAGAATTATTTCTCCGGCATCGTTATCGATTGAAATATCATCCTCAGGAATAGTCTCGTTAAAGCTTGAGCCGCTTCTTGCGAGCTTGATATATCCGTTTTTGAGCGAATCGTTATTGGGGAAGCCCTTGATGCTCGATTTGAATTTTATTTTTATGTAGTTTTCGGTCGCGTTATATGTTACCGGATTCTTTTCAACGAGCTCAGGTCCACGCGCATCGAAAAGATCGGTGTCGATATCGTTGTTCTGACCGACGAGTGTCCCCGCGTTGATGCGGAAATAATTGTCGGAAGTTGTCAGCGGAGTGGAGAGGGTTATAAGCAAATCATAACCTGAAATTGCATATTTCGTTCCGCTTGAAAGACTTGCAAGGGATTTTCCTTCCTTGCTCAGCTTGACTCTTCCCGTGAAGGATGAAGCCGCAAGCTCGATTTCCCTGTCAAAGCGGAGTGTTACAAGCGTTCTCGTTTCGTTGAGAATGACGGCAAGAACCTTCGGGTCGGGTGCAGGCTCGGCAAAAACGCTTGTCGGAAGTATTGAGAGAACAAGCGCCAGCGCGAGCGTCAGGCTGATTATTTGTTTGAATGCGTTCCTCACTTTTCTCATATTGAGCTCCATACCGCGGTGGAATGCGGCACCGGCCTTTACGGCAGCCGGATCGCCGGATTTTGCGTGAAATTTTACTGTTTGTTGTATTTGTAAAATTTGCACAATACTACATATGTATATAATAGACGAAAAACGTCAAAAAGTCAATGGAATGTTTGTCAATTTGAGGAGAAAAAACGAAATTGCATTGACTATTTTTTATTATGCAGTTATAATATATATAAATCTTTGGAAGAGTGAAAGGAGTATATAAAAAATGAATAAAGCACCAAAGAAAATTCTTGCAATTGCGCTTGCGGCGATGCTTGCGTTGAGCCTCTGCCTCCCTGCTTTTGCAACGGACATTCTGTCTTCGCTCCCGACCTATAAGCTCTATACGGTAACTAACGGCGGCGGAGATATCATCAGACTTAAGGAAGCATATTATCCGGGTGAGCTCGTCACCCTCAAGGCTGTTCCTTATGATGGTTTTGCTTTCTACACATGGGAATCCGATGATGTCACGTTTATTACGCTTGAAAGCGATACGACGACATTCATCATGCCTGCAAAGGAAGTTGTTGTCGGCGCTATTTTCGGAATAAAGCAGACCGGCGAGGCTCAGACTGTCGCGGTCAACTTCGATACAATGGGCGGCAGCGAGATCGAGCCGGTCAATGTCGAAATCGGCGGAACGGTCAGCGCACCGGCAAATCCCGTAAAGCAGGGATATAAGTTTGACGGTTGGTATTCTGATGCAACCTGCACACTCCCGTTTGATTTCGCAACGCAGATCTATGCTTCGACTTTTGTTTATGCTAAATGGGCGCCCGTTCAGCCAGAGCCTGTCCAGACTCCTTCAAACAGTTTTACGGATGTAAAGAGCGGAGATTGGTTCTATGACAGCGTTATGTATGTCAAAAACGGCGGCCTTATGAACGGAACGACGGCGACGACGTTTGCACCTGCAAGCAATCTCACGCGCGCAATGCTCGTAACCGTGCTTTATCGTCTTGAGGGCTCACCCGAAGCTGCAAAGGCTCCGTTTGAGGATGTCAAGGCGGGAAGCTATTATGAAAAGGCAGTCGCATGGGCACAGGCGAACGGAATCGTCAACGGCTATACGGCAAAGAAGTTTGGCCCCGATGACAACATCACGCGCGAGCAGATTGCGACGATTATGCACAGATATGCAAGCTTCAAGAAATATGATGTTTCAGCCGGAGAGAGCACGAACATCCTCTCCTATGAGGATTCGGCTTCCGTTTCCGAATATGCGGTCGCGGCGGTTAAGTATTCCGTCGGAAGCGGCCTTATGAAGGGTAAGACGGAGAAAACACTCAACCCGAAGGACAATGCGACAAGAGCTGAAATCGCGGCAATTCTCAACAGATTCATCGAAGCAAACAAGGCTCAGTAAAATAAAAAGCCAAAAAGCACTTATCCGAACAGACATCGGGTGAGTGCTTTTTTGTTGCCCTGATATCTTGCAAAACAGAGAAAAAAGGGGTAGAATATCCATAACACAATAACGAGGTGATGGTTATGCGAAAATATGAGGATTTAAAGCATATCAAGGAAAACAGACTTCCGCAGAGGTCATATTATATTCCTGAGTCGGGAGTTATAAACCTGAACGGCATATGGGATTTTAAATTCTATAATGCGGATTTTGAGGAGACATATACCGAAGGGGAATGGGCGAAAATACCCGTTCCGTCCTGTTGGCAGAATGAAGGCTACGAAAACCCGAATTATGCCAATGTCGCATATCCGTTTCCCGTTGACCCGCCGTATGTTCCCGATATAAACCCGATGGGAGTATACCGACGCGAATTTGAAATTGCAGATGCTTCAAGAAAGACGTATATCGTTTTTGAGGGTGTTTCAAGCTGCATTGAGCTTTTTATAAACGGAAAGTATGCGGGCTATTCTCAGGGAAGCCACCTTCAGGCGGAATTTGATATTTCCGGCTATGTTGCAAACGGCAGGAATGAGATTGTCGCAAAGGTGCGGAAATGGTGCTCGGGAAGCTATCTTGAGGATCAGGATTGCTTCCGATATAGCGGAATATTCCGCGATGTCTATGTGCTTTCAAGACCCGAGGGGCATATAAAAGATATAGAAATAACAACGGAAAACAATAAAGTTTTTGTCACGTTCGACGGAGAGTGCAAAGTAAAACTGCTTGACAGAGATAACTGCCTCGGCGAGATTTTCGCGCAGGGAAATGCGGTGTTCGAGATTGAAAATCCGATAAGATGGAATGCCGAAAAACCGTATCTCTATGAGCTTGTTTTTGAATATAAGGATGAGATTATAAGAAGAAAATTCGGTTTTGTTACCTATGGAATCGGAATGGATAAGGAGTTTCTCGTAAACGGAGTTGAGGTTAAGCTCAAGGGAGTCAACCGCCATGACACGCATTCCGCGCGTGGATGGTGCATGACAGAGGAAGATATCCTTGCGGATCTTACTCTTATGAAAAAGCTCAATATCAACACGATAAGAACATCGCATTATCCGCCGACTCCGAAATTTCTTGATATGTGCGATGAGCTCGGCTTCTATGTCATGCTCGAAACCGATATCGAAATCCACGGTATGACGATGCGCGAGGCGGGAAAATTTGATTATGATTTCATAGGAAATCACATCTGGCCGTGCGAAAATCCAGAATGGAAGGATGCCTTCGTCGAAAGAATGGAAAGAGCATATATGCGCGATAGAAACCATCCGTCAATTTTTTCGTGGTCAACGGGCAATGAGAGCGGTCACGGAGAAAATCACCTTGCTATGATTGAGTATATAAGGAGCAAGGATAAAAAGAGGCTTGTCCATAGCGAGGATGCGAGCCGAATTTCCGAACAGACGGATAAATACGGAGAAATTGTCCGCGAATTTGCGGATAGGACGGATATCTTTTCCCGTATGTATGAAAGTATTGAGGGAATACGCAAAAAGGCGGAAAATCCTGATTTCAGATATCCGTATTTCCTCTGCGAATATTCCCACGCGATGGGTAACGGCCCCGGTGATGTCGCGGACTATTGGGAGCTTATCTATAAGCATAAAAAGCTCATCGGCGGCTGTATCTGGGAATGGAAGGACCATACCGTGCTTGTTGACGGCGTCCCGAAATACGGCGGCGATTTTGACGGTGAGGTGACCCATGACAAAAATTTCTGCGCAGACGGAATGGTCTTCCATGACAGGAGTCTCAAGGCAGGCTCGCTTGAAATAAAATATGTCTATCAGTATATGGATTGCGAGCTTTGCAGTGATTTGCTTAAAGTAACAAACCTTTTTGATTTCACGAATCTTTCCGAATATGAGTTTGAATATATCGTTAGGGCAGACGGAGCGGAGATAAGCTCGGAGAAGCTTACCCTTGATATTGAGCCGAAGAAAAGCTCCGAAATCAGGCTTTCTCTTCCCGAAAGCTGCAGGTTGGGAGCGTTTGTCGATTGCTTCCTTTATGATAAGGATGGAGATATAATCGCAAAGAAACAGCTCGAGACCAACGTCGCAATCGAAAAAGACGTGAAATGCGAAGCGGCGGCGAATGCAGAGGAAGATGAACGCTTCATAGTCTTTTGCGGGGAAAATTTTGAATACAGATTCTCAAAAGTTCTCGGCACATTCGTCAGCATAAAGAAAAACGGAGCGGAGCAGCTTTGTGCACCTCCGGGAATTACCTCGGTGCGTGCTCCGATAGATAACGAAAGAAAGATATATCAGCAGTGGTATTGGGAGAATGCGTGGCAAGCAGAGAACCTTGACAGACAGTTTGGGAAGGTTTATGAATGCACGCTTGAAAAAAACAAAATAACAGTCATCGGAAGTCTTGCGGGCGTCTCAAGAACTCCGTATTTCCGATACACCGCGACATATACCGTCTTTGCGGACGGAAGAATCGATGTCTCGCTCTGCGGCAAAGTCAAAGAAAACTGCGTCTGGCTTCCGCGACTCGGATTTGAATTCAAACTGCCGAAGGAGAAAACCGATTTCAGATATTTCGGTATGGGACCATATGAAAATTATATAGATATGCACCGCGCATCGAGCATCGATTGGTATGAGAGCAATGCCGCCCGTGAGTATGTCAACTATATCGTCCCGCAGGAGCACGGCAACCATACGAAGACGAAAGTGCTTGAGTTTGCGGGTGGGCTTTGCTTTGAATCGGAGAGCGGTATGGAGTTCAATGTTTCGGAATATACGATGGAAGCCCTTAAAGATGCGATGCACCAGGATGAGCTTCAGAAATCCGATTTTATCAATCTCCGCATAGACTATAAGAATTCGGGATTGGGTTCGGCATCCTGCGGACCTGAGCTTCTCGAAAAATACAGACTTTCCGAAAAAGAGATCAATTTCAGCTTCTCTGTAAGATAAAATATATAGCCGATTGCACAACGGTTTTGATTGAATTTTAAAGACTCGGGAGATAAACTGAAAACATAAAAACAAGAAAAGGAGATATATATAAATGTCAGAGCTTGCATTATTTGGCGGAAAACCGGCAGTTACATATGTCGGAACAGGAAAGAATGACGGAAGCGACCTTGTCAAATGGCCGATCGTCACGGATGAAGACCGCGCGGCGGTGCTCGAAGTTCTCAACAACGGAGGAATGAGCGGAACGGATATCACGAAGGAATTCGAAAAGGAATTCAATGAATGGATGGGCTGCAAATACTCGCTCGGAACAAACAACGGAACAGCGGCGCTCCATGCGGCAATGTATGGCGTAGGCCTCGGCCGCGGTGATGAGATCATCTGCCCGAGCATAACCTATTGGGCAAGCTGCACGAGCGCATATGCGCTCGGCGCAACGGTTGTTTTTGCGGACGTAGATCCCGAAACACTCTGCCTTGATCCGAACAAGCTTGAGGAGAAGATTACCGACAAGACGAAGGCTATCATGGTCGTCCACTATTGCTCATATCCTGCAGATATGGATGAAATCATGGCTATCGCAAAGAAGCATGACCTCAAGGTCATTGAGGACGTTTCTCACGCGCAGGGCGGAAAGTATAAGGGCAGAATGCTCGGAACGATCGGTGATATCGGTGCGGCATCGCTTATGTCAGGAAAATCCTTCGCGATCGGCGAGGCAGGAATCCTCTGGACAGACAACATAGAGATTTACGAGCGCGCAGTCGCGTTCGGTTCATACGAGCGCTTCAATCAGGAAGCAATCGAGACGGATTATCTCCGCCCGCTTGCAGGTCTTCCGCTCGGCGGCTATAAGCACAGAATGCATCAAGTTTCCTCCGCGATGGGCAGAGTTCAGCTTAAGTCCTATGATGCGCGTTGCGCGGAGATAAACAAGGCTCTCAAATATTTCGAAGAGAAAATCAAGGATCTCCCGGGCATAAGACTTGTACACGTCGACGAGAGCGACGGCTCGACAATGGCGGGCTGGTATGTCCCCGTTATCAGATATTATCCCGAGCAGCTCGGCGGACTTTCGATCAGCCGCTTCTGTGAAGCACTCAGAGCGGAGAACGTTCCTGCAAACCCCGGCATCAACCGTCCGCTTCATACTCACCCCGTACACAATACGGCGGATATCTACCACGACGGCAAGCCAACGAGACTTGCATTCTCCGAAAATGACATCCGCGAGATGGATAAGAATCTCGAGATTTCGGATATCATCAATAAGAGAGCGTTCTTCGGAACATGGTTCAAGCATTTCCGCCCCGAAATAATAGATCAGTTTGCGGAAGCTTACAGAAAGGTTGTCACAAACTATAAGGAGCTTCTTGAGGGCGATGAAGGCGACCCCGAAGTTCTTGGCGGCTGGCACAGATTCAACCACACGAAAAAAGTGAAATAATGAATAAGCACCCATTGCAGTGTTTTGCAATGGGTGTGTTTTCATCCTCCATATTGCTTTGTTATTTTGGCGGTGTATTCGCGGGGGGTGAGGCTTGTTTTTCTTTTAAAGGCGAAGCTGAAATAGCTTTGTGAGGAGAAACCGCAGGCATAGGCGATTTCCGTCAATGTCTTGTCTGTGGATATCAGCATATTGATTGCCTTTCTGATTCGTTGCTCTTCGACGAATTCGCGGAGTGTGCGCCCTGTTGAAGCTTTAAAGCAGTTGTGAAAATGAATGGGACTGAAGCCCGCATATTCTGCGACGGCTTCGAGTGACAGATTCGCAGTGAGGTTATTTCCGATATATGCAATGGCGTTTTCGATAACGGCGCGGTTGCTGCTTTTCGCGCTATATTGCCTGCGCGCCTTTTCGGAATCGCGCAGAAGAGTATATATGAGCTCGAGTGCCGCGCTCTGGAGGATGATTTCATCCCGAGAGAGACCTGTGTCAAAATATTTGCGGAGCTTCTCAAAAAGCTCGCGGTACTTATCTTTGTTGTCTGTCTCGATAAAATCGGGTGTGGTGAGAAGCTCCTCTGAGAGATAGCCTTCCGGCAGAATCATATGCACATAATGGCATTTGAAGGGAAGACGCGTGTGGCGGAGCTGACCGGGTTTTGCACAGATGACCGTGTTTGTTTTTATCGGATGGCTTGATGAATCAATATATGAAACACCGCCGTCTTCAATCGGTATTTCGATTTCAAACATAGTCGTTTTTCTCTTTTTTGATATGGTCGTGTTGCGGAGCGCGATATCGCTGTTGTATATTCCGCAGGCGATGATTTCAGGCAATGCGATATTCATAAAAACCCCCGTTGAACAGTAAGATTTCCAATAAACACGATAAGAATGCTATATCAATTTCATAATATATATAATAAAATAAAAGCATGGCAAAGTCAAGAAAGAGGTTTGGTATATGAAAGTTACATGGCTCGGGCAGGCGGGACTTCTTTTTGAGAGCGGTGAGCTCAGAATTATGGTTGATCCCTATCTTTCCGACAGTGTCGGAAAGCGAAGCCCCGAAAAGAGCAGGCGACAGCCGATTGATGAGAGTGTTTTTGATATAAGACCCGATGTTCTGGTTTTTACGCATAACCATCTCGACCACTACGACCCCGAGACGGTCAGCGTCTTTTTCGGCAGGTATGACGGAATGCTCGTCCTTGCTCCGTTTTCGGTATTCGATGAGGCGAGAAAATTCGGCGGCGGGAATAACTACGTCGTATTCAATCGCGGAACATCGTGGACGGAGGGAGGAATCCGCTTCACGGCAACAAAAGCCGAGCACAGTGACCCGCATGCGATAGGCGTTATAATTGATGACGGAGCCTGCAAATACTATGTGACGGGGGATACTTTATATAACGAAGATATTTTCGGAGATCTGCCCGAAGATATCTTTGCGATGTTCTTCCCGGTAAACGGCGCAGGCAACAATATGAATATGGCGGACGGTGTCCGCTTCTGCGAAAGAGTTGCGCCCGAAATTGCCGTTCCGTTCCATTGCGGATTGTTTGACAGCATTGATTTAAATGAATTTCCGCTTGAGAATAAAGTAATTCCTGAGATATACAAGGAGATAAAACTGCGATGAAAATACGAGATATAAAGACGTTTGTCGTCGATTGCTTCAGGACGAACTGGGTGTTCGTCAAGGTCTATACTGATGAAGGGATAGACGGAGTCGGAGAGGCGACTCTCGAATATAAGGAAAAGGCACTCATCGGCGCGGTTGAGCATATAAAGGAATATATTGTCGGCAAGGACCCGCTAACGATAGAAAAGCATTGGCATGATATATACCGTGATGCCTATTGGCGCGGCGGCGCGGTTCTTATGTCCGCGCTTTCTGCGGTCGAGACCGCGCTATGGGATATTCTCGGAAAGAGCCTCGGTGTTCCCGTATATCAGCTTCTCGGCGGCAAGGTCAATGATGAGGTCAGGATATATGTAAACGGATGGTTTGCGGGTGCAAAAGAACCTGAGGAATTCGGCGAAAAGGCAAAAGTTGCGGTGCAGCGAGGCATAACTGCGATGAAGTGGGATCCGTTCGGCAAGAATTATCTCAATATCTCGAATGCTGAGCTTGAACGCGCGCTCCGATGTGTTGATGAAGTGCGGAAAGCCGCGGGAGATAAGGTCGATCTGCTCATCGAGGGCCACGGCCGCTTCAATGTTCCGACCGCGATAAAAATTGCCAAGGAGCTTGAGCAGTTCAAGCCGATGTTTTTCGAAGAACCCGTTCCGCCCGATAATCTCGATGCTCTGCTTGAGGTCAAATCACGATCACCGGTTGCTGTTTCTGCAGGTGAGAGACTTTATACACGCTGGGATTATCGCCCGCTTTTCGACAAGATGGCGGCGGATTATATTCAGCCCGATATCTCCCATGCGGGTGGAATTATGGAGCTCAGAAAGATTGCGGCGGAAGCGGAAAGCAGATACATACCGTTCGCGCCTCATAACCCATCGGGACCCATCGCGAATGCGGCTACGCTTCAGCTTGCGGCGGTCTGCCCGAATTTTGAAATTCTTGAGATCATGTATTCCGATGTCGAGTGGAGGAAGGATGTTACCAATGAAGAGCTTTCATATAGCGATGGTTTTATGAAGATTCCCTCAAAGCCGGGCATCGGAATAGAGATAAATGAAGAGGAATGCCTGAAGCATCCGTATAAGCCGCACACATTGAGGCACTATACGGGTGCGCTGACGGATATTCGCCCCGCGAAGACGGAATTCTATTTTTAAGGTGATGCCATATGAATAATGACGGAATTGAAATTCTCGATTATGAGGGTGAAGGGTATTCGACCGTGATGCGCTATGATTCATGGCGCGTTGCGATAATAAACCCTTCCGAGCGATTTGAAGAGAAAAATCTGGATAAGCTTGAGTGCCATCTTTTGACGGATGAGGTGTTTGTGCTACTGGAAGGTGAGGCGATTCTCGCATCCGAGACCACCCGATATCAAATGGAAAAGCATAAGATATATAATGTCAGAAAGGGAGCGTGGCATGCGATCTCGCTCTCAAAGGATGCAAAGGTGCTCATAGTCGAAAATTCGGAGACGGGAAAAGAAAACAGTGAATATAAAATTGCGGGAGAGGAAAAATAAGATGAACTACACGCTTGTGACAGGCGCTTGCATAAACACGGGCGTCGCCATAGTCGAGAAGTTTTTAGCCGAAGGTAAAAATGTCGTCTTCACGGGAAGAGACAGAAAAAGAGTTGAGGAAGCGGAGCGGAAATATCGCGAGATCGCAGGGGATTGCGATGTTATCGGTTATGCGATCGATTCGCTCATCAACGAAACGACGGTTGATGAAAAAAGCATTGCGGAGCTTTTTTCATATCTCGATGGAAAGGACATATTCATAGAAACACTTGTCTGCAACGCCGCGGATCAGGGGCTCGATGTTGTTCCGCTCGAAAGTCCTATTGAAGATTTCATGCGCGTTATAAACACCAATATGGTCTGGAATTATTGCCTTTCCGAATATGCGGTGAAGCGGATGCGCGAGCACGGCGGAGGAAATATAGTTTTCGTCAATTCCAACACGGCATACCGCGCGATTCCGGAGCGGATTGCTTATTCCGCATCAAAGAGCGGTCAGCTCGGAATGATGCGCGCGATGGCGCTTGATTTCGGAAAATATAATGTCAGGGTCAATGCGGTTCTGCCCGGAATGATAAAGACGGACAGATGGGATAAAAATCCGGAATTCTATAAGACGGTTCCATCTCGATTCACACCTATAGGTGATGTCGCGGTGGGCGCGGATGTCGCCGATGCGGTCTGGTATTTTGCGGCTCACGCGCGAAATACAACGGGCGCGGAGCTCGTCGTCGATGGTGGGAACACGATTCAATTATATCCGATATGTAAATAAGAAACACGGCTATCCGAATGGATGGCCGTGTTTCTTTGTCTGAAGAGTATTGATAAGACATAAACTGCCATAACGTGTCTTTATTATACATGTAAATTTTGCTCGCTGTTTTGTATACTATAAGAGTATTAATATAATAAGGAGAAATGTTACTATGGCTAAATTTGATATTAAAGGAATCAAGGGCGTTATACCTGCGATGCTGACTTGCTTTGACGAGAATGAGCAAGTTGATGAGAAGCGCACGCGCGACCTCGTCGAGTTTCTTATCGGCACAGGAGTCAACGGACTTTACATAACGGGAAGCACGGGCATTTTCCACACAATGGCGGCCGACGAGAGAAAAAAGTCGGTTGAGATCGTTATGGATCAGGTAGCGGGAAGAATTCCGGTAATCGTTCATATCGGCGATGTCGGAACAGCGAAGAGCATTGAGTTTGCGCGCCATGCAGAGAGCGCGGGTGCGGATGCGATTTCCTCTGTTCCGCCCTTCTATGGAAGCTTCTCTCCCGATGCGATCTATAACTACTATAAGGATATAGCGGAAAGCGTAAGCATCCCCATGGTTGCATATAACGTTGCCGCGGCAGGCCTTATGAACAAGGATCTTATCAAGAGAATAGCATCCATTCCGAATGTCAGGGGTCTTAAATATACCGCTCGTAGCCACGATGAAATGGGCTCGATAAAAAGAGCGGTCGGGGAAGATTTTATGGTTTATTCGGGATGCGATGAGATGGCGTTTTCGGGCTTTTCATTCGGCGCCGACGGAATCATCGGTTCTTTCTACAACTGCATCCCCGAGCTTTATATAAAGATATATGATGCATTCAAAAAGAGTGACATCAAAACTGCGATGAAATATCAGGCAATCGCTGATGAGTTCATTTTCGCGACGCTTAAATATAACGGACTTTCAAGCATCTATGACCTTATGAAGCTTCGCGGTATCGATGCGGGTAATGCAATCCGTCCGTTTGTCATAAACACACCTGATAAGGTTGAGGCGATGGTGGATGATCTTCGCAAAATCCGCGATGAGTTCAAGACGGAAGAGCTTGATTGCTTTAATATCTGAGGTGAAGAAAGATGATTTCCTGCACTGAGTTCATCCCGCTTTACAGCGAGCTTTTCAAATATCTCGAGGAGCTCGGCGGCAAGGCGGAGGTTGAAAAATACTGGGAATATATTTCGGAGAACTATACCTCAAAATTTCTCGGAAACGAGGTCAGTGAATACGGACTGCGCGGATGCTGGAATTATTGGTCAAAATCGCTTAATGAGGAAGCCTGCGATTTTGAAATGGGGCTTGATGAGAAGGAAGGGAAATTCTTTATCAATATGATAAAATGCCCTTCAAAGGGAAAGCTTATTGAAATTGAACACATCGAGCCATATTATGACTATTGCGGTCATTGCCCCGCGCTCTATACGCCGCAGTTAAAGAAATTCGGGATCGAAGCCGATGTTATGGATTTCTCAAAGGTTGACTGTGCTGCGTGCTATTTAAGCTATAAGACAACTGAAAAAAAGGAAGACGGCGAAGTTCTCTATATGAAAAGAAGCGCATCCGACAATGAATATTTCCACCGCGATTTTCATATAAGCGCAAAGCGCGGCGTCGAATATGTCGGAAATAAATTCGGGGATGAATGCGTCACCGAATATCTTACGAGGTTTGCGAAGGTATATTATGCTCCGCTCATTTCGCTCGTTAAGAAAAACGGCCTTTCCGAAATGAAGGAATATATCGAAGAGACTTATGCCGCGGAGAAGAAGCCTGAGAATGTTTCGTGCTCGCTTTCCGAGAATGAGCTTCATGTCAGGGTTTCGGAATGCCCGGGGGTAACGTATATAAAGGAGCGCGGCTTTGAGCCGACGAAATGGTATAAGGATCTTACGGAAACGGTCAATTCCGTCATTGCGGAAGAGGCGGGCTTTGGGTTTGAAATGATTTCCTATTCGGAGGAAAACGGTGCGGCGGAATACCGCTTCTTCAAATAAAAAAGCCGGCAGAATCATTTCTGCCGACTGAGGATATCTTCCTTGAATGCCTGCGGGTTCATTCCCATGTAGCTCTGAAAGGCCAGATAGAAGCCTTTATATGAATTATATCCCGAAAGGAAAGCGACTTCCTCGAGTGAATGCTTATTTGCGATGATAAGTGCTTTTGCGTGCTCGATGCGATATTTTTTGATGAGAGCGGAAAAACTGTCATTCATCTTATCGCGGAGGAAGCGCGCAACCTGGCGTCGGCTTAAATGAAGCTGATCGGATAAACCTTCAAGGGATGCAGTCGCGAGGTTGTTATGGAAATAGGACAGGATTTTGTCTTTCTTCGATTCATCGGAAAGATGCGGGATGAATTCCTCCGAAGACTTAATCGGACCGTGTTTTTTCTTATCGGGAGAGAGCTTTGAGAGCAGCTCGATTATGATTGCTGTGAAAAGTGCATTGATATAGTCGTTTGCGGCTATGCTCTCTGACTCCGAAGAAAGATATTCAATAAGAATATCGAGAAGCTTTTTCATCCTTCCCTCTGCGGGGAATTCGATATATGGGTCGGGATTCTCGGGTATATTGAGATAAGCGGGAGCGTCTGCCGCTTCGTGGGGAGTGATGAGCGCGCTTATCCTGCTTATATAATCCGTCTGCATTTCAATCTGGTGAAAGCTTCCTTTTGTTATGAGGCAGCATTTACCGCCTTCAATAGGATGCGGCTCGGCACCGAGGTGAAGAATTGCTTTGCCATCGCTGATATAGTGAAATTCGTGGGCAGTATGGGTATGCGCCTGAGCATAGAAAAGATGATCGGGATTCGTGAAAAGGATAATATCGATTTCGGTGTTATTGACATTAACGGTAAATATATGCTGAGGACCCATAAATTACCACCTCCGGAATAAAGCAATGTCCTTTTTATACATTACCTGTTTGATATATATGGATTATAATATAAATGAAAATAAATTTCAAGAATAATTCGTGGAAGGGTGATTTTGATGATAACGGATAATTTGAAAAACTGCGAAAGTTATTTTTCGCTGCATAAGCATTTCAAGGCGGTTTTTGAAGCGGCAAAAACACTTGATGAAACATACGCAGGAAAGAGAGTCACGATAGAAGAGGATAATGCGAGGATAAATACTTCAAGAGTCGCGCAGGCTCCCGAGGGTGAGCGCGTTGCGGAGGCTCACAGGAAATTCATAGACATACATTTTGTTCTCAAGGGAAAAGAGACCTTCGGCTATGCAAACATAGACGATATGGTTGCAACGACAGAGTATGACGATGAGAAGGATTATTTTTTCCTTAAAGGAGATATGATGGAAATAACGCTTCACGAGGGAGACTTCTGCATTGTTTATCCGCAGGATGCGCATATGCCGATTATGCGCAAGGAGTGCGAAGGAGACCTCATAAGATGCGTCGCAAAGATAAGGCTATAAATAATAAGGAGGAAAAGAAAATGAAGAAAAGATTATTATCACTCATTCTCGCAATCACGGTGATTGCATCGCTTCTCCCCACAATGGCACTTTCGGCAAGTGCGGCGGATGTGTCATACACATATTCGTTCAATCCGAATGGGTTGGCGAGCAGTAATGCATTGAATCAATATAAATACAGCGACACAAATGACACTTGGGAATTCGTTGCGGCAAAGAGTTTGAATACGGGCGCCACATATCCGCAGACGTATAATCGCAACAACTTTTCCGGTATGTTTATTCGTTGGTCAGGAAGTGCAGCTCCATGGGCAGCGTTCAGGATTAAGATTCCCAAAGCAGGCACATATAAAGCAACGCTCGGATATGGTGAGAGACATGTCGGTGCGACGATAAATGTCTATGTACTTCCGGCGAGCGTAACAAGTCTTTCGGGCAGTGAATCATCGTTTGATAATGGCATCAAGCTCAATGACGATCCGGTAATTACATTGAATGCAGATCAGACCGGAAATGTAACTACGGTCAAATCCGTTCCTCTTGATAATACATTTACAACAACTGTGGACAATGAAGAACGCATAATAGTGTTTGATGCGGATGCAGCAAATAAAAATCAGTATCTTTATATCGCAAATCTTGTTATAGAGCAGATTGCGGCATATACGGTCACATATGATGCAAACGGAGCAGACGAAGCTCCTGCGGCAACCGTTTCTCCTGCAGGAGATATAACTCTTCCCGAAGCACCCGTTCGCGAGGGATATTCGTTTATCGGTTGGTCGGATGGAACCAACACATATGATGCGGGCGCAACCTACACGGTTTCGGGGGATATTACGCTTACGGCAAAATGGCAGAAGACAGGCCCGAATATGTTCATATATGATTTCTCGCTTGCTCCCTGCGAAACATCCGCTGACATCGGATCCGTAGGCTATGGAAGCACAAACGGAATGTGGAGTACATACATAAACAGCCGTGAAGCACTATCCATACTCAAGCTCAATGCAGGTATAAGAATACGTTCCTCCGCAGGTTATTGGGCATCGTTTAAAATAAACGTTCCTGCAAGCGGTAAGTATAACGTATTCCTCAACCATATCATAAATAAAGGAACTTCGACGACAAAGGCCGGTTTTGGTGATGTCTATCTGCTTGATGCCGATACCAAAGATATAGCAGCGGCTCTTGAAACGGCGACTCCGATAAATGCAGAAGAGATAGCTTATGTTTCAACCGAGATAACAAGCACGCAGACTCCGAAAACAAAGCTTTGCGAAGACTATACACTCGAAAAGGGCGAATATATTATCGTTTTCTATTCGACGCGCAAGCATCCCGACTGCCACAGCGAAGCGGGAATGTATCTGATGTCGCTTGTTCTTGAGGGTGATGCGGCAGCAGAGTCTTATGCAGGTAAGGTTTCGCTTGCAAAGAGCGAGCTTACCGCAGGCGAAAGCACGACTGCGGAAACAGTAATTTTCAACACGGAGACGGGCTCTGCCGTTACAGGCAATGTTACATACAGAAGCTCGGATGAAAATGTCGCAAAGGTTGAAGGAAATTCGGTAAAGGCAGTCGGAGTAGGTAAGGCAGAAATTATTGCAACCTATTCGGGAAAGCCGGAAAACGGAAACATCGTTTCCGCACCGATAACGGTTTCCGATTCAACAGACGATTCCGTCATATTCGGAAAGGCGACGAACGTCAATGCTGAAATCGAAATAGACGGAACTCTCCGCCGCGGAGACACGGTCATCCTCAATGCTGAGGATATCGAAGGCTATGAATTCATCGGATGGAAGCGAGGAAACGCGATAACAGGCAAATTCATTGTCGGCGCTCCGCAGAAGAATTTTGAATATAAGGTATATTCGAATGCATTTATAACCGCGATCTATGAGGAGAAGGAGCCCGCCGGGGCAACAGGTGTTGAACTCTGGAATCAGAGCGGAGAGCTTATCGCAAAATATACGGCTGCAGAATTCAATGCTCTTTCGAAGCTCCCGACGCCGACTCTCATCGGATATGAGTTTGTGGGCTATAAGACAGGAAACGGTGAAGCATTTGAAGCCGGCGCAACACTTTCAAACGGCATAACGCGCGCTGTTGCAGAGTTTGAGCCGCTTACTGTTGCGGGGCCGTTTGTTTGCGATGATGTCACGAGTGAGCTTACCAAGAATTCAATGCCTTTCAATTCCGCGATAACGGCAGAGACAACATCAACGACATTCAGCTGCTGGATACGAAACAACATGATTGTCAGCTATGATAAGGAATATACATATTATATCTGGGGTGCGGCTGATATCAGCAACTCAAAGATCGATGTTCCCGCAGATAAAAAGCCGATAGTCATACTCGAAGAAGGCTATGGTGCATATCTCCTCGAATATGATGCGGCGGATTATGAAATAGTTGAGGCAGGCATCGTTGCCGCAAACGGAAAGGCGACTGTCGGAAGCTCTTCGGAAAAGCATATCGCGCAAAAGTGCGGAAAACACGGCCAGTTTGCCGTCAAGCTCGGCGCTGAATATTCGGATGTCCGCGGATATGTTGTCTATCGCGACGGAGCTGCATATAAGATCGCATATTCGGATTGATAAAGGAGTTAAGTAAATGAAGAAAAGAATATTGGCCCTCCTGCTTGCAGGAATTGCAATTCTTTCTCTCGCGGGATGCGGGAATGAAGAAAGTAAAACAATTGCGACGGTTGACCCGCTAACGAAGGACGATGTGATTTCGCTTAATGTTCCGTCCCATGTAAGCTGGCCTTATCGCGAGGATTGGAAAATCTGGGATTATATTGAAGAGGGATGCGGCGCAACTCTTGAGATAACAGCGCTTCCGTCTGCCGATGCAAAATCGAAATACCCGCTTATGTTTGCTTCTCCCGAGTCACTCCCCGATGTCATGAGCTTCTCGACGAAGCTTCGTTGCGACCAATATAATGAGGGCGGCGCTATTATCGCGCTTGATGATATGGCGGAATATATGCCGAACTATAATGCGTGGCTCGGTTCTCTTTCAAAAGAAGAATATGCGCAGTATGTAATCGTCCGCAAGGCATATGACGGAAAGGTATACTACACGCCATCACGCGGCAAGGAAGCATCATCGGGTGTCCGCGCATGGCTCTATCGCAAGGATATATTCGAAAAGCATAATCTTGCGGCTCCGACGACATTTGATGAACTCTATAATGTGTGCAAGGAGCTCAAGGCAATCTATCCCGAATCTTATCCATTCTGTCTGCGCTCGGCGTTCAATCATATCGATTCATCAGGTCCTTCATGGAAACCGTATTGGTCGACAGGCTTCTATTATGATTTCAATGAAGAAAAATGGAGCTATGGAGCAAGTGAAGAAATCATGCTCGATGTCATAAAGTTCCTCAAGAAGATGGTTGATGAAAAGCTTATGCCTTCCGATTTTATGACGATAAATGAGTCAACCTGGCAGGAACTTATGACGACAGACCGCGGATTCATTATGCCTGAGTATCAGACGAGAATTGATTTCTTCAATGGTCTCGGCAGAATGCAAAACCCTGATTATGACCTCGAAGCGATGATTCCTCCGATAGCTCGCGAGGGCGGAGTTGCAAAGATGAACAGATATACGATAGACCCGATCGGAATGCTTATCTGCAACACCAAGAATGATGAGAGAATAGCAAATGCGGCGAAATTCCTCGATTGGTTCTATACGGATGAGGCAAAGGAACTTCTTTCATGGGGCAAGGAAGGCGAAACCTTTGAGATCGTTGACGGAAAGAAGAAATTCATCAGCGATGAAAAGGGAACACAGCCGAACAGTCTCTATGGCTTCGCAACATATGGCACATATACGCTTATGGATGAGGAGGCAACTCTTGCTCTTGAATCCGATGAAATTGCGGAAACACGCGATATGGTGCTTTCACATCTGCATGACGAGCCGACTATAACAACATGGCTTGCGCATGCGCCTGCGGAGAAGGATGTCATTGCCCAATATGCGGCGGCACTCAGTACCTATACGCAGGAAGTCATAACGAAAATGATTCTCGGTCAGGAGCCGCTTTCGAAGTTTGATGAATATGTCTCATCGCTTGATGAAATGGGGCTTCCCGAGCTTCTCGCGGCATACGAGACATCATATAACAACGTTAAATAAAACACGGAGGATACCATATGAAAAAGAGAATAATATCTTTCTTGTTGTGTGTATGTATGGTTGCATCACTTTTGCCGGCATTTCCGATTGCGTTTGCGGCAAAGAGCGTTACATATACATATGATCTTACCCCGAATGACGACACAACAAGTGTTACAGGATTTACGACATACGAATCAGCGGGAGGTATGTGGAAATATCATTCGCGATCCGCGAATTGCGGAACAATCAACGGTATGCTCTTCAAGGATGAGTGGATGGTGGACGGAAGAGTCGGCCTCGGCGGCTGGTTCGCGATTGAAATCGATGTTCCGACAAGCGGCGAATATAAAGCGGAGCTTCTCCACGGAACAAGAAATAAGAGCGGTCCGACAGGTCAGGGTTATGTCTATATTTTCCCTGCGGACACAGCGGATATCGACGCGGCAATAGAGAGCGGAAACGGCGCGCTTCTTTCAGCATATGTCAAATATTCCGCTTCGTCAAACAAGAGCGGGATTGTGACAAAGCTTTCCGATGAGGTCAATCTCGAAGCAGGAAAATATATTATGGTATTCAGCTGCTCTGAAGTCGGGGCGGCAAGCGGAACATATATTTATCCTCAGTCCGTTGCGCTCACCTGCGAGCTTCCGTGGACTCCGCCTGTCATTGATTCGGAATATGCGGGAAAAGCAGCAACGAAGAATTTCGTTTTCGCGCTTGTCAGCAATTCGTGGGAAAATCCCGTTGTCAAGCTTAAAGCGGCGGAGACCGGTGATAAATCCGCAAATGCTGACCTTCGAGGCATAACGTCGGAATTTACAGACGGTTGGTATGCTTACGCATGGAACACTGAATACAGCAGAAACAATAACGGCGGCTATAAGGAAAACCGCTCGTTCTATCAGGCATCAAGCGGTTTGTTCCGCCTTATCGCAACGGCGAAGGACGGATTTCACGCTCTGGCTTTTCCGCTTGAGGGCAAGGGAAGATACGACATTGAAATTTCGTATGATAAGGATAACGGAATTGCGGACGTCTATTTCATCCCGATGTCAGAGCTTTCGCACAACGACGGCAAGGCATATTACTATCTGAAGCTTGATGATGAGGTCCTCACGGATGAGGAAAAGCTTACCTATCCTGCTTTGCCGCAGGAGCGCATCGACGAAATCGCATCACTCATTGCGACGGATGAATATAAAATAGGCGTTCTTGACAGCCCCGCCTTTGACGGAACAAAGAAGGTTATGTCCGTGGATGTCAAGGAAAGCGGAGACCATCTCCTTGTTTTCAAGAAGACGGAAGCAGGCAATACGGGTAATATAATTTCGAAGATCAAATTCAGCGGTGAGCCTGTTGTTCAGGAAGTCAAGAAAAATCAGCTTATCGCGGAGAAGAAGCAGCTTCTTCCGGGTGAGAGCACCGCTCTTTCTCTTGCCGATAAATTCGGAACTCCGATCGATGAGTTTGAAATAGTTGAGATAAGCTCCGATGACGAATCGGTTGCAACGGTTGAAGGAAAGACTGTTACTGCCGGAGATAAATTCGGCAGAGCGAATATTTCCGCAAAGGTGCGTATCGGCGGCAAGGAGGATGAGGCGGTCGGCTTTGTCCGCGTCATCAATACTGCAGATGCAGAGGAGCGCATCTCCCATAGGCTTGACCTTAAGAACAACAATGCACGCGGTGAAACATGGGTTAATCCTTCCTATTATATTTACCCTGAGCTTTATAAGAATCAGAGCCGCGCGAACAATGATATCTGCGGATATGAGGAAGGTCATGGAATCACGTCGGATTATACCGACGGTTGGGCGTGGTATGGAAGAGATGAGAATATCGTCAAGAACGATATGACCTTCAATCTTTCTTCCGGCTCATTCCTCCGCGCAACACTGACGAAGGGGCAATGGTTTGCGCTCAAAATCAATCTTCCGGCAGAAGGGCATTACCGCGCGACGCTCGGTCATCTTGCCTATAATGCGCTTGGCGCAGGCATAGTATATCTCGCTCCTATTCCCAAGGAGGGCGAGAAAGTCGAGGATTATCTGACGGATGCGTATAAAATCGGTGAGTTTGACTGTTATGATGCGAACCACTCCGCATGGAATGACGGAGATACCGCCCGCAACACATATCTCGGCGATGCGTATGTCGAGGAGGCGGGTGAGCATATTCTCATAATTCAGAGCGCGGGTGCGACCTACAGTCTTCTTATGATGAACAGCATAACACTCAGCGGTGCATTCCCCGTTGCGGGATTGAACAATCCCGATGCGCTCACTGTCGGCGGAAAGCTTGTTCTTGATAAGAAAATCATAGATTTTGAGGATGATATCCCCGAATATACAGAGGAATGCTCTGTTTCGTTTGTCAACAACACTCCCGAGATTATCGATGTTTCGGGAAATACGGTAACGGCACTTGCAAACGGAATCGGCAAAATAACAGTTATCGCCGAATGGCGCGGCAAAACCGAAGAATTTGAGCTTTCCGTTGTCGTCGGTTCATCAAAGACGCGCAGAACATATTATACGGACGAAAAAGTCGCAAATGCAAGGCGCAACATCGAGCGTTATGACTGGGCAAAGCAACAGATGAAAACAGTTGTTGCAGAGGCAGACAGATACGTTGAATTGACAGACAAACTCTGGGATTATGTCACAACGCAGGAGCTTCCACGTGCACAGATGCTGACAGCGCGCTTTAATGATTCGGGATATACAGACTGTTTATATTGCAGAAAAGAACTTGAAACCCAATATGGTTCAAGACCATTTAAGAGAAACGCAATTGCAATGCCGTGGAAACTCCAGTGCCCTGATTGCGGAAGAAAATTCCCGTCTAATGACTTTGGAAAATTCTATGAACTTGGTATAGACGAACACGCAAATTGGGATTATGAGCTTGCATTGCAAAAACATCATGAAATGTTTGTTTGTGCAGACGGAGAAAACTGCTCTTGTGTCGCACCGGAAGGCAAGCACACCGACGAGGCGTGGAGAACGTACTACGGTTACGGAGTTCGAGGCGGATATCTTTATAATGATCTCTATGGTGAGAAGAATGATCCGCTCTATGCCGTAGATGATGGTTGGGGGTATGAATATACCTACTATTTCGAGGATGAAAACGGCAATCAGATATATAACGAGGACGGAACTCCGCGAACGGAGAACAGAATCGAGCCGTTTATAGCATATTACAACTACTATGGCATATGGGATCCCTATGGTCAGGGATTTATATATAGAGCACTCACATCGCTTTCCGAGGCATATGTCTATACCGGAGAGGAAAAATACGGAATTGCGGGAGCGATTCTTGTAGACCGCATTGCTGATGTCTATTCGGATTTTGACGTTATTGATATTGGTCTGCGCCTTCCGGTTGCCGATAACAGCTATAAACAAAATGCTGACGGAACCCTCACGGGATTACCGCATGGAATAATTCTGGGTAAACTCCACGACATAGAGATTGCAGTTCAGATTATAAAGGCATATGATGCGTTCTGGCCTGCGCTTAAGAATCCCAAGGTTATATCATATCTCTCTGATAAAGCAAAAAAATATGACTTTGAAAATCCGAAGACGAATGAAGTTCTTATCGCGAATAACTTTGAAAATAACTTTATTCGTTTCCTGCATGAATCCCGACTCAAGCGCAAATATCAGGGTAACTTCCCGGGAGACCAGGAAATGCATATTCTTGCGGGTATCGTTCTTGACAGTTCACCCGAAACGGAAGAATGGATTGAGTTCGAATTCAAATCCGGCGGTCCGGTAGCTGCTTGGGAATATACCGGTGGAAATATCGCATCACAGATTATGGGTATCATAAGCCGAGATGGTCATGGTAACGAAGCCGCCCCCGGATATAATGCAGGATGGGTAACAAATCTTATGACACTCGGTGATATACTCAACGGTTGTGATAAAATCCCTGAGGAAAAGAAGACTCTCTATGATATTTTCAGTAATCCAAAATATCTCCGTATGCTTACGGGTCAGATTGAGATTCTCTGTGCAACGACGGCATCCCCCAATATTGGTGACCACGATAGTATGGGAAGACATCTTATTTCTTTCACGAATATGGATGCACTCATTCTTGCGCTTGAACGAACGGAAGACCCTGAAATGAAGAAGAATATTGCCCGCCTTGCTTATCGTGTCAACGGAAACAAGACGGACGGAATCCACGGCGGTATATTCATGGAGGAGCCTGAGGCAATCGTCGGTGAGATCAAGAAAGCAGTCGGTGATTCGAGCGCAATAATTCTTCCGAGCGAAAACTTTGGCGGATATGGACTTGCGATTTTGAGAGCAGGCGACTGGTATTTGTCGGATGATCCGCGAAATAACGTAAATACTCAGCGCGACTTCTATATCTGGTACGGAAGAATGAGCGGACACGGACATCAGGACAAGCTTGGTCTTACATTCCATGCATATGGTCTTGAGGTCGGTGCAGACCCCGGTGAGCCTGCTGTCAAGGATAATAACAGCGCTCAGCGCTATGAGTTTGACAGACACACAGTAAGCCATAATACCGTTATGGTAAACAATCTTCCGCAGAGAAATATCGAAACGGGCTACCCGAACCACTTTGACGATGCAGGAAAGGTCAAGGTTATGGATGTCGAAAACGCAGCTGTCTATGATTGGCAGGGCGTTGAAGAATATCGCAGAACACTTGTTATGGTTGATGCAAACGACGATATATCTTATGGTGTCGATTTCTTCCATATTCTCGGCGGAGAAGACCATCTCTATTCCTTCCATGCAATGGGAAGAGAAGCAGAGCTTTCGGATAATGTAGAGGTCACAAGCCAGAAGGATGAAAGCGGAAACTATATCGGCTCATACCAGGGCATAGATAAGGGTTGGGGAGAAAGTAACATCAACTCACTTGATATCAAAAATGCCTATGGCGGCAGATTCGGTGTCTATGACATCGACCGCGACCTTGGTGGAGTGACAGATGGGCTTGGCTCTGAAAGCTGGTTCGGTGAGGTTGACCGTGCGGTTGCACCTGAAGAAGCAGATGTATTCAGTATGGATTGGTCGATTGTTGACCAGTATAATGAGCTTGAACCTGCGCAGAAGGATCTCCGAGTCCGTCTCACTATGCTCAATTCTTTCAAGCTTGATGAAATAACTGCAAGCTCCGGAAAAACTGCGAATAAGCCTATGGCGATCGATAAAGTCCGATATCTCTTTGCTCGTCACACGGGTGAGAATGACGGAAGGGTAAACGGTGAAAAGCTTGATACGCTCTTCACATCTGTTATCGAGCCGTATAACAAAGACAGATATATTGACAGCATTGAAAAGGTAACCATTGAGCGCGCAGACGGAGCTGAGTTCAAACCGGACGAGGCAAAGGCAGTCAAGGTAACGCTCAAAAACGGAAGAGTTGATTATATCGTCTTTGCAAAGGATACAACAGTTCCGTATAAGGTATATTATTCCGAGACGGAAAGCTTTGATTTCTGCGGCTTCGTCGGAGTTGTTTCGATGTTTGGCGGAAAGATTACATATTCCTATATCAACGATGGAACGGCGATTGCTGATAAAACAGGACTCGAAGCCGCATATACAGGACGCATTGCGGATTTCCAGAAGGAATATGTGACTGACAACTATATCGACGTAAGTTTTGATGGCGATGCTGATATCGCAAATCTTGCGGGAAGATATATCTATGTCGATAATGCTCCACTTGAAGAGAACGCGGCATATCTCATTAAATCCGCGGAAAAAGTCGGCGAAAACGTACGACTCAATCTCGGAAACACGACTCTTATTTCAAGCTTTGCGGATGTAAATGATTTTGATAAGGGATATAAATATAATATCTCGGAAAATCAGAGCTTCAGGATTCCGCTTTCTTATGTTGAAGATGAATCACCTGTTTTTGATTCTGTCAGCGAAACTCTTTCGACGAGTGCAGGAAGCTCAATCAGCGTAAAAGTCAGTGCGGAAAACTCCGCAGATGAAGTAATATCATATTCAGTTGTATCACTTCCGCGTGGCGCAAGCTTTGATTCGGAAAGCGGCACAATAATGTGGAAGCCGACTTCGAGCCAGCTTGGAAAGAACCTTTTCAGAATTGATGCAACAGATGAATCGGGAAGAAGCAGCAGATTAAGCTTCATAATCACGGTTTATGGCTCGACTGTGGGTGGCGCAGGCGGTGGCGGCGGAGGCTCAGCTCCCTCGCAGCCTGAAAACAATCCGACCATCCCCGCAACAAAGCCGGATGAGAAGGATAATTCAACGTCCTCCACAGACAATGGGAACAAAACTCCCTCAGTCGGCGATGCCGACAGCTCCCTCGGAGAGGGAGCCGGAAACGTCCGCTTCGTCGACCTCGGTGCTCACGATTGGGCGGCAGACGCAATCAATGCTCTCGCTGATGAAGGAATCATAAAGGGAACGAGCGAGAATACATTCTCACCCGCGGCTAACATAACACGCGCAGACTTCGCGATTCTCCTCGTCCGTGCATTCAAGTTAGCTTCCGAGAACGAAGAAAACTTTGCTGATGTTTCATCTTCCGATTATTTCGCAAAAGAGCTTGCTGTAGCAAGAAACACAGGTCTTGTCAACGGTATCGGTGAGAACAAGTTCGCACCGAGAAACAACATCACCCGTCAGGATATGATGGTAATCGTTTACCGTGCATTGAATTCGATGAACAAGCTTGATGTAGGGGACGGCGTCCTCGACGTCCCGCAAGCTCCCGACTTTGACCAAGTCTCCGACTATGCAAAGGATGCAGTTTCCGCACTTGTCAACGCAAAGCTCGTCAACGGAAAGAACGGTCTCATCGACCCGACGGCGTATACAACAAGAGCCGAAGTCGCGGTTCTCATCAAGAGGATTCTCGATTTCATTAAATAAAGATAAACAACCGATGAAACAGATGTTTCATCGGTTGTTTTATATGGTGTGATAAATGATTTCAATGTTATTATCTTTTCGCAAAACGCACGTGGAAAGTGTGAAATCCGCTGTCTGCAATGTTTGAAGAAAATATTCCTTTCTGCTCAGCAATCCGCGGTCAGCGATGACATTTTGCGAGAGTATTTCCGATAGCGGAATGTCAAAAGCTTTTGATATTGCTTCCTTTCTGGTCCATAGTTTTATGATCGATGCGCTATCCTGCGCTGCGCGTATCTCTTCGGGAGAGAAGAAGCGGTCAGCGAGCTTTTCGGGGACGTCCCGGCGGGATTCAATATCAATGCCGATTTTATTTTCAGAGAATGCGGCTGCGGCGAAATTGCCGGAATGCGAGAGCGAAAAATGGATATTACCATCCTTATCGAAAGGCTTCCCTCGCGATGAATATAATATTTCGAAGTCGCTCCTCCCGGATTCGGAGAAGCCTCTCTCGGTCAGTATTTCGCAACCGAGCGAGAGCACTTTATCCTGTTTTGTTTTTTTTGAATCGATCTTTGCTTTTCTGCGTTGCGGGCATTTTTCGTAAAAGGCGGAAAACACTTCTTCGCAGAGAAGAGGCTCTGTGTTTAAAATATATATTTTCACCGTTGCATCCCCTTTGATTATTTGGGTGAAAATTCACTTTCATTTGTGAGCGGCTTGCTTATATCGATAAATTCAAAGCCATAGCCTGCATTTCCGTCAATAAGGAATTTGACGCTGTTTATCAACGGAAGCTCCGTCATTGTGTTTACGATGGAATAGACTGTCAACTGCTCGTTCATTTCGTTGTGCTCAGTTTTTGAAACGAAATCGGATGAGAGATCAATAATGCAGATGCCTTCATTGACATCGACACTGTTGATCTTTATCTTCTCATTGAGAATCCGCCTTGAGCCGATATCGTAAGGGCCGATGAGAAGCTCAGTCAAAACAAGATATTCAAGTGAGTTTTCCGATTCAAGGAAGACCGTGCGTTCCTCTTTAGTGAGCATATCGCCGTTTTCGTTTGCGAAATAGAGGTTTGCCGTAAACATATTATGATGTGTGCGCGGAGATGCTGTTATGAAATCATCTGCCACGAAGGTCAAAGTCATTTCCTTGCAGTTCAAAGTGACTTTTTCGATATCGGGCAATGAACACATTGTGTGAGTTATGCAGGCATTGATTTCCGCGCGCTTTTGCTCGGGAATCTCAAGATAGCGGGATGAAAGGGTGAGAATACATTCGTTTCTTTTTGTCTGCACTTCCTCAAGCTTTATATCCGGCGTCAGAATCGGCAAGCTTTTCTTGCTTTCGGGAGAGGAAAGAAGAACGAAAAGCTTTTCGGCAAGCTCATCGGACGGCGCACTGTCGAATGTGACTTTTTTGGGGGACATACCGTCCTGCATATCGTTTGTGTAGTAATACAGATTGCAGGTGACGGAATCGTTGTTCCCGGAGGTTGCGCACGATGTCAGAAGCATGAGCGCGAGCAATATGTATGCAATGAGCTTTTTCATCATATATCAACCTCCTCATCGAAGGAAAGACTCGGAAATGTGACCGTAAATCTGGTTCCGCCGTGAACGGAATCGGTGACGGTTATCGTTCCGTCGAAGCTTTCGATATTGCGCTTGACTATTGCAAGGCCGAGGCCGCTTCCGCCGCGACCATCGTGCTTTCGTGATTTGTCAACACGGTAGAAGCGCTTGAAGATATTATCGCGCTCCTCGGGGGCAATGCCGATTCCCGTATCGTCCGTGATGAAGACACATTTGCCGTGGCTTGTGTAAAGATAGATTCGGAGCGTTCCTCCGACGTTGTTGTATTTTATCGCGTTATCGATAAGGTTGGATATAATCTGGTTGACACCCTCCATATCGCCGAGTATCGTGCAGGCCTCTTCGAGATGGCTTTCGACAGTAACGTTTTTTGCATCGGCAATCGGCATGAGAGTCGTAATTATATTATGGATAATATCGGAAAGAGAAATGGGTGCGAGATTTGAGCGGCTTGAATTATCAAGCCTTGAAAGAACCAGAAGTTTCTCCGCCGTGTGGGACATTCTGTCAACCTCAAGAATTATATCGTCCATAAATTCGATGACCGTTTCCGGATCGACGTTGTTTGTTTGCGTGATTGATTCGCAAAGCAGTTTTATTGCGGCAAGCGGTGTGCGAAGCTCGTGGGAAGCATCCGAAACGAATGCCTGGCGCATTTGATGGACATATGCGAGTCTTTCGTGTATCTCATTGAATTCGCTGATGATCGGCGCGATTTCATCGTGATAGCGGATATCGATATTCTCGGGCTCAGGGTTATCCTTCGTCTTGCGGATGGCGACAACGAAACTGTGTATGCGCCTGAGAAGAACTCCGGAAATGAGAAGAGCACATAGCATTATGAGAAACAGTGAAATGATATTTATGAGAACGAGCGACCATGTTGAGGAAGAGATAACGATCGGTATGCTCGTATCCGATTCGAAGATGGAGACGGAGCCGATGATCTTTTTATTGCGGAACACAGGCTTTGAGACGCAGCTGTCAGCAGATTCGCCGCTATGCTCAAAAGAGAAGAATTCGCCGCCATCGAGCGCATTTACAGCAGCGGGATGGAAGAAGGTTTTGCCTTTGAGATTTTCAAATTCCGAGCTGTCGTATATTATTTTCATAGACATATCGGTGACGATGATTCTGCGACGAATGGCTGAATTATATTCTGCGGATTCGGGAATGTGTGTGAGCCCATATGCTGAAAGCGACGCCGAATACTCGGACGCCGCTGATAAAAGTTCATCGTGTTTGATTTTTGTTATGGTATTGAAGAAATTATTGAAAAACAAAATGTCGCAGACGAGTATTATGGCTATCGCGGTTGCAAGCGAGAGCAGTGCCGCTCTGTAGGAAATACTGTCGCGTATTTTGAGTTTTGATAAAAAACTATGCTTTAAAATAATATCCAACTCCCCATTTTGTGAGAATAAGCTCGGGCTTTGCGGGATTGGCTTCAAGCTTTTCGCGCAGACGACGGATATGAACGTCAACAGTTCGCATATCGCCGGGATATTCATAGCCCCAGACGATGTTGAGAAGGTTATCGCGGCTATAGACTCTTCCGGGATTTCTCATCATAAGCTCAACAAGGTCAAATTCCTTGGCTGTGAGCTGGACGGGATTCCCGTCAAGATATGCGTTTCGCTGCTCTGTGTCTATAATGAGAGAATCAGCGATGAGGCGCGTGTTCTTGAATTTTGAGGATGATGAGCCGGAGCGGCGGAGAATCGCTCTCACGCGGGATTTAAGCTCAAGAATGTTGAAAGGCTTTGTCATATAATCGTCGGCACCGTATTCAAAGCCGAGAAGCTTATCGGTATCCTCGCTCTTTGCCGTAAGCATAATTATCGGAACGGTCGAAAATTCGCGTATGCGTCTGCAGGTTTCGAGACCGTCGAGCTTGGGCATCATAAGGTCCAATATGATAAGGTCGAGATGCACATTCTTTATAATTTCAAGTGCATCTTCACCGTTATAAGCAGTTTCAACATCGAAGCCTTCGTTTTCAAGATTGAACTTTATTCCTTTAACGATGATTTTTTCGTCATCTACTACAAGTATTCTCATAAGATAACCTCCTGCGTTATACTTTGCTGTAATCTTTTATTTTGTTAAGCACAGATTGTCCGATGCCCGGGACTCTGCGCAATTGTGTGTAATATTTATAAGGTCCGCGCTTTTCGCGGTCTTTGACGATTGCGTTTGCAAGTTTCGGACCTATGCCTTCAAGCATCTCAAGCTCCTTGGCGGAAGCCTTGTTCAGGTCGACGATATATGCAACCGATTTTGTTTCGGAATGCTCAAGCTTTGTCGTTCCCTTGCGAAAGAACGAAAGGGGAATCAACACTATAATAAAGAGAATGAGCATTGACCAAAGGATATATTCGCGTTTTAAAAGCTTCATATATGATATCCTTTCGTTTATCTTCGCGAATTTCAATGTTGCCCGTAAAGCGCAACTATGATATAATAATAACATCAAAAGATGAAATGAGGTTTCGCGAATGAAGAAAATTAGATTTGTCTCGCTTTTGCTTGTTGCCGCCCTGATGTGTTCGCTTTGCGCCTCTGCTATCGATTCGATCGATATCGATGCGGGTGCAGCCATTCTCGTCGATGCGAGTGACGGGCACGAGATATACGGGAAGAATGCAGATGTGAAAAAATATCCCGCAAGCATAACCAAGCTTATGACCGCGCTTGTTGTTATCGAAAACGTGACCGATCTCAATGAGATGGTAACCGCAAATGAATCCGCATTCAAGGGGCTTTCCTCGGCGGGGAGCACGGTTGGTGTGAAAGCGGGGGAGACGATGAGCGTCGATAATCTTCTTATCTGCATGCTCGTCGCAAGCGCGAATGAAGCCGCAAATATCCTTGCGGAGCATGTCGCGGGTTCGGTTCCCGCCTTTGTCGAGATGATGAATGACAAGGCTGATGAGCTCGGTCTTGAAGGGACGAACTTCGTCAACACAAGCGGTCTTCACGATGATAACCACTATACGACCGCACGTGATATTTCAAAAATCGCAATCGAAGTCAGAAAACACGCAAGGCTTCGCGAAATCTGCGCAATGAAGGATGCGACGATTCCTGCGACGAACCTTGAAGATGAGCGCTATTTCTTCACGACGAATTCGCTCATATCGAGATATAAAGAGCTCGGATATGTCTATTCCCGCGCAAACGGAATGAAAACCGGAAGCACGACTCCTGCAGGGCTCTGCCTTGCCGCAAGTGCGGAATATAACGGCGTTGAGCTCATTTCCGTTGTTCTCGGAGCAGGAGTTGATGATGCGACGGGCAAGAAAGGAAATTTTGTTGAATCAAAAAAGCTTTTTGTCTGGGGCTTTGAAAACTTCAGAAAAGCAACTCTTCTTCCGTCTTCTCAGCCGGTCTGCGAGGTAAGGGTCGAATCCGCGAAAGACAGGGATTATGTCGTCGCCCATACTCCCGAGACATATTCGGTTCTGATGCCGAAGGATTATGATGAAACCAAAATTGAGCTTGTGCCGACTGCGGTCAGCGAGACTCTTGAAGCTCCGATAGCAAAGGGAAGCGAGGTTGGCTCAGTGCTTGTCCGATATGACGGAAAGGACTATATAACACTTCCGCTTGTTGCCGCAGATGATGTCGAGCGATCGATCTTTGCATATATCTTCAATCACACGAAGAAGTTCATCAAAAGTCCGCTCGGTATCGGAATCATGATTGCGATAGCCGCCGCGA
>JAZSHZ010000299.1:0-9455 GCA_045533555.1 Eubacteriales bacterium
CTCCTTGGCCCACAGAACGACATGGCTACGATCCGACTTGGTGTCCCGGAAGTGGTAAGAGTACCTTTTCCAAGTCATTACACAAAATCACAAAAATCCCATTGTATCATTTAGATATGTTGTTTTGGAATGAAGATAAAACAACTGTTGAAAAATCCGTTTTTCTTGATAGACTATCAAAAATAATCGAAAATGGTGAGTGGATAATTGATGGCAATTATGGTTCCACAATGGAATTGAGAATGCAAAAGTGTGATACAGTTATTTTTCTTGACTATCCATCAGAGGTTTGTCTTGAGGGTATTAAGGAGAGAAAAGGAAAACCAAGAAGTGATATGCCTTGGATAGAAAGCGATGAAGATGATGCAGAATTTATTGAGTTTATAAAAAACTACAATTCACAAAGCAGACCAAAAGTAACAGAGCTATTGAAAAGATATTCTCACAAAGATATTTATATATTTTCAAATCGCATCCAAGCAGAAGGATTTCTAAATAAACTATAACGACCTTGTTCCTTTTTGTTGAGCATTCATAAGAAATGAATAAAAAGGCAGAAACGCTTGACTTAAGTTTCTGCCTTTTTGACTGCTTATAAACGATGATTATCTCCAGTTTCTAAAGATTTTTTCTGTATTTAGCCGGAGTGATTCCCATAACATCACGGAATTGCCGTATGAAATGATATATATTCTGATACCCGCATTCTTCGGATATTTCTTCAAGCGAAAGTGCTTCAGATGATAAAAGATATGACGCTTTGGATATTCTTGCATTGATCAGATCAGCTTTAGGTGAAACTCCGAAAAGCTCTTTATACACAACCGAAAAACGGGAACGGCTCAGACCTATAAACTTTGCCATAGCGTCGGCGCTTGTGTATTTGTCCGGATTGCGGTATATCTCCATCCTCAAGGACTTGAATGTATCGGCATAATTCCCCGATATGCTTCCGCTCAACTGTCTTTTAAGTCTTATAAACATACCGGATACTTCCGAAGAAATGAGCTCCTCATAGAATTCCTCTTTATATATAAGCTCGTGTTCACATCTTTTTATTGCCGTGGTTATAAAGCTCAGATTGTCGGCAGTAAAAAAAGTGTTCATATCAATTTTAAGCTTTGCAAAATTATTATAATCAGACGGCAAAAAGTGCATCCAATCGTGTATCAGTTCACACTTATCCGAAAAAAAGGCATGAGGGGTTCCTGGCGAAAGAAGGATGCACATTCCCGGCAAGATATGGTGTGTTTCATTAAAAAGAGTAAATGTTACCGGTGTTTTAAAATGCAGAAACAGATAGTCATCTGTACCGTTCTGGCGGACAAGCTTAAAACCCGCCTTTTCTTTTCCGGAATGTTTTGCTCTGATCACCCTATAATCTGTCACCTTTTATCACCTCACCTAATTAATTTATCAAATCGAAAACAGAATGTCAATAAATATAACAAATCATCATTGCGGCATTGATACGTTTTATTTTATAATAAAACCAAAAGAACGGAGGCTGTAATTATGAACATTCCAAGACCTGAACATCCCAATCCGCAATGGGAGAGAGAAAACTGGCGAAACCTGAACGGCGAATGGGAATTCGATTTTGACTTCGGAACAAGCGCAAGAGAAAAAGAGCTTTATAAAAACGGAACTCTTTCAAAAAAGATAATTGTTCCTTTTTGCCCCGAGAGCACTCTTTCGGGAATAGGATACAAAGATTTTATACCATCGGTATGCTACAAAAAGACAATCAATCTGTCTGATGAAGAAATAGCAGGAAATGTGTTTCTGAACTTTGGTGCTGTTGATTTTCACAGCTACATATATATCAACGGTGAATTGGCTGATGAACATATCGGCGGTTACGCATCCTTCAAGGTTGATATAACCCCCTTTGTGAATGTTGGTGAAAACACCATATTCGTTATCGCAGAGGATGATACCAGAAACACACATCAGCCGAGCGGTAAGCAAAGCACAAAGTATGACTCATATGGCTGTTTTTACACCAGAACCACGGGAATCTGGCAGACGGTGTGGCTTGAGTTTACCCCTGAAACATATGTAAAATCCTGCAAATACTATCCCGATATAACAAACGGTATACTTACGGTCACGGGGGAAGTTTCGGGGAGTGGCGAGCTTGAGCTTTTGTCTTCTTATAAAGGGAAACCCACGGGCAATATAAAAATAAATGTAAATAACGGCACTTTTTCCACTCAGATTCCCCTTTCGGAATTGCATCTCTGGGAAATAGGCTGCGGCAGACTTTATGACCTTGAAATCAGATTCGGTGAGGATGTTGTTAAAAGCTATTTTGGCATGAGGGAAGTTTCTCTTAAAGATAAGAAATTTACACTTAACAACAACCCCGTTTTTCTTCGTATGGTTCTTGACCAGGGTTTTTATCCGGACGGCATATACACTGCCAAAAGCGATGAAGAGTTGAAAAGAGATATCCTGCTCTCAATGGATGCGGGCTTTAACGGAGCAAGACTTCATCAGAAGGTTTTTGAAAAACGGTTTATATACCATTGCGATAAATCAGGCTATATGATATGGGGAGAGCATGCAAATTGGGGTATGGACTATGCGAATGCGGTTGCCCAGGGGAACTTCATCTGCGAATGGACAGAAATTATTGAGAGAGACTTCAACAGCCCCGCATTGATTGGATGGTGTCCTTTTAACGAAACATGGGGTTACAAGGAAACGGAGTCAGAATCCAGACTTCTGGAAAGCGTCTGCAAAATAACCAAGCTTTATGATAACACGCGCCCATGCATTGATACAAGCGGTCTTTATCACATCGATAAAAAGGAAATTTACGATGTGCATGATTACGAACAAGATGCAATAAAATTTGCTGAAAGTTATTCGCACATTGGCGAAGATATACCAAATGAGCCGACAGGCAAAAACAAAAAAGACATTCAGCCATACTTCGGCGAGCCGATTTTTATGAGTGAATACGGCGGCATAAAATGGGCGCCGGGCACAGAAGACGGTTGGGGATACGGAAACGCTCCCAGGACGACCGAGGAATTTGCAGAAAGATATTGTGCTCTTACGAATATTCTGATGTCAAATCCGCATATTATCGGATTATGTTACACTCAGCTTTATGATGTCGAGCAAGAACAAAACGGTCTCTATTATTATGACAGAACTCCTAAGTTTGATGATGAAACTATGAAGAAACTTAAAGCAGCAATGACTGAAAAAGCGAAAATAGAAAATTAAGTATTCATGATCCGCTACCGTAACAAAAGGCAGAAACGAAATCAATCGTTTCTGCCTTTTGCACTGCGGTTTTTATCAATTTTTTCTTTATAAAGGTTTTGATTTTATTTTTGCAAACCGTCTGGGATATTGCTTCGGTGTTCCGGCGGTTTTTCTTATAATGAGCGCACATCGCGTTATGCCCGTGTCATAGAGCGGATATTCTATTCTGTCCTCGAGCTTTCCCCCGAGAGTTTTTATCGCGTTTTCCGCCAATTTCAGCTCCTCATCGCAGTCCTTTGCCTTCATCGCGATGAAAACACCGCCCTCTTTGACGAAAGGAAGAGTCAGCTCCGCAAGCATCGAAAGATCCGCAACCGCGCGGGAAACGGCGATATCGAAGCTTTCGCGGAAATCGGACTTTGCCGCCTGCTCCTCGGCTCTTGCATGAATGCAGCTGACGCCCGAAAGCGAAAGAGATGCGCAAACATCCTCAAGAAATGCGATTCGCTTCTGCAGGGCATCAAGAAGAGTCAGCTCGATGCTATCCTCCGCAAGCTTCAGCGGAAGACCCGGAAAGCCTGCGCCGCACCCGACATCTATAACTCTTTTTCCCACAAAATCATATGTTTTGAGCAGCGCAACGGAATCGGCAAAATGCTTTATCGCAACCTCGCGCGGGTCCGTTATCGCAGTGAGATTCATAACCTCATTTGCGGAGAGAAGAAGCTCCGAATATTTTTCAAAAGGCTCCGGATTTGCATCAATCCCCTGCGCCTTCCATATATCAAGAAGAAGTTCTTTCATCTTTCCATTCCTCTACTTTTTCAGATAAAGAAGCAATGCCGCAATATCAGCGGGGCTGACACCCGATATGCGCGATGCCTGACCGACAGATTTCGGGCGGATTTTCGTAAGCTTCTGGCGCGCCTCTGTGCGAAGCCCGATAAGCGACATATAGTCAATATCATCTGGAAGCGTTTTTGCCTCGAGCTTTCGGAACTGCTCAATCTGCGCCGCCTGACGCTTTATATACCCGTCATACTTGAGCGAAATCTCTACCTGCTCGCGCACATCGGCGGGAACCTCGCCGCGCGTTTTGTCAAACGGTGCGAGAGAATCATAAGTAAGCTGAGGTCTTCTGACAAGGTCGGCAACGGATGCGCCGGTGACGAGCGGAGAAGTCCCGTGTTCTTCAAGGAAGCGGTTTATCTCCTCTCCCGGCGGAATTATCGCCTTTTCGACTCTTGCAAGCTCTGCCGCGCTTGCCGCGCGCTTCGCGAGCATTCTCGCATATTTCTCCTCACTGACAAGCCCGATTTCATATCCGCGCTCCGTGAGTCGCAGATCGGCATTATCCTGCCGCAGATAGAGCCTGTATTCCGAGCGCGAGGTCATCATTCTGTATGGCTCATTCGTCCCTTTCGTGACGAGATCGTCAATAAGAGTTCCGATATATGCATCCGCTCGGTCAAGAATGAAGGGCTCTTTCCCCTGAAGCTTTCTCGCGGCGTTTATCCCCGCAATGAGCCCCTGAGCCGCAGCCTCCTCATAGCCCGATGAGCCATTGAACTGACCCGCGCCATAGAGACCCGAAATGCTCTTGACCTCAAGCGTCGGCTCAAGGAGAAGCGGGTCTATGCAATCATATTCAATAGCATACGCAAAGCGCATTATCTGCGCGTTTTCAAGACCCTTTATCGAATGCACGATCTTTATCTGCACATCCTCGGGAAGAGATGATGAGAGGCCCTGAATATACATTTCATCTGTTCCGAGCCCCATCGGCTCGATGAATATCTGATGGCGCTTCTTATCCGCAAAGCGCATAATTTTATCTTCAATCGAGGGGCAATATCTCGGCCCGACACCTGCGATGTTTCCCGAAAAGAGCGGCGAGCGGTGGATATTGTCGCGTATTATTCGGTGCGTTGTCTCGTTTGTGTAGGTAAGGTGGCACATAGCGCGGTTTTCTATCTTTTTCGTCGTATCAAACGAGAAGGGATAAATATCCTCATCGCCCGGTTGCGGCTCGAGGACACTGAAATCGACGCTTCGCGCATTGATTCTCGGCGGAGTTCCCGTCTTAAAGCGGCGAAGCGGAACGCCTGCCGCAATGAGATTCGCGGTCAGCTCCTTTGCGGCAAACATCCCGTCGGGTCCGCCCTCGCGGGCAACCTCTCCGACAGTCGTTTTGCCTCCGAGATAAGTTCCCGTTGCGATGATTGCGGCGCGAACCTCATATCTGCCGCCGCTTGCGGTGAGGACACTTTCGACCTTGCCGCCGCTTATCCCGACATCGACGATTTCCGCCTGAACGAGATCGAGATTCTCCTGCGCCTCAAGAGTCCCCTTCATTCGCGCCTGATATGCGCGCCTGTCCCCCTGGGCACGGAGCGAATATACCGCGGGGCCTTTTCCGCGGTTGAGCATACGGTACTGTATGCAGGTGTCATCCGCCGCCTTGCCCATTTCTCCGCCAAGGGCATCAATCTCGCGAACGAGATGCCCCTTCGCCGTTCCCCCTATTGCCGGGTTGCACGGCATATTCCCGACGGAATCGAGATTTATCGCAAAGCAGACGACAGAACAACCGAGCCTTGCCGCGGCAAGCGCCGCTTCAATGCCCGCATGGCCTGCGCCGATAACTGCTATATCATATTTTCCTGCAAGATATTCCATTAATTTTAATCCTTCTCCCCGTCAAACAGGATTTTAGTATAGAAAAGTGCGCGCTCGTGCTTTGATTTCGGCTCAGGCTCAAGCATCAGATCCTTTGCAAGAGTCTCTCCCGCCTCGATCAGATCCTCCTTTGTTCCTTCAACGAGCTCAAGCTCGATCTCATCGAAACGGAACGTATTCGCAAACGCGCCGACATCATAACTGAGCATATATGAGAATCCCGGCTTTGGGAATACGAGGCATTCCAGCCTGCGGAAACTTACCTGAGCCGTTCCTATCAGTTCTTTTCCGATAAGGTGGCTCGTCGGTGCGCCGCATCGCGCAAGAGTTCTTGCGGCATGCGGGATATCAGCGGATCTCACGCGCCATTCGTCGCGCGCGGAAAACGCACCGTCCGCGTCATTGAATTTCTTTGCGTAAATGCAGCTTTCCCCATCCTCTATGCGGACGCGGAGCGTCAGCCCCGATTTTTCCACCTCGCCATCAGGCGTGTCAAGGTAGGTCGTTTCATAATAATAGGGATGGATCTTTTTTCTGTTCGGAGCGATCGTCGGATGCCCGAAAAGCCATATCGGATCTATATCACCGATCGGTCTGTATTTCAATTCAATTTCTTTCGCCATTTTTATCGCCTCCCCGAAAAATAGACAGGTATTGCGAGGATGAGCTCGCCGACGGCAAGAAGCGCAAACGTGAGCCACGAAGCAAGAGCTTGCGCAACCGCGATGCTTATAAGTATCTTATAAAGCGCAAGCGCAAGGATTCCGAGAGCAATTCCCGTTATATAGACAAACGCGAAATTCTTCTCTTTCAGATGCTTTGACGCACCCGCAAGCCACATTACGGGGAAAGTATCCGTTATGAGGTTGAGGAGCAATATCTGAAGCGGGCTGAGGCAGAAGCCGAAGCCGAACATTATTCCGAGAAAAACGCAGATGAATTCGCCGATATTTGCCGCATTGAGATAAACAAGAGCCTTGCGGATCGCGAGGCTTGCGGATTTGCCGCAATATATTGCGCCGTCTGCCGAATATTCGCCATCATAGATGACATCGGAGACATTTTTTGCCGCATCCTGCGAATGAGCATATGAAAGACCGACATCCGCCGCATCGAGTGCGGGGGAATCGGAAAGCTCCTCACCGATGACCGCAACCGTTTCTCCCATTGCGCGGAGCGCATGTATTATCCTGACCTTGTTCTGCGGAGTCAGCGCCGTGAAGACGAACGTATCGCGCAATCTTTCCGAAAGCTCTGCTTCGCGGAGCGAGGAGATCTCTCTTCCCGAAATTATATTATCCGCGGAAAGGGAGAGTGCCGCCGCACCGAGCTTTGCCTTTTCGGCATTCTCCGAGGTGAGGAGATATACCTTGACTCCCGCCCGGGCGAGCGCTTCCGTGTCCGGAGTCGTCGCTTCGCTGTTTTCAGCTCTCGTCGCCGCAATGCCGAGGAAAATGAGATCCGTGTCGCAGGGCACATCATCTCCCGAGCGCATACCTATCGCAGTCAGCGTATACCCTTCTTCGGTGAGAAGTGATGCCGCATCATTAATTTCCTCAAGCTCGATATCCGTTATCGGGTGTATCCTTCCGAAAGACCAGATAAGCTTCGAGCGCGCGATGATCTCCCTGACGCTTCCTCCCGTGTAGGAAAGCGTCGTCTCCCCTGCGCGGTGCAGAGTCGTCGTCACTTCTCCCGAGAGAGTTCCTATCTTCGGAAATTTTTCGCGCACCTTTTCGGCATCACATTTAGTCGCCGCAAATGCCGAGAGCGAGCTGTTCGTAAGGTCACAGAGGAGAAGCCCGTCTATAAACGGAACTGTATCCTCTTCCTGCGGGTTTCGTATTCTGCCGCTTGTGTAGGTCGCGGCAACGCCAAGCTTCGGAAGCTCCGTGCAGAGCGCGGAAACGATTCCAAGCTCCTCGACGGCATCCATACTCTTCGGCAGGAATCCCCTTTCCTTCATCGCGCGCGCACCCTTTGCAAGCGCGCTTATCGCCGCGGCATATGCGCTTTCCGGAACAACCGCAACGGCGAGCGAGAGCGATATGAGGATCATATCGAGAAGCCCTCTGCCCTTGACCGTCCCTATAACAAAGAGGGCGACGCAGGCAAGAGCCGCGATGAGAGTTATTCTCTTTGAGCTTTCCCTGATTTTTGAAAATACGGGAGATTCATCCTTCTCCGGCTCATCGACGGGAAGCGTCATTCTGCTCATCTCCGTCGACATACCTGTCGAGATGACGATTCCGTCTCCCCTGCCGGCGAGGACAACCGTCCCTTCAAAGGCACAATTATAGCGCATTTCGAGAGGGACATCACCTGAAATTACTCTTTCGCAATCCTTTTCAGCGCGGGATACACCCGTCAGCACCGTTTCGTCTATGACGAGATTCTGCGATGAAATGAGGCGCAGATCCGCGGGGACAACTCTGCCGGGCTTTATCGTTACGATATCGCCGACAACAAGCTTATCCGACGCAAGCTTCATCTTCGCGCCGTTGCGCAGGACTATTGCGTGGGTAACCGAGGCATTGACCGAGCTCTCGAGCGCACTTACTCCGCGGCGGGCAAATTCCGCCGTCAGCGCGATATTGACGATGATTACCGCAACTATCAGGAGCGACTCAAGCCATGTCCCGAAAATTGCCGATAATACTGCCGCGATTATAAGAAGATATATGACGGGACGCGCGATCGCGCTTGCCGCAAATTTAAAGAAGGATGAGGAACCTTTTTTCGAGCGCTCGCCCTGATCCATTCTCGCGCGTGCTTCCTTATCGGAAAAGCCCGTTTCGAGATCGACATCGAGCGCGGCGATCGTTTCCTCTATGCTGAGCTTGTGGTACAAAAAAATCAACTCCGGTCAATACTGTTTTTGAGCATAATTTCGTATCTAAATTATATGTCCAAACCGGCTAAGTGTCAAGTAGGGGCGATTCAAGAATCGCCCGCGGGGCATTCGTGAATGACCCCTACACAGGAATCGTTGCATCCTCACAAAAAAGACGGGCGATTGCTCGCCCGTCTCAGACTGTCGAAAAAGGCACAAGAACACAAGCAGAGAATTTATATATAGGGAACGATCTATGTGTCGTTCTGTCTCAAATTTTCACAAAACCAATTTACAAAAAACGGAGCATTGTATATAAAACGCCTTGAAACATCAAATTTCAAGGCGTTTTCCGCTTATTTTGTTCAAACCTCACCTCTCGACGTACCAACGTACTACTTCGGGTTCGGTTTGAATAATCTTGCACCCTTTTGGACAATCTCTCAGCGTGTCGATAAGTTTATCGACACGCTGAGACGGGCGATTGCTCGCCCGTCTTTTCGAAAATATTTTGTTACTTCACGAATTCGAGGATTCGCTGAATCAATACCGCGACTTCTGCGCGTGTCGTATATGCTGTCGGGTCGATGAGACCGTTTTTGCCGCTTATCACCTTTGCATTGACGAGGGCTGCGACTGCTTCTTTTGCATAGTCTGCGACTTGGTCAAAGTCGGGAGCTTGCGGGACGTCGAGGACGCCAAGTCGGAGGCCAAGCGGTCT
>JAZSHZ010000039.1:0-7488 GCA_045533555.1 Eubacteriales bacterium
CCCGCCGCTCCCCAGCCGACCCCCCGCCAGCCACACAAGGCTCACGCCGACCAAGCCCACAAGCAAGCTCGCCCCAAGCAGCCTACCAGCAAGAAATCCGCGGGAAAGAAAAGGGAAGATAAAGAATAATTTTCCAAAAATTGAGTATAATCATTGATAGGCGGGAGGAATTATTTCCTCGCGCCTATCTTTAAAAAGAGAACAAGGAGTGTGTTTTTTATGAGTTTGGTTCCTGTAGTTGTTGAACAGACAAATCGCGGAGAGCGTTCATATGATATTTTTTCGCGTTTGTTGAACGACAGAATCATTATTTTATCCGAAGAAGTCAATGATGCAACGGCTTCTCTTATCGTTGCTCAGCTTTTGTATCTTGAATCGCAGGATCCGGATAAGGATATCAGCTTCTATATAAATTCTCCGGGCGGATCCATCACGGCGGGCATGGCTATCTATGATACAATGCAGTATATAAAATGTGATGTTTCGACGATATGCATCGGTATGGCTGCATCAATGGGTGCTTTCCTTCTTGCTGCCGGAACACCGGGAAAACGCCTTGCTCTTCCTAATTCCGAGATTATGATTCATCAGCCACTTTCGGGAATGCAGGGGCAGGCAACGGATATCAAGATTCATGCTGATAGAATCATTAAAATTAAAGGTCGTTTGAATCAGATGCTTGCGGAGGCAACGGGAAAACCTGTTGAAGTTATTGAGCAGGATACAGAGCGCGATAATTTTATGACGGCGGAAGAAGCTGTTGAATATGGTCTTATTGACCGAGTTATAACAAAAAGACAATAAATTTTATTTGGAAAAGACGGAGTAGGTTATGTCTGACAACAATAAAGAAATAGTTTGCTCATTTTGCGGAGAGGTTATTCCTGCGGGAGTTCCGGTTCTTGCTGGTTTTGACGGATATATTTGTGAGAACTGCATTCTTGCTTGCAATGAATATCTTGAGTCCTTGAAGGGCGCTCAGCATCTCGAAAGTGCCGGCAAGGTGAATGATCTTACAGTTTTGAAACCGCATGAAATACATGAAAAATTGAATGAATATATCGTTGGGCAGGAAGGTGCAAAGCTTGCGCTCAGTGTTGCTGTCTACAATCATTATAAAAGAATTATGAACGATTCCGATAATGATGTTGAATTGCAGAAAAGCAATATTCTTATGATAGGACCGACGGGATCGGGTAAAACTCTTTTCGCGCAGACGCTTGCCAAAATGCTCAATGTTCCTTTTGCTATTGCAGATGCAACGACATTGACTGAAGCGGGATATGTCGGCGAAGATGTCGAAAATATTCTTTTGCGTCTTATACAGGCGGCGGATTTCGATGTTGAAGCTGCTCAGCGTGGTATCATTTTTATAGATGAAATTGACAAGATTGCCAGAAAAAGCGAGAACACATCGATAACCCGAGATGTTTCCGGAGAAGGAGTTCAGCAGGCTATCCTCAAGATTCTTGAAGGCACAGTTGCCAATGTTCCGCCGAACGGCGGAAGAAAGCATCCGCATCAGGATTTTATACAGATTGACACAAGCAATATCCTCTTTATTTGCGGAGGTGCTTTTGACGGTATAGAAAAAGTTATTTCGAAGAGAAAAACAAAGAGTGGAATCGGCTTTGGATCAAACGTCGTTTCGAAAGAAAATGAGGATAAAGCAGCGCTTCTTGCTGATATTCAGCCGCATGATCTTCTTAAATTCGGAATTATCCCCGAGCTTGTCGGCAGACTTCCTGTTATTGCTCCGCTTCGACCGCTCGATAAAGGGGCAATGATCAGCATTTTGACTAAACCGAAGAATGCTCTGACAAAGCAATATAAGAAGCTTCTTGAGATGGACGGTGTTGAGCTTACGTTTGAACCGGAAGCTCTCGAAGCAGTTGCAGAGCTTGCGATTGAAAGAGAAATCGGCGCAAGAGGTTTGCGCGCAGTTCTTGAGGGTGTCATGCAGAAAATTATGTATGATGTACCTCGTGATCCGGATATTATCGCCGTAACGGTCACTGCTGATTCAGTAAGAAATAAAGCAGAGCCTATAATTGCCAGAAAAAAAGATTAGAATCGTAAAGGAGACAGAATATGCCTGAGAATGCAACGAGAAGAAGCATTATGCCCGTTCTTCCGCTTCGCGGACTTACGGCATTTCCGCATATGATGCTTAACTTTGATGTTGGGCGAGATAAATCAATGAAATCTCTTGACGATGCAATGGCGAAAAATCAGAAGATTTTTCTTGTTGCCCAAAAAGAGATCAGAACCGATAATCCTGTTGCGGAAGATATATATGAGATTGGAACGGTTGCGCGTGTCAAGCAGGTCTTGAGATTTCCTGCTAATAATGTCCGTGTTCTGGTAGAGGGAATTTACCGCGCGAAGATCGTCAATGTAACACATATTGAGCCGTTTATAGAGGCGGAGGTTGAAGAACTCTTGCCTCCTGATATAAATGAAAACAGCGTAAGATGCGAAGCTCTTATGCGATCTGCGCAAGAGCTTTTTTCGGAATATATGGAATATGCGCCCAAGATGACTCCCGAGGTTATGCTCAATGTCATTTCTTCGGAAACAATGGGTGATCTTGCTGACTTTATAGCACAGAGCATTCCGACAAAATATACGAACAAGCAGCTCGTTCTCGAAGAGCTCCATCCGTATAAGCGGCTTTCTCTTGTCAAGAAACTTCTTGCAAGAGAGCTTGAAATCTTTAAGGTTGAAAGTAATCTTGCGGGCAAGGTTCAGGAGCAGATGGATAAGAATCAACGCGATTATTTTCTTCGCGAGCAGATTAAAGCAATCCACGAAGAACTTGGTGACGATGATGATGTCGAGAGTGAATACGAGCAATATGTTGAAAAAATACGCAAACTGAATCTTTCTGAGGAGATAAGTGAAAAGCTTATCAAGGAAGCTTCAAGACTTCGCAAAATGCAGATTAATTCTCCCGAGAGTGGTGTTATCAGAACGTATCTTGACAATGTTCTCGAGCTTCCTTGGAATACGAAAACAAAAGATAAACTGAATTTGACAAGTGCCCAGAAAATTCTTGACCGTGATCACTATGGCATGGAGAAGGTTAAGGAAAGAATTCTTGAGTTTCTTGCCGTAAAGCAGCTTGCTCCGGAGAGTAAAGGACAAATAATTTGTCTTGTCGGACCTCCCGGGGTCGGTAAGACATCTATAGGAAAATGCATTGCGCAGGCTATGGGAAGAAAGTTTTCAAGGCTTTCTCTCGGCGGAGTTCGTGATGAAGCTGATATCAGAGGTCATAGAAAAACATATATAGGTGCAATGCCCGGCAGAATTATGAATGCCGTTAAAAGTGCGGGGTCAAAAAATGCGCTTATTTTACTTGATGAGATTGATAAAATGTCGAGTGATTTCAGGGGAGATCCGTCTGCTGCAATGCTTGAGGTTCTCGATTCGGAGCAGAACTATGCATTCAGAGACCATTATCTCGAAATACCCTTTGATCTTTCGGATGTTTTGTTTGTAACCACTGCGAATACTACCTCGACAATACCACTTCCGCTTCTTGACAGAATGGAGGTTATTGAGCTTTCCAGCTATACGGTTGAGGATAAGTTCCATATCGCAAAGAATCATCTTGTGAAGAAACAGATGCAGAAGAATGGTATGACTTCTGCTATGATAAAGATAGATGACAGTGCGATTTATAAGATTATATCCGATTATACGCGCGAGTCCGGTGTCAGAACACTTGAACGCGAAATCGGAACTCTTATGCGAAAAGTTGCAAAGATAATCGTATCGGAAAATAAAGGTAAAGTTACGGTAACCGAAAAAAATATTTCTGATTATCTCGGTGTTGAAAAGTATAAAGAGGACAAGCTTTATGACGGAAAAGAAGCAGGTGTCGTCAATGGTCTTGCGTGGACTTCTGTCGGCGGCGAAATGCTTGAAGTTGAAGTTAATGTCACCGAGGGAAGTGGAAAGCTTGAAATAACGGGTAATCTCGGCTCCGTTATGAATGAATCCGCAAAAGCGGCACTGACTTATGTCCGAAGTCGTGTCAAAGAATTTGATATCGAGCCTGATTTCTATAAAACGAAGGATATTCACATTCATTTCCCGGAAGGAGCAATCCCCAAAGACGGGCCTTCTGCAGGTATAACGATTGCAACGGCGCTTGTTTCGGCGCTTACAGGAGTTCCTGCAAAGAATTTTGTTGCGATGACAGGTGAGATATCAATAAGAGGCAGAGTTCTTCCGATTGGCGGTTTGAAGGAAAAGACTATGGCAGCATACCGCTATGGAATCAAGACGGTTATTATTCCGGAAGACAATATGAAAGACCTTGAGGATATTGATAAGACAGTCAGAATGTCGCTTTCTTTCTGCACCGTTTCACATGCAGATGATGTTATAAGATGTGCGATTGATCTTTCGGATTATTGCAGGTGTAAGGAAGATAAGGAATCAAAGGCATATACGGCGGTTGTTGAGGAAGCACCGGCAAAAGGAAAGCTTCGCGGGATTAGCCAATAGGGAGGGAAAACAATGAAGCCAAATTTAAATCTTCACAATGTCGAGTTTGTGAAGTCGGCGGCAAATCCGTCCGGCTTCATTGAAACCGACCTTCCGCAGGTTATTTTTGCGGGCAAATCAAACGTTGGAAAATCTTCGGTTATAAACAAAGTTCTCAACAGAAAAAATTTTGCAAGAGTTGGAGCATCACCGGGAAAAACGATACATATAAACTATTTTCTTGTTGATGAAAAGGCGTATTTTGTCGACCTTCCCGGGTATGGCTATGCAAAAGTATCGCATAGTGAGAAGCAACGTTGGGCGAAACTTATTGAGACATATTTGAACAGGGATGATTCTTTTTCTTTGGGCATTTTTATTGTTGATATAAGGCATAAACCGACTGCAGATGATATGGTTATGGCGGAATGGTTTATCAATTCGGGTTTTCCGTTTTATATTATTGCAAACAAAATGGATAAGCTCAAGAAGAGTCAGATTGAGCCTGCAATTGAGCTTATTTCAGAAACTTTCGATTTACCAAAAGAAATCATAATACCGTTTTCTGCCGAAAAGGGTCTGGGGCGAGATGAACTCGTGCGAGTTATTCAGAATGTACTTGAGTGAGATTAAGGAGTTTTTAAGATGTATATTTCCGATTCTTTGACAACTAATAATGAGGGACATCTGGCTATTGGCGGCGCAGATGTCGTTACTCTTGCAAAAAAATACGGAACTCCTTTGTATCTTATGGATGAGGAAAAAATCAGGCGCGTATGCAGGGAATATGTCTCCGCGCTCAAAGAATGCTACGGTGACAATTTTCTTCCTTTTTATGCAAGTAAAGCATTTTCAACAAAATATATCTATAAGGTGATTGGTGAAGAAGGTTTCGGTGCGGATGTTGTTTCGGGCGGAGAACTCTACACAGCTCTTGCTGCAGGTTTTCCCGCAAACAAGATATCTTTCCACGGAAACAACAAAACAAAAAGCGAAATAGAATTTGCCCTTGATAGTGAAATACGCGATTTTATGGTTGATAACCGTGAGGAGCTTTATCTTATTGATACGCTCGCGAAGAAGAAAGGAAAGCGTGCGAAGATAGCATTCAGAATTAAGCCCGGTGTTGATGCACACACACATGATTTTGTTAAAACAGGGCAGATCGATTCGAAGTTCGGCGTTGCGCTTGAAAACGGCGAGGCTTATGAGATTATCAAGGAAGCTCTTGCGCTTGACGGCGTTGAAGTCATAGGAATACACTGCCATATCGGATCGCAGATTTTTGATTCGGAGCCATTTGCGCATGCTGCGGAAATTATGATGAATTTCTCTTCAAAGATAAAAAATGAGCTTGGATATGAAGTGCCGGAGCTTAATCTTGGCGGCGGATTCGGAGTCAGATATACAGAAAAGGATGACCCGAATTCTATCTATGATTCTGTCAAGAATTTTACTGATAAGGTAAAAAAGATGGCAGATGAGCTCGGATTAAAGAGACCGTTCATTTCAATCGAGCCGGGGCGCAGTATTGTTGCTGAATCCGGCATAACGGTTTATACAGTTGGCTCTGTAAAGGAGATCAAGGATATACGAACATATGTCTCGGTTGACGGGGGAATGACAGACAATCCTCGATATGCGCTTTATGGTTCAGAGTATACTGTGCTTCTTCCGGAAAGACCTGAGGCGGAAGCAACGCAGTCGGTTACGGTTGCAGGCCGTAATTGTGAAAGCGGTGATCTTATAGGGGAGAATATTGAGCTTCCTGAGGTCAAATGCGGTGATTTGCTTGCAGTTTTGACAACAGGAGCATATAATTATTCCATGGCTTCAAATTATAACAGAGTTCCGCGTCCGCCTGTTGTTATGGTTATGGATGGCGAAGACAAGCTCATTGTCAGACGTGAAACTTATGAGGATATTATCGCAAACGATTTGATCTAATTTGTTTTCGGGGTGTGATTTGGTGGAAGAAAAGAAACTGCACGATCGACCTGTGTTTGAAAGAAATGATTTTCAGATCGCGCATTACAGTGGAAAACGTTTTAATCCTGACGACCTTGCAATGGTTTCGCGCTCATGGCATGAAGAAATCGAAATCAAATATTTTACCGAAGGTTCTTCTACGGTGCTTATAGACACTGAGCCGATAGTGACGCAACCGGGAGATATCATTCTCATAAATCCGTATGAGTTTCATTCCACACTCGCTGTCGGTGAAAATTCAGGTAAATACAATTTGCTTATGATTGGTATGGATTTGTTTTCAAGTAAGAATCTTGATAACTTTGATATGAAGCATCTTCTTCTTGGAAGAAGAATAAGATTCAACAATATGATTCGAAATAATGACAGAGTCAAGCAAGTTATTTTGAACATAATAGAGGAGATGACTTCGAAGGAAGATTCTTATGAGCTTGTTGTCAAAGGTCTTGTTCTTGAACTGTTTGCATTGCTTCTCCGTTCGGAAGTCAAGGATGTTGTTTCTGAGGAATGCATAAACGATAATATTCGATTTTATGATTCGATAGAGCCTGCGATTGAGCATATAAGAACGAGATATGATTCCGATATAACGGTTGATGAGCTTGCGAATCTTTGTAAGATGAGTAAATTCCATTTTTGCAGAATTTTCAAACGTGCAACCAATATGACAGCTATTCAGTATCTGACCGAATATAAGCTCAGCATCGCGGATGTTATGCTGCGCAATTCTGATACAAGCATTTCTGAAATAGCTCATATATCGGGCTTTGATGATGAAAGCTATTTCAGCAGGTGCTACAAGAAATCAAGAGGGGTATCCCCGAAAGCGGTCCGCGCAAAAAATACAAAATGACAAAAAGCAATGCAAAGCATTGCTTTTTGTTCAGCGTGTCGATAAACTTATCGACACGCTGAGAGATTGTCCAAAAGGGTGCAAGATTATTCAAACCGAACCCGAAGTAGTACGTTGGTACGTCGAGAGGTGAGGTTTGAACAAAACAA
>JAZSHZ010000309.1:0-2137 GCA_045533555.1 Eubacteriales bacterium
TTTATCATAGCCGACCTCGTTGGTCATGCATCTGTCATAAGCTGATATATCGTTATGCTCGCCGATAATTGAACCCTTGCAGATATCAACCCATATCTGCTTATCTTCATCGCTTCCGTTGAAACGGCGGAAGCTGAAGCCCGAATATTCTTCGGGATATTCGGCAGGAGCTACTTTTTTGAACATTATTAACTGACTCATGATACGCCTCCGTCGGTTATTCGCTTTTTGCCGGAACTCTGTTGAGGAACATATATGCCGTTACGGATATAATCAACATGAGAACGGTTACTGCGAGAGGTGATTTTATGCCGTAGAAAGGTGCACAGATAAGCTCGAAAACAACCTCGAATATTTCGGAAATGCCGATTGCTCTTGTCATCATCGTTATAACGCTTACGGCAAGACCTATCATTGAATAGATATTGACTATCTTTATCCATGTCATTTCCCTGAGTTTATATGCCACGGCAACAGAAACAATAACGAGAACCGCATAGCCTGCCGCCGCAAGAATTTCCGCCGCATTTTCAAGCCCTGCAAGAATTTCGGGGATAATCTTGATTATTTTCCATATGTAAGGTGCGCCGAGAAGAAGTCCGCACACAACATAAAACGTGAGCCTCATATTTTTCTTCTTATCCATTTTCAACAGCCTCCCTGAGTGCCTTTGCAAGCTGGTCGGGGCATGAGGTTGTTTTGAAACCGCAGCGGATTCCCTCAAGCTTTGCAATAACATCCTTCGCATTCATGCCTTCAACGATTGAGCCGATTCCCTTGAGATTGCCGTTGCATCCGCCTTCAAAACGGACATTTTTAACGGTTTCTCCGTCAAGCTCAAATTCAATCATACGGGCGCAAGTGCCTCTGGTTTTATATTTATAAATCATCTGTTTATCACTCCTTTGGGGCTATTTTACAATATATTTTTTCTTTTTTCAAGTGAGAATGTATATCATCGCAAAAATCAGCGAAAAATCCGCCTTTTCCGCAAGGAGCAATATTGTTATCGGCAGTATGAGATTGCTGTCGGAATCAAGGTTTATGGTTATCACCGCCCATAAGATTGGTCAGCATCGGCAAAAGCTCGAAAAGCTTCATCATCCGCATGGCTTCATCAGCTTTTCGGCGTCTGTTTTCGGATAAAAGAGGCTTGAGCGCTTCAATCAGCCTTGTTCGGCTGTCGGTTTTGTTCATCGCTCCCATAATCGATGCTATTCCCGACATAAGGCGTGCATTGCCGAGTATGTTTGACAAATCGGGCATACCGCCAAAACCGAACTCCTCTTTTTTCTCGTTTTTTTCTTCGGAAGAAAAGAGGTTTTCGGCGGCGGCACGCAGATTTTCCATATCCTCATCGGAAAGCGAGGATATGATTTCGTTTATGTTATCCATATTAATATCCATACTATTTTTTACCGAACTGTTTCATAATTTTCTGCGCCTGCTCACTTTTCAGAAGCTCCTCAAGAGCTTTTTTATCGCCGAGAATGCGCTTTATTTCATTTACGCCGTTTTCGGGAAGCTTATTCTGCATTGCCGAAAGCATATCCTCGGGTCTGCTGCTCTTTGCCGATTTTGCAATTTTCAGAAGTTCCTCGGGAGAAAAATTTTGGTTACCCGTTGCAATCACCGCCTTTATCCAATATAATTGAAGTGAACATTGTTTTAGTGAATAGTTAAAAGTGAATAATGAATAGTTAAGGGTCGCTTCGCTCCGAATATAATTGCTCCGCAAAAACTGTTTAGGTGAAGAGTTGGTAAAAATATATAATTGGGTGTGGGCAACGCCCACCCATAACTTTTCACTCTTCATTCTTCATTTTTCACTACCTATAACCCTATATTTATGATAAAAAAATATAAATTAGAACGGAGATGATGGTTTGAGAATCCTTGTTTTTTCGGATTCGCACGGTTCAACCTACCGCATGCGTGAAGCAATATCCATGCACTCCGAAGCGGATATGATTATTCATATCGGCGACGGCGAAAGGGATATTAACCTTCTCAACGATAAAATCGGAAACAGAAAGGTTGTTCAGGTCTGCGGAAACTGCGATATTTATTCCCTTTTACCGTATAATGAACTCGTTTCCGTTTCGGGGGTTAAGATTTTCTGTTCCCACGGTCATAA
>JAZSHZ010000107.1:0-11230 GCA_045533555.1 Eubacteriales bacterium
CCGCCCGGATGAGCCGTTCACATGGGCAAGCGGCATCAAGAGCCCGGTATACTGCGACAACCGCCTCACTCTCACCGATGTTGAGGTCAGAAACGATGTCGAGAACGGACTTGCAACTCTTATAAAGGAAAATTACCCCGATGTTGAGGTTCTTATGGGAACATCGACCGCAGGTATTGCTCACGCGGCTATCACGGGTCACCTCATGGGTCTCCCGATGGGATATGTCCGCTCGGGCGCAAAGGATCATGGCAGAAATAACCAGATCGAAGGCCGTCTTCTCCCCGGTCAGAAGGTCGTCGTTGTCGAAGACCTCATCTCAACGGGCGGAAGCTGCATCGAGGTTGTAAATGTTCTCCGCGAAGCGGGCGCAGAGGTTCTCGGAATCGTCTCCATCTTCACCTACGGTATGCAGAAGGGTCTCACAAGACTTGCGGAAGCAAACGTAAAGAATGTTTCTCTCACGAATTTTGACGTAATTGCAGAAGTTGCTGCGGAAGAGAACTACATCAAGCCCGAGGATGTTGAACGTCTTATCAAGTTCAGAAATAATCCGTCGGATGAGAGCTGGATTGCAAAAGCTTAAGCTTTTGCAACTAAGTTTGCCCTTACGGGCAAGTGAAGTTATCTTCGATAGTGAAGTTTGCGTTGCAAGTGAAGTTTCGCCTCGCGGCGAAGCGGGCGAACTTAACTTCACTGCGCATGCAACTTCATTTTTGCGAAAGCAAAAACTTCACTGAGAGCAAAGCGAACAACTTCACTTTCATACACAAGGAGAAAACATATGAGAAGTCTTATAGACATACTTGACCTTACGGTTGAGGAGATTGATGAGCTTATGCATGTCGCTTGCGACATCATCGAAAACCCCTGGAAATATTCCGAAATGTGCCGCGGAAAGAAGCTTGCAACCTGCTTCTTCGAGCCGTCAACGAGAACTCGTCTCTCCTTTGAGGCGGCAATGCTCGAGCTCGGCGGAAGCGTCCTCGGTTTTTCGGAAGCTTCGACATCATCTGCCGCAAAGGGCGAAAGCGTCGCCGATACCGCAAAGGTCATGAGCTGCTATTGCGATATCATCGCAATGCGCCATCCGAAAGAGGGTGCGCCGCTCGTTGCGGCAAGAAATGCGACGGTTCCCGTCATCAACGGCGGTGACGGCGGACATTGCCACCCGACGCAGACGCTCACCGACCTTCTCACGATCTATCGCAAGTTCGGAAGACTCAGTGACCTCACGATAGGCTTCTGCGGTGATCTCAAGTTCGGAAGAACCGTCCATTCGCTTATCCACGCGCTTTCAAGATATACCGGCATCAAGGTTATCCTTATCTCACCCGAGGAGCTCAAGGTCCCGAGCTATGTCAAGAAGGAAAATGCGTTTGAATATGAGGAGACCACATCGCTCGAAGAGGCTATGCCGAAGCTCGATGTTCTCTATATGACGAGAATTCAGCGCGAGCGCTTTGAAAAGGATGAGGACTATGAGCGCCTCAAGGACAGCTATATCCTTACTCCCGAAAAGCTCTTGCCCGCAAAAGCGGATATGTGCATCCTCCATCCCCTGCCGCGCGTCAATGAGATCAGCGTCAAGGTTGATGAAGACCCGCGCGCGTGCTATTTCGAGCAGGCGCTCAACGGAAAATACATCCGAATGGCTCTTATTCTCAAGCTTCTTGAGGAGGCAAAGCGCGAAGGAAACTCCGCTCGCAATGACGAAGGATATATAAAGAATGAATATCGCTGCTTCAATCCGCGTTGTATAACAAGCTGTGAGCAGGAGATAGAGCATATGTTCAAGGTCTCCCACTCCGGCGCGAAAAGATGCGTCTATTGCGAAGCAAAGAAAAGAGAGCTATAAAAAAAGAGAGGCGATTCGCCTCTCTTTTTTAATGCAGAATGCAGAATTAAGGTGTTTTGCTTATCGCAAAACGATCCGCGGGCGATTCGTGAATCGCCTCTACAATAATTTTATAAAAACGGGAATTGTATCGTTTATCACAAGCCAATGTAGGGGAGGGGTTCCATCCCCTCCCGTGTTGTTCTGATTTGTTGCGGGAGGGCACGGAGACCCTCCCCTACGGACTCAAATAACTCCAATGCGGAACGGCACATAGCCCCTCCCCTACGACCGATGACGAAAATCCCAATACCCCATCGTAGGGCGCGCCGATTTAAAAAAACTCAGACCTTATCAAATCTCAACGTCCTGAATTCGCGCGGTGAATTTCCGTTTATCTTGCGGAAAACGCGGTCGAAATAGGATGGTGATGAAAATCCGAGCGCAAGGGCAATCTCCGTCATATTCATATCCGTTGCCGAAATGAGCTCCTCCGCGCGTCGGATACGAAGCGCATTTATAAATTCGATCGGGGTCTTGCCTGTTGCTGATTTGAAAAGCTCGCAAAAATATGCCGTGTTGAGATTGCATATCGAGGCAAGCTCGGGTGTCGTTATCTGCGAGGTATAGTTATCCGATATATGCGAAAGTGCCGCCGAGAGTTTTTCAAGCTTCTTGCTTTCGGCAAGCTCATCGGGGTTTGCGATAAGCCCGCGCGAAATAAGGCGCGAGCATATCATATGGAGCGCACCGAGGAGAAAATGGTTCTTGCCGTTGCGGTCCTTTGAAAGCTCCGTGAAGACTCCTTCAAAAAGAAAATCAAATTCTGCCGCCTCGCTTCGTGTGAACAGGTGGTATGCCTTTCCGCCGTGTGCGAGCAGCGCGCCTATCGCCTTCGGCGATGAGCTGAAAAGGAGCGAATCGCAGTTGATCTGGATCATATCGTATTTAGCATTCTCCGGTCTTGTCGAATGCGGGATACGGCTGTTTATAAAAAGCATCTCCCCTCGCCCGAGGACGAGCCTCTCCCCGTCTACCGTGCAGGGAAAGCGACCCTCGCGGATGAAAAGGAGCTCTGTTTCGTTGTGGTGATGCATTGAGATACTGCCGTCCCTGCCGTTGATTTTGTCTTTGCGGAGAAAATGCGCCGGAACCTCAGCGCTCGAAAGCCTGACGCTTTCATTTTTCATAAAAATCACCCAAATCCGAAAATAGTGAAAGAATAACCGAAAATAGAGATAGAAAAACGAAAATAGTTCTATTAAAATAATAGCATAAGATAGGAAGTTTTTCAATAGAAAGGGGAATTTTTTATGAATTTCGAAAATATTCGCGCGGCATATGAGGCCGCCTGCGAAGGAATGGTGCTCCTTGAGAACCGCGAGAGAACACTTCCGCTCAAAGGAAAGAAGATCGCTCTCCTCGGAACGGGGACATTCGAATATCAGAAGGGCGGCGGAGGAAGCGCAAACGTCTTCTGCGGTGAGGTTCCGTCCCTCTGTGATGAGCTTTTAAAGAAAAATATTGCGATTTTGGAGGAAAGCAAATCTGCTTTGCAGGAATATACCGAGCAAACCGTTCTCGATTGGGGAAAGAAAGCGGATGTTGCCGTCTGTATGTTCAAGAGACTCACGGGTGAGGGCGCTGACAGACCGATTTCCGATTTTGAATTGAAGGCAGAGGAAAAGGCTCTCCTTGAATATATCGAGCGCTCGGATTTTGAAAGCGCGGTAATCATCCTCAATATCGGAAGCGCGATAGATGTCGAGACCATCAAGCAATATAAAAAGGCAAAGGGCGTCCTTCTTGCCTGGCAGGCGGGTATGTGCGGACCTCAGGCGATTGCCGATATCATCTGCGGCGATGTCAACCCCTCGGGCAAGCTCTGCGATTCCTTTGCGAAGAAATATGAGGATATTCCATCAAGCGCGGATTTCGACCGCGATGTCTATATTGAATATTATTCGGAGGATATTTTCGTCGGCTATCGCTATTTTGAAACGTTTGCAAAGGAAAAAGTCTCCTATCCCTTCGGCTATGGTCTTTCCTACACGGATTTTGAGCTGAAGCTCTGCGATATCTCGGGCGATTCCGAGCGCATAACTCTCGATATCTCCGTCCGCAATGTCGGCGATGTCGCAGGTAAGGAGAGCGTTCAGGTCTATACATCTTCTCCCGAGGGCGAAGTTCCGAAGGCGGCGATTGAGCTTCGCGCATTCGGCAAGACGAAGCTTCTCGCACCGGGTGAAGAGGAGATTCTGAAAATCAGCTTTGCTCCCTCTGCAATGGCATATTTCGATGAGAAGAATGCGTGCTTTGCGCTCGATGCGGGCGAATATCCGATCTATTTCGGAAAGAACATCCGCGATCTTAACTTTGCAGGTAATTTCTTCGCCGAGATGACGACGGTCGTCGAAAAGGTTACATTAAAATATACGAATATGTCACCCGCGAGAATGGGTGCGGGCGGAAAGTTTGAAAGAGCTCCGGTCTATGATGCGAGAATCACGGAGTTCGTCAATGAGATCGCGGAGGAAGCGGATGCGGAGGGCATTTCTCTCATTGATGTTGCCGAGGGAAAAATGAGCCTCGATGAATTCGTTTGGAATCTCTCTCCCCGTCAGCTTATCGACCTTGCTCACGGAAAGCCTGCCTCGGTCATCCGAGGAACGGGCGGCATCGGAAATATGCCGAAAATCGGCATTCCCAATCCGCAGACGGCGGACGGCCCCGCAGGTGTCAGAAGAACGGTTCCGACGGTATGCGTCCCGTGCGCGACGGCGCTCGCCTGCACCTGGAGCGAGGAGGCGATATATAAAGTCGGTGAAGCCATCGGGCGCGAATGCGAGGAAAACAACGTCGATATTCTTCTTGCGCCGGGACTCAATATCCATAGAAATCCTCTTTGCGGAAGAAACTTTGAATATTATTCGGAGGATCCCGTCGTTGCGGGTCTTTCGGCTGCGGCATTTGTCGAAGGCGTCCAGAGCCGCGGAATCGGAGCGACGGTCAAGCACTTTGCGGCAAACAACCGCGAGGCAAACCGCAAGAAGAGCGATAGCCGAGTTTCAGAGCGCGCATTACGCGAGATTTATCTCAAGGGCTTTGAGATTGCCGTCAAAAAGGCAAAGCCCTGGTGCGTTATGACATCATATAACAGTCTCAACGGAAAATTCACTTCCGAAAGCCGCAACCTCATCGAGGGTATCCTCCGCGGCGAATGGGGCTTTGAAGGGCTCGTAATGTCCGACTGGGAGACGACGCCGACCTTCACGAATGAGCTTCTTGCAGGAAATAACCTCAGAATGCCTTATGCATTTGAGCAGGATTTTGAGAGCGCGCTCCGCAATTATTCCTGGAAGGCGATAAATAAGAGCCTTCTCTGCGAGAATGCAAAGAGAATTCTCAATGTCATTATGAAGACGAAATGCTTCAAGCGCCGTGATTTCGGAATTATCCACGAAATCGGCGAGGGAGAGAATGAGATTCCCGCGCATCAGGTGCGAATAGTTTCGGCAGATATTGCCGGGCTCGAAAAGGATGAGAACGGCGAGTTCTATATTAATAATGTAGGATTTAATTCTCACGGCAGGAGCACATATGTGGATTATCATATCGTTTCGCCCGCCGAGCGCAAAGCAAAGCTTTCCCTTATCGCATCGTTTGCATATGAGAATATCACTGCGGAAATCTCCGTTGACGGTTCTCTTCAGGGCGTGATAGACTGCAAATCTGATAATTATTCGCTTGAGAATAAGTTTGAGACGGATTCCGTCGCCATCACTCTCCCGAAGGGCGATAGCGAGCTTCGGGTTCACTTCCATGCAGGAAGTGAGCGCAACTGCGCAAGAATCTGGAAAATCAACATAAAATAAATTAAAGCACCCGCAAGGGTGCTTTTTTAATGCAGAATGCAGAGTGCAAAATGCAGAATTGAGGTGTTTTCGCTTTGCGAAAACGATTGGAAATTTCCCGCACCCAACCAACGGACAACGTATAACCCCGTAGGGCGCGGCGGTTTCCGACGCGCCGCATTCCACCGCGGCAAGAACAAAAAAGCCTCCCTCGCGTGATGGGAGCCTCCTGTAACGTGAATCGCCCCTACGAACAGCCGGTGCGTTTTCCGTTTTTTGGCGTTTTTGCAGAAAAATCGGCTCAACCGACCCGTTTTTAGTGATGACCGACCTATCAGGATTGACAAACCGACTTCCCGAGTGCTAAAACCGAGGTGTTTTTCTGCTGAACCGCCTTTTTGAAAAATGTCTTTTTTAGTTGCAAAAATCGACTTAATCTGCAATTTTTATTAAAAAAATGTTACATTTGCGAAAAAATGTATTGACAATAATAAAAAAAGGAGTAAAATAAGATTAGCACTCGGGAAGAGAGAGTGCTAAAAACGAAATAACTTTTTGTGAGGTGAAAGAGATTGAGCCTTAGTGACAGAAAGCGAAGAATATTAAAAGCGATTATTGATGAGTACATTGAAAACGCAGAGCCGGTTGGTTCTAAAATAATTGCCGCCCGAGGAAGACTTGATGTCTCCCCTGCGACGATAAGGAATGAAATGTCTGAGCTTGAGGAGCTTGGCTATCTCGAGCAGCCCCACATTTCGGCAGGGCGAGTCCCCTCCACTGCGGGCTATCGCCTCTATGTCAATGAGCTGATGAACGATTATCCCCTCTCCGCGACCGAAGCCGAAGCGATCAACTCCGCGCTGAGGACGCAGATGCGCGAGCTTGAAAAGATGCTCCGCGATTTCGGCGGGCTTGTCTCAAGGCTCACGAACTACACGACATATACGCTCACGACCCATGCTTCAAGCGAGACCGTCAAGAAATTTGACGTCTTCCTCATTGACAACTCGACGGCGATTGCCGTTATCGTCACAAGCTCGGGAATGCTGAAGAACAAGAGGCTTCGCCTCACTTTTACTCCCGATGATGAAGAAATCGCAAGAGTCGTGCGTATACTTAATATGTATTTCACGGGAAGGACGCTCGATGACATTTCGCTCTCTCTCATAAAGAGAGCCTCTGCCGAGGCAGGTGCGCTTGCGCCGCTTGTCTCCTCCGTCGCCGAATTTGCGGGAGAGGTGCTTGATGAGACGCGCGAAGGCGATGTCTATCTCGACGGAATATCGAGAATTCTGAGCCATCCCGAATACCGCGACCCCGAAAAGGCGCAGGAGCTTCTCTCCTATCTCACCGATAAGAAAGGAATTCTCCGCCATGCCCACGAGCAGTTCCCGGACGGAGCTCCGCCCGGCGGAATCCACTTCTCAATCGGAACAGAGAACAGCGATGAGCCGCTCCGCGAGGCAGGAATTGTCTACGGAACGTATAATCTCGGCAAAAATTCGCAGGGCGTTATCGGAATTGTCGGTCCGAGGCGAATGGATTATGCGAAGGTTGCGGCAAATCTCAATTATTTTATAACCGGCTTCAATAAGCTTTTAAAAGAATCATTCTTCGATGAATAGGAGGAAATGTCAGCAAGATGGAAGAAAAGGAAAAGGTAACGGCAGAGGAAACAACTGAGGAAGTTTCCGAAAATGTAGGGGACGGCGTCCCCGACGTCCCGCAAGAAAAGACAGAAGCAGAAGTCTTTGAGGAAAAGATAAAGGAAGCAAACGACAAATATCTTCGCCTTGCCGCAGAGTATGACAACTTCAGAAAGCGCACGGCAAAGGAAAAGGAAATGCTCTATAATGATTCGGCGGCGGCAACCGTCGGAGCATTCCTCGCGGTCTATGACAATCTCGAGCGCGCGGTTGCAACCCCATGCACAGATGAAAGCTATAAAAAGGGCGTTGAGCTCATCTTCAATGAGTTCTGCCAGACTCTTTCAAAGCTCAAGGTTGAGATTATCGACCCGAAGGGCGAAGGCTTTGACCCGAATTTCCACAATGCGGTTATGCATGAGGAAAATGAAGAATTCGGCGAGAACACAGTCTCTGAGGTTTTCCAGAAGGGCGCAAAGCTCGGCGACAGAGTAGTCCGCCCCGCGATGGTCAAGGTCGCAAATTAAAATTTGCGACAATGCAGAATTCAAAATTCAAAATGCAAAATGCAGAATGGATTCTGCGAGGCTTTATTAACACAGTAAAAAATTTATCATTTATAAATAGGAGGAAAAAATCATGGCAAAAATCATTGGTATTGACTTAGGTACAACAAATTCCTGCGTTGCAGTTATGGAAGGCGGAGAGCCGACCGTTCTCGTCAATGCAGAAGGCGCAAGAACAACACCTTCCGTTGTTGCATTCTCAAAGGACGGCGAAAGAATCGTCGGCCAGGTCGCAAAGCGTCAGGCTGTCACGAATCCCGAAAGAACGATCTCTTCAATCAAGAGAGAGATGGGCTCCGACTATAAGGTAAACATCGACGGCAAGGCATATTCCCCGCAGGAGATATCCGCGATGGTGCTCTCAAAGCTCAAAGCAGATGCTGAAAGCTTCCTCGGCGAGAAGGTTTCGCAGGCGGTCATCACCGTTCCCGCATACTTCACGGACAGCCAGCGCCAGGCAACAAAGGACGCAGGCAAGATTGCGGGTCTTGAGGTTCTCCGAATCGTCAACGAGCCGACTGCTGCAGCGCTTGCATACGGACTCGATAAGGAATCTGATCAGAAGATCATGATCTATGACCTCGGCGGCGGCACATTCGACGTTTCGATCCTCGAGATCGGCGATGGCGTTGTCGAAGTTCTTGCAACAGCGGGTAACAACCGTCTCGGCGGTGACGACTTCGATAACCGCGTTTCGAAGTGGATCGTCGATGAATTCAAGAAGGAAAACGGCGTTGACATAACAAACGACAAGATGGCGATGCAGAGAATCCGCGAGGCGGCAGAGAAAGCAAAGATCGAGCTTTCCGGCGTCACAACGACAAGCATCTCCCTCCCCTATATCACTGCAGACGCAACAGGCCCGAAGCACCTTGACCTCACTCTTTCCCGCGCGAAGTTCAATGAGCTTACGGCAGACCTCGTCGACAGCACGATGGTTCCGGTTCGCCAGGCAATGAGCGATGCAGGCCTCTCTCCGAGCGACCTTTCAAAGGTTCTCCTCGTCGGCGGCTCGACACGTATCCCTGCAGTTGCTGAGGCAGTCAAGAACTATACGGGTAAGGAACCGTTCAAGGGTATCAACCCGGATGAGTGCGTTGCAATGGGTGCTGCAATTCAGGGCGGCGTTTTAGCCGGCGACGTCAAGGATATTCTCCTTCTCGACGTAACTCCCCTTTCCCTCGGTATCGAGACAATGGGCGGAGTATTCACGAAGCTCATCGAGCGCAACACAACTATCCCGACAAACAAGAGCCAGATATTCTCGACAGCTGCAGACAATCAGCCCGCAGTTGAGATCCATGTTCTTCAGGGCGAGCGCGAAATGGCAGCATATAACAAGACTCTCGGCCGCTTCAATCTCGATGGAATCGCTCCGGCTCCGCGCGGCGTACCTCAGATCGAGGTTTCCTTCGACATCGATGCAGACGGTATCGTCAACGTCAAGGCGAAGGACCTCGGAACAGGCAAGGAGCAGAAGATAACGATCACATCCTCGACAAACCTCTCCGACGAAGACATCCAGAAGGCTGTCAAGGAAGCAGAGCAGTTTGCAGAGGAAGATAAGAAGCGCCACGAAGACGTCGATCCCAGAACCTCTGCAGTCCAGATGGTATATCAGACAGAGAAGACGCTCGCAGACCCCGGCGATAAGATCTCCGAGGATGAGAAGGCAGGCGTTCAGGCTGAGGTTGATAAGCTCAAGGAAGAGCTCAAGGGCACGAACACCGAGGCTATCAAGGCGCAGACAGAGGCTGTCACAAAGAAGTTCTATGAGATTTCCGAGCGTCTCTATAAGGAAGCTCAGGCAGCTCAGGGCGCTCAGGGCGCAGACTTTGGCGGCGCTGATATGGGAGGAAACGCAGGCGGCCCGTCTGATGACAACGTTGTCGACGCAGACTTCACGCAGGTAGACTAAGAAATTGCCGCGAAAAGCGGCAATTTCAATGATGAATGCAAAATGCAAAATGCAGAATTGGCGTAATTTCAATAATTATGCATTCTGCATTCTGCACTATTTTCCGGAGGAAAATTACGATGGCGGAAAAACGCGATTATTATGAGGTGCTGGGCGTTGCAAAGACGGCGACGGATGCGGAGCTGAAGAGCGCATACAGAAAGCTCGCAAAGAAATATCACCCCGACCTCAATAAAGACAATAAAGAAGCAGAGGAAAAATTCAAGGAAGTCAACGAAGCTTACGAGGTTCTTTCCGATTCCTCAAAGAGGCAGAAGTATGACCAGTTCGGTCATGCGGGAGTTGACCCGAACTTCGGTGCGGGCGGAGGCTTCGGAGGCGGAGGCTTCGGCGGCTTTGGCTTTGAGGATTTTGACCTCGGCGATATGTTCGGCTCGTTCTTCGGCGGCGGTTTTGGCGGCGGAAGCAGAAGAAATGCGCCCACCAAGGGCGAGAGCATCCGTATGTCGGTCGTTCTCTCATTTGAGGAGGCGGCTTTCGGTTGCTCAAAGGAGATCGATGTCCGCAGAGTCGAGAAATGCACGGAATGTGGCGGCTCGGGCGCAGAAAAGGGAACGAGCGCGGAAACCTGCAACACCTGCCACGGCTCGGGTCAGATAAAGAGCGTGAGAAGGACTCCGCTTGGAAATATCCAGACTTCGTCTGTCTGCCCCGATTGCCACGGAACGGGAAAAATTATCAAGACGCCCTGCAAGAAGTGCGGCGGAACGGGCAAGGAGCGCGTCTCCAAGAAGCTTTCCGTCAATATTCCCGCAGGTATTGATGATGGGCAGACGATCTCGCTCCGCGGCGAGGGAAATGCGGGAACTAACGGCGGACCTAACGGTGATGTCCTCATCACGGTTTCCGTCAGACCGCATCATATCCTCACGAGAGACGGAACGGCGATCATGTGTGATGTCCCGATAACGTTTACGCAGGCGGTTCTCGGCGCGGAAATCGAAGTGCCGACGCTTGACGGCAAGGTCAAATATACCGTGCCCGAAGGCACGCAGACAGGGACGGTCTTCCGCCTTCGCGGAAAGGGCGTGCCCGTTCTCAACAACAGCTCACGCCGCGGCGATCAGTTCGTGCGCGTCAATATCGAGGTTCCGAAAAACCTCACGAAGAAGCAGAAAGAGCTCCTCACGGAGTTCTCCAAATCCATCGGCGAGGATGCCTATACGGAGCGCAAGAGCTTCTTTGAAAAGCTTAAGAGAAAATAGAGAAAAGTAGGCTTTTGCCTGCTTTTCAGCGTGTCGATAAACTTATCGACACGCTGAGAGATTGTCCAAAAGGGTGCAAGATTATTCAAACCGAACCCGAAGTAGTGCGTTGGTACGTCGAGAGGTGAGGTTTGAACAAAACAA
>JAZSHZ010000075.1:0-4388 GCA_045533555.1 Eubacteriales bacterium
GAGCTTCTACCGTGATGCTTACTTCATCAAGAACGTAGCCGTCGGCGCGTACTGCTTGAATCCTTGCGCTTCCGCCGCCGACTGCCGTAACAGTCGTTCCTGTAACGGTTGCCGCATTTTCATTCGTGCTCCTGTATGTTATTCCGTCTGCGGTTGCTTCCTCACCGTTTGAACCGTATGCCGTACCCTGCGTAATCTCCGTTGTTCCGCCGACTTCAAGCGTAGCCTCTCCGAGTGTGATATCGGCATAAATGAGCACGGTTTCCTCTCCGTTGCCGTCAAGCGTAAGATACTTGGGTCTTGATGCACTGTCACCGCCCGTTTTCGAAAAGACCAGATAATACTCTCCTGCGGTTTGTGCGTCAAACACTCCGTTTTTGACATCCGTCATATCTGCATCGGCTTTAAAATTTACGGCTTCAAATAACGGTTGCGCGCTCTCTGTTGCGGCGGCTATGTCCTCAACGTCTCCCGGAAGAATATATATATCCGTCGTCGCGCCGGTCGCTCTTCTTGCATAATCAAACTTCACTCCGTAAAGTCCCGCCTCGGGAATACGGATTTTATACGCTACATACTGTCCGTTTCCCATATTCAAATACGCCGCTCTGTAAGACCACCCTGAAAGAGTTTGGTTTGAGCTTGTTTCTTCGCCAAGCTCAAGTCTTCCGCCGCTGTTTGCGTAAGTAATGTTCTCCGGATTTACCGAGCTGTCATAATCCGCCTGTGCAAATGAATATCCGACGGTTACGCCCGAAGCCCTGCTGTTGGTTACCGTTACATCCGCGCTTCCGAGAACGTAATCCCCGATTGCCGCAGAAACGGTTGCAGTACCGTGGCATACCGCCTTTACCTTGCCGTTTTCAACAACGGCAACGCTTTCATCGGAGCTTGTATATGTTATTCCGGAAATATCGTCCTCCGTTGCCGGATTTCCGTCGGACATATAAACATCCGAAAGCTTGATTTCGGTTTCCCCCGAAGCGCCTGCATCAATCGTTTCCGCGTCAAGCGCCACACCTGCATAAATGAGCATCGGAACATTCGTCGTTCCCTGCGCAAGCGTGAGACCGCGGATTCTGCACGCACCGCCTGTGCTTACTCTTCTTATTACGAGATAGTACTCCCCTGCAGTTTCGGCAGTAAATGTCTCATTCGCATCCAGTATCGCATTGTTCGTCTGTTCGTCGGTTTTATTAAAGCTGAGATCATCAAATACGGGAGCGTTGCTTTCCAACGCCGTGGCAAGCACTTCATTTCCCTTGCAGGGAATCAGATATATATCGGCAATCGCCGATGCATTCTGGGATACCCAATAGCTGAGAGTTGCCGTATACGCAGCGGCTTTCGGGATATTTATTCTGAACGTAACGTATCTGCCGTCCGCACTACAGTTAAAATACGGAAGATTAACCGCACTTCCCCAGCTGGCAATAGTGCCGGAGGTAGACGTGGTATTCGCTGCATCATAGCACAGTCTGCCGCCGCTGTTGGCGTATGTAAGGTCTTTCTGATTGGTAAGCGTAGCATCATAACTCGCCTTTAAAAACGAGTAATTGATTACTATTCCGTCAGCCTCCGTCTCACCGCTTGCAGATACCGCGGGGACAAGAGTCAGGAGCATCGCCGTTGCGAGGATGATTGATAATAATTTTTTCATTATGTTTCCCTCCGTTTTTTGTTTTGTTTATATAAAAGGCACCTGTGTGCATCTGTACGGATTTATGTAATTGATACGGCTTAATCAAACTTTATATCAAACGGAAGTTTTCCGCGAGCTTCCGTTTTACCTGCAAGCACATCAATTGCATACGGCTGACTTTCGGGAATTGTATATCCGAAAATGCGCCTCGGAACATTTTTTATGTTTTTGAGCGCATGCGGATTTCCAAAATGAACAATCGCGGAAACCTTGCCCGAATATGAAAGCGAATTTATCCATGATTCCGCACGTCGCGTGAGTCCGTCTGTTCCCATGTAGCATTGCGTGTCACAGAAGCTTACAACAATAACCTCGTCAACTGTTGTTGCGTGCTTAAGTACTCTGCAATGTGCTCTCCAACCGGAAAATTCGGGTATGGTCGCAATCTCCGCATTGGGGAAATTTTCGCGGATTCTTTTTTCGATGTTTTCCGGACGATACCACGGGGTTATCTCAATCTCTGCGTTGTAGTCCTGATCCTTCTCTATTGCATTTTCAGTCATGACCACAAAGAGTTTTTTGCTTTCTTTATCCAACACAACAGATTCGCCGTCCGTTACGACAGTTATGCAGTCACGGGCTACATTTTCAAGCATCTGTCTGTCTTCTTCCGTGAAAACAGTTGGGCTTTCAGGCTTTGTCGAAATGGTTTCCTGCGCTTTCAGCACACGGCGCACCGCCTCATCAAGCCTTTCCTCCGTAAACATTCCGTCCTCAAAATTCTTTTTGAGATACTCGAAGCATTTCTTGAAAGGAATCCGGAAATTCGGGAGGATGATATCATTTCCCGCGGCAATTGCCATACCGTAAATATTTTCTTCTCCGAATTTCTGCAAAACTCCCATCATCGCAAAAGAATCGGTATATACAATTCCGTCAAAGCCGAGCTCACGGATTATATCTATGACTTTTTTTGAAAGAGATGCAGGATAATCGGGGTCGATATTCCGATATACCGTGTGTTCCACCATAACAGCAGGAAGAATTCCCTTTTTCATCAGATGCAGATAGGGATATAAGCTGCGCTCTATAAGCTCCTCTTTTGTGAAATCACAAACGCCCTCGCGCATATGCGTATCAACGCCATGGCCGTAACATCCGGGATAATGCTTTCCGCAGGCGAGGAAATTATTCTCCGCAAATACCGAGCATATAACCTCCGCAAGCTTTGCGACACGTTTCGGGTCATCCGAAAAAGTGCGACTTACCTTAAACGGCCCATCCGAGTAGAGAATATCAACAACAGGCCCCCATGTGGCATTGAAGCCGGCATTCTTTGCATCGTTTACAATACCTTTGGCGAATGCGCGGCAATACTCCGGATTGTCACACGCCGCAAGCGCATTAAGCGGAATCAGCGGAAGCTTTGTTGTTGGAAAGCCCTGCTCCGCATCGTTTACCACGATAATCGGATAATCCGCTTCGGCAAGAATTCTTTTAAGTGAATCGGGATTTGCCGCCTGCCCCTGCACAGAGCCGAGTGCTCTTTTTCGGACAAGCTCAAGAATAAACTCCATATCCTCTTCCTGAAATCTTCTTGCGCAAAGGACCATTCCAAGCTTTTGATCAAGCGTCATTTCTTCAACTTTCATGTTCATTTGCTCCTTCATATCACTTCTGTTTCACTTTTCCTGTTTCTCAGAACACCGATAAATGCTGAAACCAAAGTGAATATTTCGTTTGCTATACCGAGGTACGAACCGCAAAAAATATCATATGTGAGCATTGATACCGATATCGGAAAAGCAAGACTGCGGGCGAGCGTCGGTTTGTTCTTCCAGAAGCTGAACACCGACAGAGCCGAGGCAAAAGCGGGCAGAATCGAAAAAATGCTTTTCCAGGTAAATACCGCCGAGACGAGGCTCAATACCAAAAAGAGGAGAAGCCATCCTTTGCCTTGCGCCCATTTTTTGCTCTGATTCAAAAATACAGTCTCCCTGATTATTCCCACAGCCGCAATTGCCGCACCCGAGAATGCACCAAGACAAAGATATTGAATCATCCACAGAATATCCGACAGCAGTTTCCATAAAAGCAGCTTTTTCCCGCTTTCCTGTTGGTATATAATTACATTCGCCGCAACACCAAATGCGCCGAAAATGATTGCAGCCAATTTCTCACTTCCCTTTACAAATTTTATGAATATATACTTATACATTATTGATTTTATCAAAATTTATGATATAATCAATAATAAAAACAAAGTGGTTTTATCAAAAAACAAAGATTTGCAGAAAGCGGGTATATTATATGGATTTTTCATTCGTGCCATATGTCAGGTACATTGCAAAAACATCATATTTTATTTCAAACAAATATCTCGTTGCTTGCGATTGCAGATTTTTATATGTTATTTCCGGAGAGGGAACCTTCAAAACGAACCATACGACATATAACCTCTCACCCGGCGTTCTGATATATTATCCATACGGCGTCGCTTATAAAATACAATCACAAAAGGAAAACCCGCTTTATTTCTATACAATAAACTTCGATTTCAACGAAGATTCTGCCCATCTCCCCCTGATGGTTCCCGATACGGTTCGCCGACATAATCCCGATAATGAAATACGGAGTATAAGCAAATATCTGCAATCGGAGTTTTCCGACATCATCCATATTGAAGATGCGGTTTATGCTGAACCAAATCTCAGGAGGATACACAGCGAGGCGATTGAAAAAGCAT
>JAZSHZ010000298.1:0-6272 GCA_045533555.1 Eubacteriales bacterium
AACCTAAATGATGCTATAATATGTTGATATTATACCCATATGGATATAAAGGAGGCTGCGGATGGAAAAAATACATGATCTTGAGAATACACTGACAGAAATTGAATATCTGGCGGATACCTTTTGTGCACTGGATATTGCAAATCGGAGCGGGAATGTTGAATTGCCGCGCGGTGCGCTGAGCGTTCCGGCGGATAGTCTTAAACTGAATGTGGAAAAGGCAAGAGAAATTTACGAATCAATATTGAAAGAAAAAAGGAGTGCTCATCCGTGCGGATGAACACTCCTTTTTGCATTTATCTCTTATTCAGCGCGGAGCTGAACTCTCTTGCTGAGTGTCAGTTTTCCGTCAACTGCGGTGTAGGTGTTGCCGTCGTTGCCCTTGAAGGTTGTTGTCTTCTGCGATTCGGGGAGAACAATTGTGAAGTCTCCTGCGACATCGGGAGTAAAGTAAATCTCCTTTATATCATAATCTGCCCAACGAAGCTCAAATTCTGCCGCACCGCGAGCACGGAGTCCGCGGAATGAGCCGTGATCCCACTGCTTCGGAAGAGCGGGAAGAAGTGCAATAAATCCTTCGTGGCTCTGAATGAGCATTTCGGAAACGCCTGCGACGAATCCGCAGTTTCCGTCTATCTGCCAGCACTTTGCATGGAGATCCCAAAGGTTTCTCGGGCTTGTAAGCTCAAGATATGCCTGGATGAGCTCATATGCCTTGTTGCCGTGGCCGAAGCGGGCAAGGTGAGCCATAGCCCACGCAACGCTCCAACCAACCTTGAGAGAATTATAACCCATTGCATTTGCTTCGCCGTTGATTCGTCCGTAAATCGTCTTCTTCATAGCTTCCAAAAGCTCAGGTGTTGAATGGTTGATTGCGCAATCCGGGAAGTGAGCAAAGGAATGGGAAATATGGAAGTGGCCTTTTTCTGTCTCCTCATAGTCCTTAATCCATTCCTGAATTCTTCCGCTTTCGGAAATCTTGAAGGGCGGGAGCTTCTTCTGTGCCGCACGGATTTCTTTGACGTAATCATCATCGATTCCGAGGATTTCGGATGCTGCGAGGAAGTTGCGGAAGAGACCGCCGATGATGCCGACGTCCATCGTCGAGGAGAGGGTGAGATAGCAGGCATAGTCCTCGCCGTTTTCGTCCTTTACCCAATAACGGTTTTCAGGACTTGTCGACGGTCCGTAGACGAGATAGCCTTCATTATTTTCAACCATCGTATCGACAAAGAATATTGCCGAATCGCGGAGGAAATCATATGCCTCGTTCTTGAGAAATTCGCGATCCTGTGTGAAGAGGTAATGCTCCCACATATGATATGAAAGCCAGCTTGCACCGTGAGGCCAGATGCCCCAGAGACCGTCTGCAGGAGTTGTAAATTTGTAAATATCGCTTAAGTGATGTGTAACTGTTCCGCGTGCGTTATAGCAAATTTTTGCCGTTTCCTTACCTGATTCATAGAGATATTCATTCATGTAATCGAGAAGCGCGGTATGGCAATCGGAAAGATTCGTTACCTCAGCAGGCCAGTAGTTTGCCTGAAGGTTGATGTTCGTGTGATAATCTGCGCTCCATTCGTTGCCGAGGCTCTTGACCCAAAGACCCTGAAGGTTTGCGGGAAGCGAACCTGCGCGGCTTGAGGATACGATGATATATCTGCCGAACTGCCACTGATATGAAATGAGCGCGCCGTCAAGCGGCTTGTTGAATGAGCGGATTCTTCTGCGCTCGGGCATTGTTATGTTATCAAGCTCGCGCACCTGCGGGAGGACGATATCCGCACGGGACATAAGCGAGTGGAAATCCTTCTCGTGGCGCATTTTGAGCATATTGTAATCTGTTCTTTCGGGAAACTCGATTGCATCTGCAAAGCTTTCGCCGTGGCGGAATTCTGTCGCAAGGGAGATGAGAAGCGTGAAGCTTTTTGTGCTTGAAATGATGAGATCGCCATCCTTGCAGGAGACGATGCCGTCAGTAATGACGCGCGCCTTGACGGCAAATTTGTGCTCGCCGAAAACAGTCTTGCAGATTGCGGTGAGCTCACCGTTTGCGGATTTGACGGAAAGCGAGTTTTCGCGCTCAAAGAAGATTGTTGCATTGAGCGGAGCATTATCGGATTCGACTCTGTAGACTATGACATCATCGGGATGCGAAGCGAAGCATTCGCGAGTATAGTGAGAGCCGTCTTTATCATATTCGACCTTTGCGACACCGCGCATAAGATCGAGCTCGTTTTTATAATTCTTGCATTTTTTGTTGTCGTGGAGAGAGACCATGAGCTTGCCTGCCGTCTCATAGGAGCAGATACGGGAGAAGCAATCGGAGAAGAGATCGGATGCGATCCTGTCGCCCTCTGCCTCGCGGCCTGCTATGAAGAGGTCTCTTATTTCACGAAGCTTTTCGGGCATCTTCGGATTCGGAATGCCTTTGCCGCGCGAGGACCAGACAGATTCTTCATTGAGAAAGAGAGTTTCCTCATCGACATAACCCATAACTGTTGCACCCATTCTTCCGTTGCCGACGGGATAGCTGTCTTCCCAGACGACGGAGGGGGTATTGTTATAAATTCTGTATTCGTTCATAATTACCTTCACCTCAAAATGAAATTACATATTAAATGATATAACCGAAAGACGAAAAAGTCAATCTCCCGCAATAGACAAAAATCACCTTTTTTCGGACAAAAGGTGATTTTTTATAGCTTCGTTTTTTTATATTCGCTCGGAGTGATTCCGAGTGTGTCGAAAAATATGCGGTTGAAGTTACGGATGCTTCCGAAGCCGCTCTGATATGCCGCCTCGGTTATCGAAATATCGCAGTCGTGAAGAAGATGCACGGCTTTTTCGAGGCGCAGGTTATTGACGAAATCAGTAAATGTTATTCCTGTATATTCGCGCAGTATTTCGCTTATCGCGGTCGGGCTTATTCCAAGTGCCTGCGAGACGGAGGAAAGGGTTATCTTTTCCGTTATGTTTTCGTGGATATGGTCAACTATTCTGCGGACGGAAAGCGCGTGCTTGTTGTTGTGAAGCGGCGTGTGGCTCGCTGTTTTGAGATATTCGCAGACGAGCGGGAAGAAGAGGCTTTTTGCATTCAGCTCATCGGGGTTCTTTTCTGCATTCGGCGTCGCATAGGAGAGAAATGAGAAAAGTTCGGGAGAAAGCCTGAATTTGCCGGATTTTGCATTGCTTCCGCCGTGGCGGTTATAAAAATCCTCCACGAGACCGAAAGCGAACATATAGACGCGCCCTTCGCTGTCACCCTTCGGGGAAAAGGAATGGGTCTCATAGGGGAGGATAAAGACCGCCTCTCCTTCATTTGCAGTGACGGTTAAATCACCGCAGGTGACATCGATCTCGCCACGGGTAGTGATGATGATTTCAAGCTCTGAGTTTATGTGAGGTCGGCAGAGAAGCCCTGCGGGACCGCGGAACATTATATGATTTTTGTTTTCCGGCAAGAGCTTCACCTCCCTGATTAAAATACACGATTGCTAAAATTATATATTATTTGTCTTGAATTGTAAAGGACAAATGTTGTATAATTCAGGACAGAAAAGAGGTATGAAAATGTATTTGATGCTTGTTCTGTACTGCGGATTTATGACTGCAAACACGGCGCTTACAAAGCTGTTTCAGAAAAAGACACCCGCAGGACTTTTTCATCTTATTATCTATAACATAATAAATGCACTGTTTGCCTGCGGCTTCTTTGCCGTCACTGCAAAATTCAAGGTGAGCTTAAATGCTCCGACGGCAATATATTCGGTTGTCTATGCGCTTATAATCTGCATTAATCTCTCAGCGCAGATATTTGCATATTCAAAGACAGCCGTATCGGTTGTCACCCTCGTTTCCATGGCAGGCGGAATCCTCCTCCCGTCAATATTCGGAATAGTGTGGTTTCATGACCCGCTTACATGGCGGCTGGTCGTGTCATCAATTCTTATAATCGTTGCGGCATTTCTTCCTTTTGTCGGGACGAAGGGCGAGAAGAAGGGATTCACCTTATCTTCGCTTTTTACATGTCTTCTGATGTTCGTGTTAAACGGCGCGTCCGTAATCCTTTTGAAGCTTTATGCTGTTGATGCGACCGTGTGCGATTCCGATTCACTGTTTTTCTATACGAATGTTGCGATAGTCCTTGTGTGTTTTGCGGCTCTCGGAGTTTTTGTTGCAAAAGATAAGGAGCTTAAGGATGAGGGCAAAATAATGAAGCGCATCGTGTGTGCATATACTCCGCTCCAATCGCTTCTGATTGTATCAAAGACCGCGCTTGCAAACCTCGGCTCACTCGTTCAGGTGGTCGTTCTTGCGGAAATGTCGGCGCCGACATTCTCCGTCCTCAGCTCGTCAATGCTCCTCATCGGAGTAAGCGCCGTTTCGGCATTCATCTTCCGCGAAAAGCAAACAAAAGGAACGATCTTCGCCGTAATCTTTGCAATAGCCGCAATAGCAATAAACCCGTGATAAGAGAATACAAAAATCAACACCTCCGACTTGTAAAAAGTCGGAGGTGTTGTGCTTTTATTACTCAGCAATAAGATGAATTCTCTTTGTGAGATTGAGTGTGAGCTTGTTATCAACTGCGGTGTAGGTGTTGCCTTCGTCATCGCGGAAGGTGAGAGTCTTCTGCGTTTCGGGAAGCTCGATTGTGACCTCGCCGTCAAAGTCGGGCATAATCCAGATGTCGCGTACCTCATGGTCTGCCCACTTGACATCAAGCTCATAGCCGCCGCGTGCACGGAGGCCGCGGAAGGAACCGTGATCCCACTTCGTCGGAATAGCGGGGAGGAGAGCGATGAAGCCTTCGTGGCTCTGGATGAGCATTTCTGCAACGCCCGAAACATAACACATACTTGCGTCAAGCTGGAAGACATTGTTGGACGCGGTGTAAAGATCCATAAGGTTCGGCGATGTGCAGCGGACAATATAGTCTTCAACCATCTGGTATGCACGGTTGCCGTCGCGGAGTCTTGCGAACTCGCAGGTGAGCCAGGTAAGGCTCCAGCCAACGCTTGTCGCGCCCTGACCGTGAGAATCAAGACCTCCCGAAAGTCTGCGATTGAGAGTTACCTTGATTGCTTCATAAAGCTCAGGTGTTTTTCTTGTTATTGCGTTATCGGGGAAGAATGCGAATGTATTTGAGAAATGGCGGTGACCGATTTCTGTTTCCTCATAGTCCTCAATCCACTCTGCGAGCTGACCGTGTTTTCCCACAAAGAGCTTCGGAAGCTTTGTGAGAGCAATTTCTGCCGCCTTTGTATCGTCATCGGAGATGCCGAGGATTTTGGAAGCTTCAAGATACATCTTGAGAAGTCCGCCGATAATCGATGTGTCCATAGTCGAACTCATTGCAAGGAAGCAGGCGTATTTCTCACCGTTTTCGTCGTTTACCCAATATTTGTTCTCCGGGCTTGAGGAAGGTGCATAGACAAGTCTGCCCTGGTTATCCTCAAACATAGTGTCGAGGAAGAATAGTGAGCTCTGCTTTATCATCTCATATGCCATATCGCGGAGGAAGCTTTCGTCCTTCGTGAAGAGATAATGCTCCCAGACGTTGAAGCAGAGCCAGGAGAGACCGTGAGGCCAGATACCCCAGAGACCGTCTGCAGGGGAGGTGAAACCGTAGATATCGCTCAAGTGGTGAACGACACTTCCGCGTGCGTTATAGCCGACGCGCGCAGTGTTCTTTCCCGATTCGAGAAGATAGTCTCTAATGTATTCAAAGAGCTGCATACTGAGATCGGAAAGGTTTGCAACCTCTGCAGGCCAGTAGTTCATCTGAAGATTTATGTTTGTGTGATAGTCGGAGCTCCAGGGAGATACGTCCGACTGTACCCACATACCCTGAAGATTTGCAGGAAGTGTGCCCGGACGGCTTGAAGAAGTGAGGAGATACCGTCCGAACTGCCATATCATCATAACAAGACCGCCATCGTTTGGTCTGTTGCAGGTGAGTGCACGCTTTCTCACAGTCATTGAAACCTCTTCCATTTCGGGAGCTTCGGGAACTGCGATATCCGCACGGTTCATAACTGAGAGGAAATCCTTTTCGTGGCGGAGCTTTAACATATCAAAGCGTGTGTCCTCGGGGAGAGTTATCTTTTCTGCAAAGTCATCACCGAGACGGAACTCTGTTCCGATGTTTATAAATACAGTAAACTCATTTGTATCGGAGACTAAAAGCTCACCGTTTTTTGCAACTACTGTTCCGTCGGTCACAACACGGATTTTAACGCAGAACTTGTGGTTTCCGCAGATTGTTT
>JAZSHZ010000078.1:0-4472 GCA_045533555.1 Eubacteriales bacterium
GAGCTCGCTCGCGATTGACGCACGAAGTGTTACGAGCAACTTGTTGCGAAGTCATATCCGCACTTCGACCACGCGTTTCTAATTCGAACTATCGAAGTCGGATCGTAGCCATGTCGTTCTGTGAGCCAAGGAGTTGAACAACTTGCTTGTCTTCCTAAGACCCGCTTGGCCTCCGACTTGTCAATGAGAGCTCGCTCGCGATTGACGCACGAAGTGTTACGAGCAACTTGTTGCGAAGTCATATCCGCACTTCGACCACGCGTTTCTAATTCGAACTATCGGGATTATGGTACCGAATTGGAGATTTGAAAAAAGACGACTCAAATTGAGTAGTCTTTTTTCGTTTTCATTATTTTTGATACTTATTAAAGCTTTTTCAGTTTCGAACTATTAAGCTTCTAGCTCTTTAATAACGCGAAGCAGACCGGCTATCTCTTTCACCTCAAAGAAATGAGCACGCTCAAGCATTTTTTGTTCCGGTGAATGAAGACACATACAGCGCTTTTTGTCATGAGTATCAAAAAACATTGCATGCCCTCCGTCTTTATCAAACAGCTTATCATTAATGTGCATCCAAGGTCCTTTAATATTTCCATTTTGGGAAACGGCGCTTAAAACGACGTAGTTGTCATTCAAATACGGGGACCACGTAAGAAGTAATGAGCCGTCGGACAGCTTTTGTACGAAAGGCGCATCCGAGCCGTAACGCACGCAATTTTGACCACCAAGAACGTTGTGGTCAGGGGTTGCCTTGGAAATAGGAGATTCGTTTGATGCGAAAACAACCCACGGCTCTCCAACAATTTGAGTAAGGTCAGCACTCAGTTGTGCCGCGCAAATTTCTCCAACATACGCACCCTCGTCTGCAACATAATTATCAGGCCAATCGTGTGAGTAAAATATGTAAGGAATACCGTCATTTACAAACAGAGTTCCATCAATGCAGCTCTGCTCGTGTGGGGTTACTGCATCCCCCGTCAGTGGTTCAAAGGGACCGAGGGGACTGCTTGATTTCAAAATGTATGTTCCAAACATTTCATTTTCAGTTGGAAATGAAGCAAGCATATAATATTTTCCGTTGTATTTATGCACTTCGGGTGCCCAGTTTGCCCCCGTGTTCATATTGAATTTTACTGAATCGAAGCATTGCCTTGGTTCACTCCAACAAACGAGGTCAGACGATTCGTAAACATCAAAGCCTCCAACACATATGCCATAATTTCCGCCTCGTGTTCCATACATATAGTATCGTCCATTTTCAAATATAACAAATGGGTCACGAATATGGATGTCGCAATTTTTCATATCACTGATACATACCTTTCTTCTTTAATTGATTAACTGACATTTTATCATTATATCATAAAATATTTTCTTATACAACCTCATTTGAGCAATTTATTTCTCTCATAACAGTAGTGTCATATTTCCAGCACATCTGCTAACTTTCAATCAAAAGAGTGCAACTTTAATTTTACTTTTTTGCACTCTTGAAATCTGTGTTTTTGCACCCTTAAAATGAAAATCCCAAATTTCAGAAAGTGTCATTTTTGATGTCATTTTGGTATGCGATTTTACATTTTTCTCAAAAAATCCACTTTAGGAAAAGTCGCAAGAAGCCTTTCTCCATAAGGGTTTATCGCACTTTCGTAATGGTGTTCAACTGGGGTTGGCTCAATGCGACCATAAAAACAGCCGAAAACAAGCTATTTTGACTTATTTTTGGCTGTTTTTTATATATTTTTAACAAAATTGGTTTTTTTAGTTGACCACAGACTTGTCTTGTTTTTTGGCTTTTAGAGGTTTTTTATTGCTTTTTCTCAATCATTTTGAAAATTCCTTTTTCTTTGACTACAGTGATGCAAATATTGAAGTTTGAGAAAGCCCTCGCTCCGTTGTGGAACAAGGGCTTGTTTGAAGATATCACACAAATTATTGAATATTTGTATCACTATTTCATCGACTCGGCGACGACTGATTTCGCTTCCTCTTCTGTAAGCCAGTGGACGGTTAAGGTGAAATACTCGAATCCGCTGCCGTCAGCGATCAGTCCCGGCAACTCATAGTGCATAGTAATAGTTTCGCCGGGGTGGAGTGATTTTGTTTCTTCATCCAATCTAATAACAATCTCGTCAGAGGAAACAGAAAGCACGTCCAACGGATCAAATCCTCCGCAGCTTTCAAAAATTCTTCCGGGAGTTGCCAATAAATACTTTTCAAAATTAGCTTCACGTGGAGGATTCCATAATTTATAGTCGTCGTTAATGTAGTGAACGTGAATAATCGGCTTTACATTCATATCTCTAAACCTTTTTTTCATCGCTGTATGCATCAAAGAATTCTTCCCAAGTCATATCGGGCTGATATTTGCCGTTTGCAAAGATGCCCCAACTATCACCAGGATAATCGTTCTCATCCAATAGCTGTTTAAAGACATATTTACGTTTAAAGTCAAAGGGAAACCACTTACCGTCTACAAGCTTATAAGTACAGCCTATACCGTGAAGCTTGCCATTCTTGAAGGTACCCTTAAGCATCTTATCCTCATCATCAAACAAGCAACCTATACCAGAGGGAACACCGTTTACTGCCTCGCCGATATATCTCTTGCCCTCATAAACGATTTCCTCTCCGTATGCATCGATATCTCGTCCGTCTGCATATCCAAAGTATTTGGGAGATTGATTTCCACCTCTGTTCTCAAAACCGCCATTGTATCCAAAGAAGAAAACTCCGTCCTTAAACACGCCACTCTTTTCCTTGAAGATATGATATCCGTTGACATTGGAATCGTAATATTCGGTGCCGAGGCCATGAAGCTTACCGTCCTTAAAGCAGCCCTCCGTGACCGTGTATCGAAGATCACCGTCACTGAAGTAATCCATCTCTCGAAGCACGCTGAATCCATCCTCGTCTATGGGATCAACGGGCATCGTTTGCCAATCCTCAAAGGTATATTCTTCGACTGCAAGCTGCTTGTTCTCCAAGCCCCGCTTTTCAGCCTCCTCCTCGGTTACTGCGCGCCCCATATCAAAGTACCCGGATTTAGCTTGCTTATCGCTTGTACCTTCCATAACGGTGCAATAGCCGTTTTTCTCTCCGTCAACGAAGCTGCCAAGCCAAATAGAAGTTTTGAGCACGGTAGTCATGCTTCCGATACCGTCCCTTTCATCATCGTCACGCTCAACTTCAGTGTGTTTATCATAACTGAATGACAATCCCTCAAACTTGTTGCCGTTGAAATAACCGTATTTGTACGAGATGCCGGAGCCATATACACCGCCGTTTAATGCACCGAATTTAAAGGTTTTTTTGCCTTGTCTTACATATTTGCTAAAATAGATTGACATAATTTTCTCCTAAGCTTATTAGTGTGGATTGTAGTCGTCATCAGACCACAGTCTTCTATCAAAATATTTGGACTCAAACTTTTCCGCCGCGCTATTTGCAGGCACGTGGAAGCGAAGATTTGGCGAGCATTCATAAAATGCCCACGTATCAATGGACGTGTTGTTGCCGAGAACAGTAAAGTCCGTCAAGCCTGTGCAACCCTCAAAAGCACCGTCCTTAATACTGTAAATATGCTCGGGAATCGTGATGGAGGTCAAACTCCTGCATCTTGCAAACGTTCCCCATAAAATATCGGTGATACCATTCGGTATAGTAAATGAGGTTAAGCCCGAGCAGCTTGCAAAAGCGCCCCTTCCAATCTTCCTTACGCTGTCGGGGATGATAATATTCTTCAGCTCAAAGCAACAACTGAAGGCGCTTTCTCCAATTTCAATCACGCTGTCAGGGATACAGATACTTGTAAGATTTGCGCAGTTGCCGAATGCGTACTCGCCAATACTTGTAACACTGTCAGGTATAGTTATACTCTTGGGGCCGCAACGACCGGATTCGCCTGCCTGGGATGATTGATAAAAAGCAAAATTGCCTATTTTGGTTACTCCATCAGGAATCAGCACATCGCTCTCGTCGCCATTGTAGCGAGTCAGCTCACCTTGAATATTGATTTCAAATTTATCTGTATTACTCATAATTCAACGCTCTTTCTTGAGATAAATGCGTAGAGAATTTAAGATCCCCAAACAACATAATCTGCGCCGGAGAACTTGTTTTCCTCGCCATCACCGAAGAATACGAATGCGTATCCGTCGCAGGTTGAAAGGAAGGGTACGTCAAACTCAAGGGGATCGTACTGAAGAAGCAGACCGCCCCTGTCATCGTTGTCGTCAACGTCGTTATTAGGGTAGCCGAGGAGCTTTGTTCCGCTATATCCTGCATCAACCTTTTCAAAGGTAATAACGTAGGTATCGGTTAAGCCCTTGATATTGCATTCCTCGTTGTAATCGTCAAGAATATACTTAGGCTCTTCAAGGGTATGCTTAACCATCATATAAAGGTCATCGGAGGGATACATCTCAGCATCAAGGAAGAAATAAAGATATCCCTCGTGAGGAAGTCTGCAC
>JAZSHZ010000295.1:0-10119 GCA_045533555.1 Eubacteriales bacterium
TTTTTCTGTTTTTCATTCCAATTAAATTCATCCGTTGATAAAACAACTATAAGGTAATCGCCAAGTTCTTTAGCTCTTCTTAAAAGATTAATATGACCATAATGAAGCAAATCAAATGTTCCATAAGTAATCACACGCTTCATATACTCACTTCCTTAAAATTTTTTCATATGTCAACTGCCGTATCCTAGGTGGTACGATATATGCAATTTTATAAATCAGTTTATTGAAAAAAGCTTCAGTTCTGCTTATCATTTTGTTTTCAATCATAAATTGATAAAGCACCTCAAAACTCTTAAGTCTCTCTTTAGATGCACGACGAGAATGCATACCATTTCCAACTCTGGTATAAACAAGAACTTCATTCATATTTTCTAAAACACAACCACAAGCAATCATTCTTACCCACAAATAATAATCTTCCAAAAGCAATAATGTTTTGTAGCCTCCAGCCATATCTAAAGCGTTTTTTTTGATGCAAACAGTAACATTATTTATTGGATTTCTCCTTTTGCACCAAGTCAAAATTTCTTCATATTTCTGCGGGCAAACACGCATTTTTTTATCATCCTCATCCGGCGATTCAGAAAATTCAGCGATATTCGCTCCAAGAACATCAATTTCAGGGTGAGACTCGATATATGCAATCTGCTTCTCGAATCTTTCAGGAAGACTGATATCGTCTGAATCCATTCTAAATATATAGTCACCGGTACATTTTTCAGCACCAATTCGAGAAGCTTCCCCAGATCCCTTATTTTCAGTCTGAGGATAATAAAAAACTATATCTTCTTTTCCTCTCCTGAAATCGTCAAGTACGCGGTACAACCCCTCTGTTAATTCGCCATCAAAAACAACCACAATCTCATCAGGCTTCCGTGTTTGATTGTCATAAATACTTTCGAGTGCACATTTTAAAAATTCTTTTTTTTCTTTTGCATAAACACTCATCAATACCGAATATTTCATTTGTTATCTCGCTCCATTATGAGAAAAAATCACACAAACTGTTTTCAAAATAACTTTTAAATCCAAAATAAAAGATCTGTTTTTTATGTATTCAAAATCCCAAAGAACTTTTTCTTGCGGTTCAAGGTCATATCCACCGTTGATCTGCGCCACTCCCGTAAGCCCCGGAATAACACATAAACGCTGTGAAAACCCGGGAATATATTCTTCGAATTTATTATAAAAATATTCTCGTTCAGGGCGCGGACCAACAAAACTCATATCTCCCTTGAGAATATTAAACAACTGAACAAGCTCATCTAATCTCGTTTTTCGAAGAACACGTCCCACTTTTGTGCATCTGTCATCATCGCGCTCTGCCCATTGAGGGCCTGCAGCTTCAGCATCGTTTACCATCGTTCTGAATTTATAAATCGTGAATTTCTTGCCATTTTTGCCAAGTCTGTCTTGTTTGAATATGGCATTACCTTGTGAATCAATTTTGATAACAAAACCAATGATAAACATTGGAACAGCTAAAACTATAATCAAAACAAAACTTAAAATAAAATCAAAACAACGTTTAAAAAAATCATAAACAGGCTTATTTAATACATCGACTGTTCCAATATCATATATCATTTCACCTGAATTGCCGATCGCCTCAAGCGGGATTTTTTCAGATTGACCGATAGTGCAAATCATTTTATCAGTTATCGGTTTTTCCATATCTTTACACCTCAAAATTATTCTTTCGAATTCTTTGCGAAGTCAGCAATGCAACCGTTCGCATACGGTCCTTCAAATCAGTTCGCTTTCTCAAAGCGAACAAAATACCCCAATGATAATTTATTCAGTTTATTATATCACAAAATATTTCTTTATACAACAAGAAATAATAAAAAATCGCAGTTTTAGAATGAAGTGATAAAATGATGGCAGACAAAAAAGTGTCTACCATCATTTTATCACTTCATTCTTGCGTGCTATTTGGATTTATTTAACAATGAAATACTTGATTATGAGTTAAGTGATACATTTGATAATTTCCTTGTCATAAAACCTATGCGTAAACTTAAAAGAAAACCGCCTGTTCAATACAGACTCGAACAGGCAGCTTAATTTATTTTCTTTTTTGTGTCTACAAAGTATTGACTACTTCAGTTTTAGAAACTGCGAATTTTTATTATCATTTTGTATATTCGAGAATTCTTTTTATAAGAACTGCAACTTCTGCGCGCGTTGTGTTTGCCGTCGGGTCAACTAGACCGTTCTTGCCGTTGATGAGACCTGCGTTGACGAGGGCTGCAACCGCTTCCTTCGCATAGTCAGCTACCTTATCAAAGTCGGAAGCTGAAATTGCCGTTGTGTCGAATTCCTTTTCCATCGCGACAAGTGCTCTGTAAACAATAACCATCATATCCTGACGTGTAATATTGTTTTTCGGCGCAAACTTGTTTTCACCGATACCGTTGACAAGGCCCGTGTTTCTTGCAACCGCGAGTTCTTTTGCAAAGTAATCGGAAGAAGAAACATCCGCAAAGTTCTCTTCTTTTTCGCTTTGTAACTTGAATGCGCGAACAAGAAGAATTGCAAAGTCCGCACGCGTAATATTTGAAGCCGGTGAGAATGTATTCTCACTTGTGCCCTTGATTATGCCTTCGTCCGCAAGAGCATTGATTGCGTCTACTGCCCATGAATGGTTTCCAAGATCAACAAAACGGGTATTCGAATCTTTTGCCGGTGTCGACGGAACTGTCGGAGTTGTTTCGGGCGCAGACGAAGCTCCGCCACTTGTCGAACCGCTTCCGCCGCTGGCAGAACTACCTCCACCTCCGCCGGATGCACCTGAAGATCCAGTTCCACTACCCGGTGTCGACGGAATTGTCGGAGTTCCCGGTGTTTCGGGATTCGAAGGTGCAGACGGCTTATCGCCTGTTGTTGATCCATAAACATCAATTGAGAAGTGAATTGTCGACTCAAGCGTTCCGTCCGTTGCAGTTATAGCAACATGATTCTTACCTACCTGCGACGAATCCGGTTTCCAGATGAGACTCGTTCCATCTTCACTGATTGACATACCTCTCGGAAGCGATGTTCCGATAAGTGTAATCTCTTTTCCGACAGGGCTTTCAACCCGAATCGGAATTCTCGTCGAACTGCCAACCGTTGCACTAAGATCTTCGACGCTATCGAATATCGGTGAGTTGTCCGTAACTGACGGCATCGGTATTCTCAAGGAGTCACCCTTTGAAATGTTGTAAACATATCCGAGTGCGGTGTTGTTAGCGTTGACAAAGCTCCTTATAATCGAAACATCTCCGATATCAAGCTTGATATTGCCGTTTTCGACAGTTGCCGATTCGATTCTGTATGCGCCGTTCTGCGCTCCGTCGTTGTCTACATATACATATTTGCCTGCAAGAGCTTCAACATCGGTTTCCATATCGGGTTTATAAACGATGTAATTTTTCTTTGAAAGCTCCTCGGTAAAGCTCTGAACGGTTCCCGTATATGCCGCAAGAGATTCTTCGGTTTCCGAATCAACAAGCTTAAGAACTTCGCCGTCGTTAAGATATGTGTAAATAACGTTTCCTTCGCTATCAAAGGAAATTACACCCACAAAACCACGGAAGGAAATCTTCTCGTCAATAAGATAATCAACAGAAGTATTCGTTGAATAAATAATATAATCAACTCTTCCGCTCTTGAGCGTTACTTTAACCGCGCTATACGCATCAAGAACGCCCGGTTTTGAATTTTCATCGCGAACCATTGACGCTTTCTCGATCGTTTCGATGTATTTGTTGCTTGCATCATAAGGTTCGAAGACGGTCGTAAAGACTGTATCAAGGTTCGTTCCTCGATTTCTGACAAGCATATATTCAAGATTGGTTACATGCTTGTTGCTCTTCGTCTGCGGAGGCAAAGCCTTTGCGAAGGTAACCTCGGAAACAGGCTGATCGTTGAGCATTGTGAGTCTCAAACGAACATCACGCTTCTTTTCCATAACCTTCTTCCAGTCCTTGACATTGAACTCAACGGTGAAATCCTTATCAACAGACTGGTATGTGCGCACTTCACGGAGCCATGTGTAGCCGCGCGGATAAATCTCGGAATTGACTCCACCCGGATCTGCGCCGTACTTCACATCGGGTCCTGCATATGTTCCATATATATTTCCTGCATCATCCGTATACATTGGCTGCTCATACATATCTCCGAGGCCCGATATAGCCGTGTGCTCATCGGACTGGCTATGGAAGCTATAGAGATGGTCATTTCCGCCTTTGATATGGAAGAAGTCAATTCCGTAGGAATTCTCATCATCAACCTCAACCATCACAACCGATCTTCTGTATTCGTCGGTGTTATCATAAACATCGGCATTGATATCCATGATTTTGACCTTACCCGAATCATCGAAGTGAATCGGAGTCTGCGAAACCTTACCTTCTCCCTGCTCTTTCTCATCAACAACAACCGTGTTATGCGAAATCGTCGTTCTTACCCACTGGAATCGGTTAGGCTGCTGACCTGTTTCTTCAGGATAGCCGATATCAGGAGCAATATTGAGTCCGAATGCATCTGCAAAAAGGTTCAAGGTATCGCGGTGGCCGTGCATATTATTTCTTCCGAAATAGATTGCAAAGTCGCGATGTGTGTTGTTGTAGCTCGAAACACTGGCAGATTCATATTCGCCGCCTGCACGAAGCGCCGCAAAGCCGTAGCCCGAAAGCATATCGCTTTCAAGATTCAATTTACCCTGCGTTTCAATTACATATTCAATATCCTTAGTGAGCTGATCGGGATCTTCATCAAGGATTGTTCCGCGAAGCTCATCTCCGTACGTTTCCTTCATTACCCAAAGAGTTTGGGCAAGAAGCGGATCCTTTGTGTTCTTATATGCCTGAAGAATATCTTCAGTGTAGACCGCGAGACCCGTTCCTCCGATTGCACCGGAGTCACCCGTGTGTGTCGTATAATATCCGCCGAGGGTCAAGCGAATCTGCGCCGCAAACATTTTAGTGAACTTAGCATTTTCATAAAGGTCTGCCTGCGGATAAAGTTCAAATCCGCGAAGCAAATCCGCAACGCCGAGGAAGTTCTGAATCCATAAGCTGTTATATCCCGGAGCATTTTCCGTTGCACTTCCGTCCCTATCGATATCATTGATGAGCGCGCCAAGGAACATACCTCCCGTAACAGGAGTTGTTCTCGGAAGCGAACCGGTGCTTATACCGGAAGTTCCCGAAACAGGACCCGGTGCGAATATCCAGTCAATCATCTCTCCCGACTCGGGCATTCTGCTGAGAGCAACAGCCGCAGCCGCAACCGACTTCTGGTGCATTCCGAAGTTACCCCAGTTATCGCCGTATCTCGTCTGTCTGTATGTCGCAAGGAGGATGTTATCTTCAACGTTCTTTCTGACTGCACCCGGGCTGTCTTTGAGGTTAACGGGAGTGAGTTCACCGTTCTCATTCTCAATCCAGTTACCGAATTCATCCTTTTGATATTGCGGAGATTTCTCGGAAAGATATGCAATTACCGAAGGATCGTTGTAAATCGGCTTAAATGCATCATATGCTTTTGCAAACTCATATGAGATGAAAGTATTCCAAACAGGGTCAACGATTGCGCCGTAGTAATCGTCGCCGCGCCAGTTATGCCACTTGAACCAGCTGAAATCGGAATAAAAATCAGCGATTCTGTCAAGGAGAATTGCACCTGCGCGTCCATATTTTGCTTCACCGGTATAAACAAACGCCTCGGCAAGGGAATTTATAGCCTTTCTTATAGCGGCAGATCCCGTAACATTGCCCTGACCGTACCACATACCTTCGTGAATGAAATATGCAATATATGAATATTGAACAGGACCTTTTCTCGCTCCGTCTGCATACCACGCATATCCGTTGCCATTATCGTAATAACGCGGATCGTATCCCGGAACCTTTGTTACATCTCCACCATCGCCTGCAATTTCCTTTGCTCTTTCAAGTGAGATATAGGGCATCTTGTATCCAAATCCGTCATCAACGCCCCAACCAGAAATACCAAGCTTTGAATCAATTTCGGGATAAAGCTCGTTTGTCAGATAACCGCCCTTGACATTATAGCCGTAGTGCTCTTTCCACTCCTGACTTTCACGAGCGTTATTCCATGCATCAAGTTCTGCTTTCCATTCCGCCGTTCCGGGAGTCTTTGTTGTGTAGCTCGGGAATTTTCCGATGTGCGAGCATTCTGCACCTGCCTTTACATCTTCACAGACGAACATCTCATGGTGCTTCTGCAAAGCTCTGTCAATAAGGAACGTTCCGTCATCGGCAAGTCCAAGCTTATAGAATGAACCGAAGTCGTTTGACGGGAATACACGATTACAATCGGGACACTGAACCTTCCACGGTCTGCTGATTGCATTTGTTTTCCATCCGTATCCGCCATAAAGTGTTCCGATATCGGCACCGCAATAGCGGCAGAAATTTTTTGTGGGATCACCCATATGTCCTATATGGTAATATCTCGGAAGTCCTTCCGAAGCGATAAGACTATAAAGAAGATCCAGATGCTCGACATATTTGTCAGCTTCTGCTTTTTTCGCTTTCACCTCATCGCGAGCCCACGAATATTTAGCAGCATTATTCTTTGCATTCTCACGCTGCTTCAATGTATATATCTGCGGATTAACGTTTGCATCCCATGTGACATCAAGCGCGAGCGGCTCAATTGTAATTCCTTCTGCCGCACCGTTCTTATAATCTGCGCTGACAGTTGCGGAAATCAGTGCCGTTCCGACACCGATACCGTAAACATTTCCGTCCTCAGAAAGCTCTGCATATTCAGCACCGTCAACAAGCTCCCATGTAATAAACTCATTGGGAATATCGAGTGTCTTGCCGCTGTTCATTTCGGCAATAACACCAAGCTTTGAGCCGCCGTAAACATAGATGGAATCCGGAGCCTTTATGCCGATTCCGTTTTCAATAATGCCTGAATTATCCGAAACCGAAACGGTATATTCAGCTTTCTTTGTTATGCCGTCATACGTTACCGTTGCAATTATCTTTGCTTCACCTTCACTGATACCCGTTATTACACCGCTTGCATCAACAGTTGCAACATTTTCATTTTCTGACTTATATACAACTGCAGTGATATCACCTTCCGCATATTCGATTTCTGCGCCCTTTACGGTCTTAAGCTTAATTAAGGTATTTACTGTTTCATCAAGAGCAATTACATTACTTCCGCTCTCAGTTACAAGCTCTGCACCGCCAAATGCTTCTTCATCCGCAAAACTAAATGTAAGCGGATAGCATGAATCTCCGCCTGCGCCTGCCGCACCACTTTCACTTATGCGATAAACGACAAGTTTCTCCCCTTCTGTTACTTCTTTTGCTCCGAATGTCTTTGTCATTCCGACAAAATCTGCTTTCGAATAGAAATCAGCTGTACCAACATAATATTCACTTGTCGGCACTGCATACAAAAGTATATTGGATTCAAATTCTTCCGTTGCAGGCATAATATAAAGATCAAAGGCAGCGCTTCTATAGCGGCTCAGACCCATATATCCTTCCGCAAGATATGTACTTGTTTTGGGGAATTTAACCTTAAAGGCAATATATGAATCAAATATGTTCGCTCCGCTCTTCCAGCCTATCTGACCATATTTAGCCTTCTGTGTTGCCAAAAGGATATCGGGATATGACGGGTTGATATTCCCAATACTATGGAATATCCACGGGCGATAATCCGTGTATGCCAGTATATCATTGAGTCTGGTATAGTTATCACCAAGATATGTCCCCTGCATAAAATTAATCTCAACAACAGATGACGGAGCCATCTCCTCACTGAAGACTACTATTTTTTCAGGAACGCTTTCAACGATTTTTCCACGAACCTTAATTTTCGCCCTAACTTCAAATGTTCCCGCCTTTATGGCTCGAACCGTTTTTCCATCTTCAGCTATAATAGCAATGCCATCTTCGGACGGATTGATTATTTCAAGGCTTTCGATATCTCCGCCGGCAAAAACTTTTCTGTTGGAAAGCTCAAAGCCTGTCGTGAAGAGAAGTTCTTCACCCATCATAACCTTGTTATTCGTATAAAGGTATGTTTTAATGACCTTATAATCGTTATCAACCGTTACTTCCGTTTCACAATGGCTGACCGTACCGTTTACTACAACGCATGTCTTGACAGTTCCTACACCTTCGGAAAGTCCGATAATTTCACCTTTCTTGGCATCGTACTTGAGAATATCCTTATCCTCATCAGCTATCTCGAAGATAAACTCAGCACCATCAAAATTGAGTGTGCCACCGTCTGCGAATTTTCCGGTAACAGATTCAACAGTAACCGCCTCTCCGACGCCTATTGTATCCTCGGAAAGCTTAGTCGTAACCTGAATCTCACGAGGTGTTCCTACAAGATAGATGCCTTTGAGAAGAACTGCATATTTACTTGAGCTAACTCTACTGTAGCATTCTTTTACTATCATAAGATATTCAGCATATCCGTTTGAATAGTCGAACTCATCGGACGCAATAAACTGGCCGGCAAATGCACGGCAAGCAATCGTGTCACCCGAACCATACAGATCTGCATCTGCAACAAGATTTTCGGGAATACAATATGAGCCAATGTTATTTGTAATACTCGAGAAAGTCATATCGGACGAATAAGGAAGCATATAAACTTCAGCGCGTCCGGCACTTGCGTAGGATAAACCTCTTACATCGACATTATATTTACCAGACTTCGGAACTTTAACCTTATATGCAACCCAATCACCTGCATATCCGGAAAGATCTGTGTAATTTGCATTTGATCCAAGGTATGTGCTCTTGGAGTCAGGTCTTGTTAGCCTTGCTGAGACCATTCCCCACGGACGATCTGTTCCATAATCGCGCATCGCATATTGCATAAATTCAGCTTCAGTCACAAGGCGGTTTGCTTTAGCACCTGCGATATTCAGGCCGGCCTGTGAGAAATCCTCATATGCTCCGTTGTGGAACAGATATTCTTGATCAACTCCGGAAAGAGGTGCTGACGGCAATACGTTTATCGTAACTTTAGCGGATTTTGTTACACCGTTAAACGTTCCGCTTACTTTTATCTTCGCTTCGCCTTCTGCAATTGCATAAATATCTCCGTCGTTCGAACCGATGAGAACATTGTTATCATTATCTGAAATTTCATATGCAACAGTGCCATTCACCTCAGCGATTTCATCTTCACCGTCAAACCATTTGATTTCAGCAGAAAGCCTGTCTCCTACACGCACCTCACCGAAATCAGCTTCAATTTCGGTAAGCTCAGGCGGTTTAACCTGCTCATTGAGATCAAAACTCTGCAAATAACCGTAATACCTCTTATCACTTGTTGCAGCTGCACCCTTTTCGAGCGTAAAGATGATATATATTTGACCCTTACCGAGGGAGAAGTTGCTTCCATAGTAAGGAGAAGCTTCAGTTGAATTCTTGTGTGTGTCAACCGAAAGAGCTTTTACGACACCCGAATCTGCAACTACTTCGGCAATATTAAGATTATCCGAAGTCATCTTCCATTTGTTGTCTGCATATTCAGCAGGAACAACATATACATTGACTCTACCCGTATATCCCGCTTTATTAAATATAAGCGACGGCTTATAATAGCCTTTTTTTCCGACGGTTGCTTTAAGAACGAGGAAGTTTTCCCCTATTTTATCTTCCATTGCATAGAACTGAATACCGTCATCATACATACCATTTCCCGGAATATTCTTCATATTGCAATAAGCCCACGTACCGGTAGATACCTTACGGTCAATGAGATTCTCGCTTGTTATTGTCGTTATCTTTATGCTGCTTGAAGTTGTTCCCGGAGCATAAGCTTTTTTCGTAAGATTGTATGAATAGCTTACAAGTGCATCGGGATCATCGGGAGTTAAAATAAGCTTTGAAATAGTTCCGTAGGTTCTTTCCTCCGTTGCATAATTGACGGAACCTTCATTTGCTACGGCAATGAGCCAATACTCGCCCGCAGTAAGCTTTACTTTTTCAGCATATGCATCCGCAACAGTTGCGTTTGGGTGTGCATCATATGATGCAAGATACTTCACTTCAGCATAAGCATCCGTCATTGATGCTGCCGCAATAGCAGACTGAACGCCGTCAATTG